>CAYVXO010000279.1:0-6373 GCA_964454485.1 uncultured Rubrivivax sp.
GGCGCACGCGGCGCCAGGCCATGTCGGTGATGTGCAGCAGGCCGTCGATGCCGCCGAGGTCGACGAACGCACCGTACTCGGTGATGTTCTTGACCACGCCGTGCACGATGGCGCCTTCGGACAGCGTCTCGAGCAGCTTGGCGCGTTCCTCGCCCATCGAGGCCTCGACCACGGCGCGGCGCGACAGCACGACGTTGTTGCGCTTGCGGTCGAGCTTGATGACCTTGAACTCGAGCGTCTTGCCCTCGAAGGGCGTCATGTCCTTGACCGGGCGCGTGTCGAGCAGGCTGCCGGGCAGGAAGGCGCGGATGCCGTTGACGAGCACGGTGAGGCCGCCCTTGACCTTGCCGCTGACGGTGCCGGTGACGAAATCGCCCGACTCGAGCGCGTTCTCCAGGCTCATCCACGAGGCCAGGCGCTTGGCCTTGTCGCGGCTGAGGATGGTGTCGCCGTAGCCGTTCTCGACGGCGTCGATGGCGACGGCGACGAAGTCGCCGACCTGGACTTCGAGTTCGCCGGTGTCGTTCTTGAATTCCTCGATCGGGATGTAGCTCTCGCTCTTCAGCCCGGCGTTGACGACGACGTGGTTGAAGTCGATGCGCACGACCTCGGCGGAGATGACCTCGCCGACGCGCATGTCGTTGTTCTTGAGCGATTCCTCGAAGAGGGCGGCAAAGGAGCCGGCGCCACCGCTGGCGGTGACGATGGTGGAGACAGTCATGAAGTTCCTGTGGCCCGGAGGAGTTGAAGCAGAGCCGGGCGGTGCGTGCAACGGGAAGTTGCGGGGGTTGAGGTTGGACAACACACCGCACCCGAAGGGGCCTGACGGCCACGGAGGGGAGCGCGGTGCACCCTGGCCCGCGAACGGCCGGGACTTTGTGGGTTCAGGCCGGGAACGGGCGCCGCGCAGCCCACCAATCCAGCACCTTCGACACCGATTCGGCGACCGTGAGGTGCGAGTTGTCGAGCAACTGCGCGTCTTCGGCGGGCCTGAGAGGCGAGACGGCGCGGTTCGTGTCGCGCGCGTCACGCGCCTCGAGGTCAACGCGAAGGGCATCGATGTTAGCCGAAATTCCCTTATCGATCAATTGCTTATGGCGCCTGGCCGCACGTTCGGCGGCGCTCGCCGTGAGGAACACCTTGAGCCCGGCGGAGGGGAAGACCACGGTGCCCATGTCGCGCCCGTCGGCCACCAGCCCGGGGGCGCGGCGGAACGAGAGCTGCAGCGCGTGCAGCGCCTGGCGAACGGCCGGCAGCGCGGCCACGCGCGAGGCCATGAGCCCGGTCGCCTCCAGCCGCAGTTCCTCGGTGATCTCGCGCCCGCGCAGCCAGGTGCGGCCGGCCTCGTCGCCCTGTCCGAAGCGCAGCTCCAGCAGCCCGGCCAGGCGGGCGAGGCCGGCTTCGTCGTCGCCGGACACGCCGTCCCAGCCGGCGGCGATGCCGGTGGCGCGGTAGAGCGCGCCCGAATCGAGCAGGTGGTAGCCCAGGCGCGCCGCCACCTCCGCCGCCAGCGTGCCCTTGCCGGAAGCGGTGGGACCGTCGATCGCGATCACCGGCACGTCTTCCGGCGCCGCGCTGGCGACGCCGAACAGCGCCTCGAAGTAGTCGGGGAAGGTCTTGCCGACGCAGCGCGGGTCGAGCACCCGCACCGGCACGCCGGCCGGGTTGAAGGCGGCCAGCGAGAGGCACATCGCCATCCGGTGGTCGTCGTAGGTGCGGATCGCGGCCGGCCGCCAGGCCCGGGGCGGCGTCACCTCGATGAAGTCCGGGCCTTCGACCACCGCGGCCCCCAGCTTGCGCAATTCGGCCGCCATCGCGGCGATGCGGTCGGTCTCCTTGACGCGCCAGCTCGCAATGCCGGTGATGCGCGTCGGGCCGTCGGCGTACAGGCCCATCGCGGCCAGCGTCATCGCGGCGTCGGGGATGTGGTTGGCGTCCAGCGTGATGCCCGAAAGCGGCCAGCGACCGCGGTGCACCTCCAGCCAGCCGGGGCCGCTCTTCACCTGCGCGCCCATCGCCTGCGCGGCCTCGACGAAGCGGATGTCGCCCTGGATCGAGTCGCTGCCCACGCCTTCGATGCGCAGCGGCGCGCCGCCGTGGGCGGCGATGGCGCCCAGGGCGACGAAGTACGACGCCGAGGAAGCGTCGCCCTCGACGTGGATCGCGCCCGGGCTGCGGTAGGCGCTGCCCTGCGGGAGGGTGAAGCGCTGCCAGCCTTCGCGCTTCACCTCGATGCCGAAGCGCGCCAGCAGGTTGAGCGTGATCTCGATGTAGGGCTTGGAGATGAGTTCGCCCACCACCTCGATCACCACCGGCGCTTCGGCGGCGACCAGCGGCAGCGCCAGCAGCAGCGCGGTGAGGAACTGGCTGGAGACGTCGCCGCGCACGCGGATCGGCTGCGCGGTCGCGAGGCGCCCGCCGGCCTGGCCCGACAGCCGCAGCGGCGGGTAGCCGGGGCGGCCCAGGTCTTCGACCGTGCAGCCCAGCGGGCGCAGCGCGTCGACGAGGTCGCCGATCGGCCTTTCGTGCATGCGCGGCACGCCCGAGAGCTCGAAGCGCCCGCCTTGCGTGGCCGCCAGCACCGCCAGCGCGGCGGCGAGCGGGCGCATCGCGGTGCCGGCGTTGCCGAGGAAGAGCTTGGCCTCGTGCACCTGCAGCCGGCCGCCGAGGCCGGTCACGCGCAGCGTGCGGCCTTCGCGTTCCAGCCTGCAGCCCAGCGCGCCCAGCGCGGCCAGCATGACCTGGGTGTCGTCGCTGTCGAGCAGGTCGTGCACGACGGTCGTGCCGGCGGCCAGGCCGGCCAGCAGCAGCACGCGGTTGGAGATGCTCTTGGAACCCGGCAGCCGCACGGTGCCGGAGGCGCCGGCGAGCGGCGGCAGGTCGAGGAAGGGGATGTCGAACATGGGCCGGAAGGAGGCTAACGATTGCCCGACCCGCGTGGTGCCCCCATGTGCCAGTTGGCGCGCCCTTCGGCGGCGCTGCGGATCAGGTCTTCGAGCGCGTCGACGTTGCCGCTCTTCATGACGTGCTCGAGCGAGTCCAGCGCATGGCGGAAGCGCTGCGACTGCTTGAGGATCTCCTCCCGGTTGGCGACCAGCACGTCGCGCCACATCTCGGGGCTGGAGGCGGCGATGCGCGTGAAGTCGCGGAAGCCCGGCCCGGCGAGCGAGAGGAAGTCCTTGCCCGCCGGCTGGTTGACGACGGCGTTGAAGTAGGCGAAGGCCAGCAGATGCGGCAGGTGGCTCACGGCGGCGAAGGCGGCGTCGTGGTTCTCCGGCGACATCTTCAGCACCTGGGCGCCGATCGCCGACCAGACGTCGGTGGCCTTTTGCACCAGGTCGGGCGCGGTCTGCGCCAGCGGCGTCAGGATGACCTGGCGGCCGCTGTACAGCGCCGCGTCGGCATGGGCGATGCCGGCCTGTTCCTTGCCCGCGATGGGGTGCGCCGGCACGAACGAGCCCACGCGTTCGCGCAGCACGCGGCGCGCGGCGTCGACGACGTCGCGCTTGGTGCTGCCCACGTCCATGAACAGCACGCCCGGCTCCACCAGGTGGCGGATCGCCTTGAAGGTGGTCTCGGTGGCCGCCACCGGCACCGCGATGAGCACGATGTCGGAGCCCGACACCGCCAGCAGTGCCGATTCGGCGGCGACGTCGATGACACCCATCTCCCTGGCGCGCGCGGTGGTGGAGGGCGACTTGCTGTAGCCCATCACGCGCTTGACCAGACCGGCCCGCTTCAACGCCAGGGCGAAGGACCCGCCCATCAGTCCGCAGCCGATGACCCCCAGTTGGTTGAACATCTCAGTGAACGTCTATTGGGTAGGTCCCCAGGATCTTGAAGAAGGCGCAGGCGTCGTGCAGTTCGTGCAGCGCCGCGCCGACCTTGGTGTCGTCCGGGTGGCCTTCGATGTCGATGTAGAAGAAGTATTCCCACTGGCCCGAGCGCGCCGGCCGCGATTCGAAGCGCGTCATCGAAACGCCGTGCTTCTTCAGCGGCACCAGCATGTCGTGCACCGCGCCGGGCCGGTTCTTCACGCTCACCACCAGGCTGGTGCAGTCGTGGCCCGAAGGCTTCGGGCGCGGGTGCTTGTCCGGGTGGGTGACGATGGCGAAGCGGGTGCGGTTGTGGGCGTCGTCCTGGATGGCCGGCGCCACCACGTGGAGGCCGAACTCGCCCGCCGCGCGCACGCCGGCGATCGCGGCCACCGCCGGGTCCAGGCTGGCCAGGCGCGCGGCCTCGGCGTTGCTGGACACCGGCCGCCGCTCGGCTTCGGGCAGGTGGTGCGAGAGCCAGCCATGGCATTGCGCCAGCGACTGCGGGTGCGAGCAGACGGCCTTGATGCCGTCCATCGAATTCACCTTGCGCAGCAGGTTCTGCCGGATCATCAGGCTGGTCTCGCCGATGATGAACAGCGGCGTGTGCAGGAAGAGGTCGAGCGAGCGCGCGACCACGCCTTCGGTGCTGTTCTCCACCGGCACGACGCCGAAGTCGGCCGCGCCCGCACTCACGGCGTGGAAGACCTCGTCGATGCTGGCGGCCAGCACGCGCACGAGCGAACTGCCGAAGTAGCCGAGCGCCGCCTCCTCGCTGAAGGTGCCGGCCGGGCCCAGGTAGGCCACCCGCGTAGGCGTTTCCAGCGCGCGGCAGGCCGACATGATCTCGCGCCAGATCGGCGCCACGCTGGCGTTGTCGAGCGGGCCGGGGTTGACGGCCTTCAGGCCGTCGATGACCTGCGCCTCGCGCTCGGGGCGGAAGACCACGCTGCCCTGGTGCTTCTTGATCTCGCCCACCTCGAGCGCCAGTCCGGCGCGCCGGTTCAGCAGCGCGAGCAGTTCGCGGTCGACGGCGTCGATCTTGCCGCGCAGCGCGAGCAGTGCCTCGTCGGGGGTGGCGGGCGCGTTCATGACCTCAGGGCTTGCCGCCGCTGGCGGCGGCGGGCGGCGCGAGCAGCGGCTCCAGCCGCGCCTTCACCGATTGTTCCAGCGCGCGCAGCTTGGGGTCGATGGCCGGGCGCGCGTCGGCCACCACCTTCTCGGCCAGCGAGCGCTGCATGTCGCCCAGCAGGCCCTGGAACTTGCGCACCGCGGGCGACTCCAGCATGGTCGCCACCTGCTTGAGCTCGTCTTCGCTGAGCTTCTGCTCCAGCAGGGTGCCGATGGTCGTGGGCGCGAGCGCGAGCGCGCGGTCGCGCACCAGCGGCGTGGCCTCGTCGGCGTACTTGCGGATGTCGGCCTGGATGTCGCGCGCCACCGCCTCGCGCTTGTCGGCCGGCACGCGCGCGAGCGCGGGCTGCACCTGCTGCACCATCGCCGCCGCCGGCTGCTCGGCCAGCTGCCTGGCCAGTGCCTCGATGCCCGGCTGCTGCAGCTTCAGCACCCGCTGCACGAGCGCCTTCTTGGTGGCCGACACCGGCGCCGAAGCGCCGCTGCCCTGGGCCTGCACCGTCGCGGTGGCGGCGAGCGCGATCAGGCTCAAGAGGCGCCTCATGGGTTTTCTCCTGCGGCTTCGCCGCCGTTGCCTTCGGGCTCGTCGCCGCCCTGGGCGTCGTTCTCGACGATGCGCTGCAGCCCCGAGAGCTTGGCGCCGTCGTCGAGCGCGATCAGCGTGACGCCCTGCGTGGCGCGGCCCAGCTCGCGGATCTCGGCGACGCGCGTGCGCACCAGCACGCCCTTGTCGGTGATGAGCATGATTTCGTCGTTGGCGCGCACCAGCGTGGCGGCGACGACCTTGCCGTTGCGTTCGCTCTGCTGGATCGCGATCATGCCCTTGGTGCCGCGGCCGTGGCGCGTGTACTCGACGATCGAGGTGCGCTTGCCGTAGCCGTTCTCGGTGGCGGTGAGCACGCTCTGCGTCTCGTCCTCGGCCACCAGCATGGCGATCACGCTCTGGCCGTCTTCCAGCGCCATGCCCTTCACGCCGCGGGCGGCGCGGCCCATGGCGCGCACGTCGTCCTCGTCGAAGCGCACCGCCTTGCCGCCGTCGGAGAACAGCATCACGTCGTGCTTGCCGTCGGTGAGGGCGGCGCCGATCAGGAAGTCGCCCTCGTCGAGGTCGACCGCGATGATGCCGGCCTTGCGCGGGTTGCTGAACTCGTCGAGCCCGGTCTTCTTGACCGTGCCCATCGCGGTGGCCATGAACACGTAGTGGTCGCTCGGGAAGCTGCGGAAGGCGCCGGTGAGCGGCAGCACGACGGTGATCTTCTCGCCCTGCTGCAGCGGGAACATGTTGACGATCGGCTTGCCGCGCGAGTTGCGGCTGCCCTGCGGCACTTCCCAGACCTTGAGCCAGTAGACGCGCCCGCGGTCGCTGAAGCAGAGGATCCAGTCGTGCGTGTTGGCGATGAAGAGCTGGTCGATCCAGTCGTCTTCCT
>CAYVXO010000280.1:0-6312 GCA_964454485.1 uncultured Rubrivivax sp.
GGCGCCCCGCCAGCCGCCCCATGGCCGAACGCGGACCAGCCCGCCGCCGCCACCGCCAGCGCCGCCAGCCCCAGCCAGCGCCAGCCCGCGGCGGCGCCCAGGTGAGCGGCGCCGGCCAGGAGGCCCAGCAGCCCGGCGAAGACGATGCCCGCGCCGACACCGGCGTAGACCCAGCCCGGCTTCGCGCCCTGCGCCAGTGCCCAGCCCGACACGCCCACCAGCACGAAGGCGCTCGCCACGCCGGCCACGAAGCGCAGCAGGAGCCAGAGCGCGAAGCCCTGCGTCCAGCCCATCGCCAGCGTGGCCGCCGCCACCGCGGCCAGGCCCCAGCGCGCGGCCGCGCCCGAGCGCGGTGCCAGCATGAAGCTGGCCATCGCGCCGGCCAGGTAGCCGGCGTAGTTGGCGCCGGCCAGCCAGCCGCCCTGCGGCAGCGTGAGGCCCAGCTCGGCCTGCATGAGCGGCAGCATGGGCGTGAAGGCGAAGCGCCCGATGCCCATCGCCGCGGCCAGCCCGGCCAGGCCGACGGCGGTGGCGCGCGTGGCGGTGTTCAGGCGGCGTCCATGCCGTTGCGCTGCTTGGCGGCCAGCGCCTCGGGCCCGGCCATCCAGGCGAAGAGCGCGCGCGTGGCCTCCGGCTGCGTGCAGGTGGCCGCCACGCCGGCGGAGAAGACCGTGATCACCTGCACCGCCGGCGGCAGCGGCCCGACGACGGTGATGCCCTTCAGGTGCATCAGCTCCGAGAGCTGCTGGAAGCCCAGCTCGACACGCCCTTCGGCCACCAGCGTGCCCACCGGCACGCCCGGCGGCGCCTGCACGATGCGCGGCGCGATCGTCTCGGCGATGCCCCAGCGCTCGAACTGCTTCTGCAGCGCGACGCCGCTCGGCCCGGTGGAATAGGCCAGCGTCTTCGCGGCCAGCACCGCGGCCTTCAGCGCCGCTTCGCTGCCGATGTCGGGCACCGGCGCGCCCTCGCGCACCGCCACCGAGACGCCGGAGCGCACCAGGTCCACGCGGCTGCCCGCCACCACGCGGCCGGCGGCCGCGAGCTCGTCGATCGCCTTCGCGGCCAGCACCACGCCGTCGAAGGCTTCGCCGGCCTGCACGCGCCTGGCGGCGTCGACGCCGCCCACCGCTTCGCAATGCACCGGCGGGCCGCCGGCGGCGGCGTATTGCGCCACCAGTTCGGCCAGCAGCTGCCGCGTGGCCATCGAGGAGATGAGTCGGATCGATTGCGCCATGGGGCGGCACTGTAACCCCCCAGTTCGTGGCGCGCCGCGCTGTCCGCCCCCGCGCGCCGGGGCCGTCTTCACCGGCATGCCCCGCCGTCCGGGCGGAGCCCTTCGGAGGAAAGACAGATGACGAGCCTGCTCCACGGTTCCCGCACCGCCGTCGCGGCGGCCATGATGGCCTACCTGGCCGCTGCACACGCCGACCCGCTGGACGTGACCGGCCTGCCGATCGACGTTTCGGTCAACGTGCAGGAACGCTCGAACCCGGGCGGCACGCTGCACGACGAGACCCAGTCCGTCGGCGGTGCGCTGCCGGACCCCAAGCAGTCGGCCGAGCTGCTGTACACGACGCGCGGCTCGAACTTCTCCGGCCATTCGACGCAGATCACGAGCTCGTTCGCCTCGGCGCTGTCGGAATCGAACGGCAACCTGGGTGTCGGCGTCAGCTCGTGGCTGGGCGGTCCGGGCTCGCCGGTCGACCCCACCGCCACCGGCCAGCTGGCGGCGCAGGCGACGCTGCAGCAGTCCTTCACCTACAACGGCGCGCTCGCGGCGGCGCTGAAGCTGCACCTGGAGATCCCCTCGCTCATCGTCGGGCTCATCGGCGTGCCGCCCAACCGCAGCAGCGTGAGCGCCGCCGAGACGGCGGAGGCGCTGGTCACGCTGTCGAGCGTGATCACGCACGCCGACGGCACCACGGCCAAGGGCGGTTCGTACGAGTTCGGCATGAAGGCCTTCGAGCGCCAGTTCGCCAACGGCTCCACCGGGACCTTCCTCAACTTCGCCGACGTCGAGTTCATCGGCGAACCCGGCGTCGACGTGGCCTTCTCCACCTCCGGCAACGACTCCGTGCCGCAGTTCAACATCGACGCCTTCTCCACCGACGTGGCGCTGGGCTCGCTGGAGACCGGCGACACCGTCTCCTACGTCTACACCCTGCTGGCCACCGGCACCACGCGCGGCTTCGAGCGCGGCTACTACGCCTTCGTCGGCGACCCGTTCGGCCTGTCGGCGACCGCGGGCAACCTGGCGCTGACGCTGGACACCTCGGTGCCCGGTGTGCCGGACGCTTCGGTGCCCGAACCGCAGACGCTGGCGCTGGCGCTCGCCGGCCTGGGTGGCCTGGCGTGGCGGCGCCGTCAGGGCCGCGCCAGGTCCATCGTCCAGTAGGTGGAGTAGGCGTTCGACGCCGTGCCGCGCAGGCAGGCCACGCCGATGTCCTTCAGGCTCGCGTTCATGATGTTGGCGCAGTGGCCGTCGCTGGCCATCCAGCCGTCGACCACCTGCTGCACGGTGCCGTAGCCGGCGGCGATGTTCTCGCCCCAGCCGTGCCAGGCGTAGCCGGCCGCGGTGATGCGCTGGCCGGCGTCGCTGCCGTCGGAGCCGGTGTGCGAGAAGAAGTTGTGCGTCACCATGTCCTGCGAATGCACCCGGCCGGCTTCGGTGAGCGCGGCGCTCCAGGCCAGCGCCGGCGCCGCCGGGAAGCTGCCGTTGGCACCGCAGCTGGCGCCCGCGGCGCGGTAGGCGTTCACGCGCGAGAGCATCTCGGCCTGGTAGCCGGCGAGGCCGCAGGTGACGTCGGCTCCCGGGGCGGGGCTCGGGGAAGGGCCCGGCGCCGGGATCGGCGAAGGACTGGGCGAAGGCGCACCCGCGGTCGGCGCGGGCGTTTCGTCGCCGCCCCCACCGCCGCAGGCCGCCAGCAGCGCGAGCATCGCAAGCGAGACGAAGCGAGGGCGATGGGTGATGGCGCGATTCATGTCGAGCCGATTCTCACGAGGCCCTGCGCCGCAGGCGTTACCAGAGACAACCGGCGCGACCGCGCGCGCGAGGCCCGTGTGTTATTTGGCGAAGCGCTTCTTCACCGCATCGCTGGCCGCACGCTCGACATACGCGGCCGCGTCCTCCTGCAGCAGCAGGCGCGAGGCCACGAGCTCGGCCGCGGCCTCCTTCACGCGCTGCAGGTACTCGGCGTGGCTGGCGTAGCGCTCCTCGATCGACGGCCGCGGGTCGCCCGCCTTCTCGCGCTCGGCACGCGTCGCCGCGAAGGGCACGAAGCTGCCGTCGCGGTCGCACAGCTCGCCTTCGGGGAAGGGCGGCGCATAGAGGTTCCAGCCGGTGTAGGTGGCCAGCGGCACGGCGATGTCGGGCAGGCGGATGCCGGCCACCTCGTTGCCGTCGGCGTCGGTCGCGCTCACCAGCGTGCGGTAGCGCCTCGACGCGTCGGGCACCGGTTGCACCCAGTCGCCGAAAGGCGCGATCTCGTTGCCCGCACGCGCCACCGCCATGCCGGGCAGCGCCGGGAAGCCGGCGTTGTCGGGCGCCACAAGCGTCTTCGCGCCCAGCGTGGGCACGCGCGAATGCGGTGCCGCCACGCCTTCGTTCACCCAGCGGTCCAGCGCCACCAGCAGCGCGCGCAGCACCAGCGCCGGGTTGTGCGGGTTGCGTTCGTTGGCGCAGGGGCCGCGCGCGGTGGAAAGCCCGGCGCGGCCGCCATGCTGCGTGCCGGCCACCAGGTAGGCGCGCGCGCCGGGCGGCAGGTCCACGTCGCGCCGGCCCAGTGGGTCGGTGTGCAGCAGCGAGGCGCCCTTCTGCCAGTACTCGGTGGAGGTGTTCACCTCGATCAGCAGCGGGTCGAAGCCGTCGCCGCGCAGCAGGCTGCCGGCGCGGCCGCTCACCGGGTCGTCCAGCTTCGCGGCCGAGAAGGGGAACGCGTGCTCCGGGTACAGGTGGTCCTCGTGCTGCGTGGCCGTGCGCGCCGGCATGCCGAACTCGGCGTTCAGGAACACGCGGCCGGCGCCGGCGATGTGCGAGAGCACGCCGTCGAACACCTTGCGCGCCGACTCGTCCTGGTTGAAGCCCTGCGCGATGTGGTCGCGCAGGTAGCGCCCGCTCTGCGAGATGCCGAGCGCGATGACGCTGCGGATGCCGGCGCCCGCCGGGTTGGTCTTCGTGCGCTCGTGGCGCAGCCAGCTCACCACGTCGCGCGTGGCGGCGAAGCCGATACCCAGCACCTTGGGGTCGCGCGCCGGGTAGTGCACTTCGTACAGCGCGCCCGGCAGCGGGCCATCGCCTTCGATGCGCAGCGTGCGGCGGTCGACCCACGACCATTGGCCGGGTGCCAGCGGCACCCGCGCGTCGCCTTCGCGCCTGCGCACGCTGACCTGGGTGTCGGCGGGCGCGGTGCTGGCGGTCTCGTAGGCGAGCCGGAATGCCTTCACCGCCGGGCCGCGTGTGGCGGAGACCAGCTCCTCGCGGATCGTGCGCACCCCGTCGACGGCGGGCACCTCGATCGCCAGGCCGCCGCCGGCGCGCGGCGCGTCGGGGTCCCAGCCGGTCCAGGCGATGGTCCAGCCCTGGCGCAGGAAGAGCGCGTTGCCGGCGTCGGCCGCCGTCTTCGGGTCGTTCGCGTTCGCCGCCGCGCCGTCCATCACCCAGTGGAGCAGGAACTTGCGGCCGCGGTTGGTGACGTCGAACAGCAGCTTGCGGTTGCCGCCGTTCACCGGCCGCAGCAGGTCGAACCCGACGCGGTACTCGACCCGGCCCTCGGCGTTGCGCGGCGCCTTCGCCAGGTTGACGATGGCGCGGTTGCGCGGGTCGGCCGGGTCCAGTTCGCCGCGCGCGACGCCGGTCACGCGCTCGTACGGCCCGGCGTCGCCGAAGGCGCGCCCGCCGGCGAAGGGTTGCACCTGCTGCACCGTCATCTCGACGATGCGTGCCGCCGCCGCGCCGGGCCCCAGGGCCAGCGCCAGCGCGGTGATGGCGGCGTGTCGCAATGCGCGTCCTCGTGTTCTTCTGGCGACGGCGCATGCTAGCGGTTCGCTCCGCCCGGCCGTCGTTTCGCGCCCCGCCAGGACGCCTGGTCGCATGCGGCGCGACAGGCCGGGCGCCGCGCGCCACCATGGCGCCGCATCGAACCCGAGGAGCCCGCATGAACCCGTTGCGCTTCGTCACCCGCCCCATCGGCCACCTGGTCGACGCCGTCGTGTTGCCCTTCAAGGCGGTCTTCGTCGTCGGCCTGTGCGGGCTCATCAACTGGATGACCTTCCACGGCGTCTGGTGGGTCAAGTGGGTCGCGCTGGGCATGGGCATCGCGGTGCTGGTGGCCTTCGCGCGGGCCGCGCGCACGCTGGTCACGCTGGGCCTCCTGGCCTGGGCCGGCTGGTGGCTGCACCGCCGCTACGGTGCCGCCGCGAAGGCGAAGTTCGACGAATGGGCGGCGCGCACCCAGCCGCAGGCCGCGAAGGTGCTGGAGCTGATCCGCACGAAGCCGGAGACGATGGCCGGCTGACTGCTTGTGCGGCGACAATCGCCGCATGGTCGAAGAGCAAGTCCCCGAACCGCCCGCCGAGGCGGCCGCCACGGCAGCCCCTGCGGTTGTCGCCCCCGCCGCGGCCGCCCCGGCCCCGGCCGAAGGGCCCGAACTGTCGCCCGCCGAATGCGCCGCCCGCCTGGCGGCGCTGTTCCCGGCGCTGTTCGGCCCGCCGCCGTTCAAGCCGATCAAGCTGCGCATCCAGGCCGACATCCAGGAACGCGCGCCGGGGCAGTTCACGAAGAAGTCGCTCTCGCTCTTCCTGCACCGCCACACCACCAGCACCGCCTACCTGAAAGGCCTGGTCGCGAACGCCAGCCGCTTCGACCTCGACGGCCAGGCCGCGGGCGAGGTGGCGGCCGAACACAAGGCCGCCGCCGAGACCGAGCTGGCGCGCCGGCGCGAGATCGTCGAAGCGAAGAAGGCCGCGTTCCGGGAACAACACCGCGAACAGCGGCGCGACCAGAACCGGGAACAGCAGCGCGAACAGAAGCGCGAGCATTTCCGCGAACAGGCGCGCCAGCAGCGCCAGCAGGCGCGCGAGGTGCAGGACGCCGAATGGGCGGCGCGCCGCGAACGCGCGGCGCTGCTGCGCGCCTTCGAGACGACCACGCTCACGCGCGCCAACTTCTGTGCGCTCAAGCGCATCGCCGACGCGGAACTCGACGCGCTGCTCGAACGCGCGCGCGCCGAACGCGCCGAGTGGGCCCAGCGGCCGCCCCAGCCCGCGCGCGACGAGCGGCGCGGCACGCCCCCGCCGCAGCACGACCGGCCG
>CAYVXO010000281.1:0-6169 GCA_964454485.1 uncultured Rubrivivax sp.
GGCCCTGGTGCTTCTCGAGCTTGGCCTCGAAGCGCTCGAAGAGCGTGAAGGCGTCGGCGGTGGCGCCGGCGAAGCCGGCCAGCACCTGGTCGCGGTAGAGCTTGCGCACCTTCTTCGCGCTCGCCTTGACGACGATGTTGCCCAGCGTCACCTGGCCGTCGCCGCCCAGGGCGACCCGGTTGCCGCGGCGCACGCTGACGATGGTCGTGCCGTGGTAGCTGTCCATGGATGTTCCGGGAGTTGGGGGCGTGCGCGCCCCGGTTCAAGTCGCAGGGTCAGACCTTGCGGACCTGCACCTTCGCGTGTTCGTTGATGCCCATCGCGCCGAAAAACAGCGCCACCAGGCGGTGCGAGTCGACGAACAGCACCGTGCGCGCCTCGCTGCGCTTGGCCAGCACCCAGTTCAGCAGGTCGCCGGCGGCGATGAAGTCGACCCGGATCAGGCGCGCGCACGAGACGCTGACGATCGGCGACTTGCCCAGCTGCGCGTCCAGCCGCGTGAGCGTGGCGCCG
Organism: uncultured Rubrivivax sp.; assembly: GCA_964454485.1. Classification (GTDB taxonomy): domain Bacteria; phylum Pseudomonadota; class Gammaproteobacteria; order Burkholderiales; family Burkholderiaceae_C; genus Rubrivivax. Next base: position 514 of record CAYVXO010000281.1, read on the forward strand.
ATGTCGCCGATGAGCTGGCCCGAGAGTTCCACGTTGGCCTGCTCCACCTGCACCACCGACTCGTCGGCCAGCACCGATTCGTGGAAGGTGCTGGAGACCTCGCTGATGACCGACATCGGCGGCGTCCGGGTGGACATCACCGACCCGCTGATGCGCACCTGGCAGCGCACCGCCTCCCACGAGGGCGGCGAGACCTCGTAGGTGACGCAGTAGTCGATCGCGGTCTCGTCGAACTGGTCGGCGCGGTTGGCCAGGCGCAGCGCGTCCAGCCGGGTGAGCCAGAACACCGGGTCGGCGTCGCGCACGCCGGTGGGGGCGGCCTCGGCCAGCACGTTGAACAGCTGCTCGCCGGCCATCCAGCGCATCTCCAGCGGCTGGCCGGCCCACAGGCGGAACAGCGTGGACAGCTGCATCGCCGCCTCGGCGTCGATGCTCCTGAGCGCGCCCCAGTCGAAGACCCAGGGCAGCGGCATCTGCAGCGTCTGCGAACGCAGGCGCGCGACGGCGTCGATGTCCAGCACGTCGGGGCAGACCCAGCCCACCTCGCCCATGATGCGCGAGGCGGGGGCGCTGGCGGCCGGTTCCTCCTCGGCCACGGCGTCGGCCACCAGCTTGGGCAGCGAATACCACTGCGGCGCCGACCAGCCGAACTGCTGCGCGTAGTCGAGCGCCAGGCTCTCGAACCGCGCCTGCTGGCCGATGGCGCGGTACAGGTCGAACAGCACCAGCCAGGTCTCGGCGTGCTGGTTGCGCGGCCCGCCAGGGGCGGTGAGCTGCTGCAGCGACTGCTCGCACTGGCCGAAGTCGGCGTTGGCGAAGGCGATCACCGCCTCGTCGAGCTCGGGGTCGTGCACGACCTCGCTCACCTCGACGGCGAAGGGCGCGCCGAAGTCGGTCGGCGTGCCGGTGGAAGAGGCGGCCGGCGCCACCGCCGCCAGCGGCGGCAGGCCGCCGGTGCCGCTGCCGCGGGCGGCCGCCGGTGCCGGGGGCGCGAGTTCGATGTCGGGCAGGCCGGACAGCGAAGGCAGCCGGTCGACCGTGTCGTGCAGCAGCGGCGGCGGCGCCTTCGGCCCGGGCGGTGGCGCCGCGCCTTCGGGCCGGGCGCCGAAGAAGCCGGCGGCCGGGCGGCGCGTGCTCGAAGAGAAGCCGCCGTCGCCCACCATCTGCTGCTCGATCTCGTCGATCTTGGCCTTCACGCCGTCCGGGCGGGCGGCGTTGTTGTCCGGCAGCCGGGCCTCGGAATCGTCGAGCTTGGACGAGCCGCCCAGGGCCGCCAGCTGCTCGGGCGAGAGGCCCTCGCGGCGCACCTTGCGCAGCATGTCGAACTCGCGCTTGCGGACGAAGTCGTTGCGCCGCTTGCGCTCGATCATCGCCTTCAGCTCGGACTTCTCGATCTCGAGCTCGCGCGAATCCTCCGGCCGGGCGTTGAGGTCCGTCCAGTCGGTGGCCGGGTTCGCGACGAACCGCACCACCTTGCGGAAGAAGCTCTCGTTCTCGGCCATGGAAGGGCAATGGTAGCGTGACGGGGCGGCCGTGCCTGTCCGCGCCGGGCCGAAGCGGGCGGTGGCGCGAGAAATGACCGCGTGGCGCCCCTGGGGCGGGGCGCCGCCGTCAGTCGCCGAACATCTTCTGCTTCAGCTCGCGCCGCTGCTGCGCTTCCAGCGACAGCGTGGCGGTCGGGCGCGCGAGCAGGCGGGCCAGGCCGATCGGCTCGCCGGTCTCGTCGCAGTAGCCGTATTCGCCGCTTTCCAGCCGCGCCAGCGACTGGGCGATCTTCTTGAGCAGCTTGCGTTCCCGGTCGCGCGTGCGCAGCTCCAGCGCGTGCTCTTCCTCGATCGTGGCCCGGTCGGCCGGATCGGGGACGATCGAGGTGTCCTCGCGCAGGTGCTCGGTGGTCTCGCCGGCGTTGGACAGCAGGTCGTCCTTCTGCGCCTGCAGGCGCGTGCGGAAGAACTCGAGCTGCTTCTCGTTCATGTACTCGCTGTCCGGCATCGCCAGCAGCTCGTCTTCGGTGAGGTCGCGGCCGGCCTTGTGCTTCCAGGCATTGGCCAGCTTGGGGTCGATCTTGGCGGCTTTCTTCGTCGAATCCATCGGTTCGGTTTCAGGCTTCACGGCGGGCCGCGCGGGCGCAAAGCGTTCGGTGAATCGGTTGCCGGCAGCCACGACGGGCGCCGGCGCGGGAACGGGGGCCGGCGCCGCCACCGGCGCCGCCTTCGGTGCGGGCGGCCTGGCGGCCACCGGGGCGGCCGCAGCCTTCGGGGCCGGCTTGGCGGGGGCCAGTACCGGCTTGGCCGGGGCCGCCTGGGCGGCGGGCTTCGGCGCGGGCTTCGGAGCCGCCTTGGGGGCCGGCTTGGCGGCAGGCTTGGCAGCCGCCTTGGGCGCCGCGCTGCCCGCCTTCGCCGGCTTGGCGGGCGCCTTGGGGGCAGGGGCTGTCTTGGCGGCAGGCTTGCTCAAGGGGGGTCTCCTCGCCCGTTGGCGGTCGCTCGACTTCCGGGCCTTCTACGACGCCTCTGCCGGGCGCTTTGCCGGGCAGGGGGTGGTCAAAGGCGCGCGGATTGTAGCCACGTGGAACTCACACGAGGCACTGCTCCAGGCCCTGGAGCAGGATCTCCTTGGGCAGGTCGATGCCGATGAAGACCAGTTTGCTGACTTTTTCCTCGCCCGGCGCCCACTTCGGGCCCAGGTCGCTGCCCATCAGCTGGTGCACGCCCTGGAAGACGACCTTGCGGTCGCTGCCCTTCATGTGGAGCACGCCCTTGTAGCGCAGCATCTTCGGGCCGTAGACCTGCACGATGGCGCCCAGGAAGTCCTCCAGCTTGGCCGGCGAGAAGGCCTTCTTGCTGCGGAAGACGAAGGACTTCACGTCGTCGTCGTGCGCGTGGTGGTGCGGGTGGTCGCAGTGCTCGCCGTGCTCGTGGTCGTGATCGTGGTCATGACCGTGGTGGTGGTCGTGCCCCTCGTCGGTGTTCAGGAACTCGGGGTCGATGTCGAGCTTGGCGTTGAGGTTGAAGCCCTTGAGGTCGAACACCTTCGCGATCGGCACCTCGCCGAAGTGCACCGCCTGCTGCGGCGCGCGCGGGTTCATGTGCTTGAGGCGGTGGACGAGCGAGTCGACCTCGTCCTTCGCGACGAGGTCGGTCTTGCTGATGAAGATCTGGTCGGCGAAGCCCACCTGGCGGCGCGCCTCCTGGCGCGTGTCCAGCTGCTGGTCGGCGTGCTTGGCGTCGACCAGCGTCAGGATGCTGTCGAGCAGGTAGCTCTCGGCGATCTCGTCGTCCATGAAGAAGGTCTGCGCCACCGGGCCGGGGTCGGCGAGGCCGGTGGTCTCGATGACGACGCGGTCGAAGTCCAGTTCGCCCTTGCGCCGCTTCTCGGCCAGGTCCGACAGCGTGCTGCGCAGGTCTTCGCGGATGGTGCAGCAGACGCAGCCGTTGCTCATCTGGATGATCTGCTCATTCGTCTCGGCGACGAGGATGTCGTTGTCGATGTTCTCCTCGCCGAACTCGTTCTCGATGACGGCGATCTTCTGGCCGTGGGCTTCGGTGAGCACGCGCTTGAGCAGCGTGGTCTTGCCGCTGCCCAGGAAGCCGGTGAGGATGGTGGCGGGGATGAGGCCTGTCGTCATGGGGGGAGGGGGGCGAAAGGAAAGACGCTCGGAGATGAGGGCCGAAGACTTTGGTTCAAGCCCTCCGGGCTGTCAAGCGCCTGGGGTATTCTTCGTCCCCTCGCAGCTGCCGACACAGTCTTCGTGTCCGAACCCCCCTCCAGCCGGTCGGCGCGCGGCACAGCCGCGCCGGGCGCCGACAAGCGGTCCTTCTTCGAGCGCCTGGTCGAATTCGTCATGCCGGGCCCCGACAGCCGCGACGAGCTGATCCGCACGCTCGCCGACGCCGAACAGCGCGAGCTCATCGAGCCCGAGTCGCGCATCATGCTCGAAGGCGTGCTGCGCATGGCCGACATGACGGCCGGCGACGTGATGGTGGCGGCGCCGCGCATGGACCTGCTGGACATCGACGCCGACTACGACGAGCTGCTCGGCACCGTGATCCGCACCGCGCACTCGCGCTTCCCGGTCTTCGAGAGCCGGCGCGACAACATCATCGGCATCCTGATGGCCAAGGACCTGCTGAAGCTGCAGCGCGCGCCGGAACTCAACCTGCGCACGCTGCTGCGGCCCGCGGTCTTCGTGCCCGAAAGCAAGCGCCTGAACGAGCTGCTGCGCGACTTCCGCAGCAACCGCAACCACCTGGCGATCGTGATCGACGAGTTCGGCAACACCGCCGGCCTCATCACCATCGAGGACGTGCTCGAAGAGATCGTCGGCGAGATCGAGGACGAGTTCGACGAGGGCACCGCGCGCGAGAGCGGCATCTTCACGCTCGCCGACGGCAGCCAGCGCGTGGCCGGCGACACCTCGATCGAATCGGTCAACGCCGCCTTCGGCACCGAGATGCCGACCGGGGACTTCGACACCATCGGCGGCCTGGTCGCGCACCGCGCCGGCCACGTGCCGCGGCGTGGCGAGTCGGTGGAAGTCGAAGGGCTGCGCTTCTCGGTGATGCTCACGCGCGGCGGCGCGGTGCGCTGGTTCCGCGTCGTGCGCGCGCCGGCCGAAGATCGCGACGACACCGGATGATCCCGGCGCGCGCGCAGCCGCCGCTGCTGGCCGCGGCCGGCGCGCTGCAGACGCTGGCCTGGGTGCACACCGGCTGGGCCTGGCCGCTGCCGCTGGCGGCGGCGGCGCTGCTGGCCTTCATGGCCGGCCGCGCCAGCCCGGCGCGCGCCGCCTTCCTGGGCTGGTGCTACGGCGTCGGCTGGCTGGTCGGCGGCACCTGGTGGATGTTCATCAGCATGCACCGCTACGGCGACCTGGCGGCGCCGCTGGCGGCGGCGGCGGTGTTCGCGCTCGCCGCCTTCCTCTCGCTGTACCTGGCGGCGGCGATGGCGGCCTGGGCGCGCTGGCGCAGCGGCCGGCCGGCGGCCGACGCGCTGCTCTTCGCCGCCTGCTGGCTGCTGGCCGAACTGGCGCGCGGCGTCATCTTCACCGGCTTTCCCTGGGTGGCCTCGGGCTACGCCCAGATCGACGGCCCGCTGGCGGCGCTGGCGCCCTGGGTCGGCGTCTACGGCATCGGCGCCTGGGGCGCGGCGGCGGCGGCGCTGCTGGCCCACGGGCGCGGCTGGCGCGCCCCGGCCGCCGCCGCGGTGCTGCTGGCGGCGCCGCTGGCGCTTTCGCCCTTCAGCTTCAGCCGGCCGGCCGGCACGCTGGCGGTCTGGCTGCTGCAGCCGGCGGTGCCGCAGGACGAGAAGTTCGCCCAGGACCACATGGCCGAGACCCTGGCCTGGCTGGAGCGCGCGCTGCGCGAAGGCCGCGGCGACCTCGTCGTCGCCCCGGAAACCGCGGTGCCGCTGCTGCCGGGCCAGCTGGAGGAGGCCGCGCCCGGCTGGTGGGACGGCCTGCGCGAGCACTTCGCGCGCCCCGGCGGTCCCTCGGCGCTGGTGGGCCGGCCGCTGGGCGACTACGACCACGGCTACACCAACTCGGTCGTCGGGCTGGGCCCGGGCGGCGCCGCCTACCAGTACGACAAGCTGCACCTGGTGCCCTTCGGCGAGTTCATCCCGACCGGCTTCCGCTGGTTCACCGAAGCGCTGGGCATCC
>CAYVXO010000282.1:0-6160 GCA_964454485.1 uncultured Rubrivivax sp.
TTCTTCGCGCAGGCGAATCACCCGCAGAACCTGTACTACCAGGCGGTGTCCTGAAGATGATGCTGAACACGGCAGGGATCGCGGCGCTGCCGGTCGGTGCGGGGGCGCTGCTGGGGTCGATGCCGGCGCACGCGCTCGGCAGCACCGCCGCTTCGCCCTGGTGGGTGTGGCCGATCGCGCTGTTCGTCGTCGGCATCGTGCTGGGCATCGTCGCGGTCCCGGCCGGCATCGGCGGCGGCACGCTGTTCGTGCCCATCGTCGGCGGGTTCTTCCCCTTCCACCTGGACTTCGTGCGCGCCGCCGGCACCCTGGTCGCGCTGGCCAGCGCGCTCGGCGCCGGGCCCTTCCTGCTGCGCGGCGGCCTGGCCCACCTGCGGCTGGCGCTGCCGCTGGCGGCGACGGCGGCACTGGGCTCGATCGCCGGTGCCTCGCTCGGCATGGCGCTGCCGGCCGCGGTGATCGAGACCGCCCTCGGGGCGGTCGTGCTCGGCATCGTCGGCCTGATGTCCGTTTCCAGGCGCTCGGAATTCCCGCGCGTGCGGGCCGACGCGCTGGCCGGCCGCTGGGGCCTGGCCGGCCGGCTGCCCGACCTGGCGAGCGGCCGCCACGTCGACTGGACCGTGCACCGCACCGCACCGGCGATGGCGCTGTTCGCCGCGATCGGCGTCATGGGCGGACTGTTCGGCATCGGTGCCGGCTGGGCCAACGTGCCGGCGATCAACCTGCTGATGGGCGCGCCGCTGAAGGTGGCCGCCGGCACGTCGAGCCTGGTGCTGTCGCTGTCCAGCGCCTCGGCGGCCTGGGTCTACCTGAACCGCGGCGCGGTGCTGCCGCTGGTGGTGGTGCCGGCGATGGCCGGCATGCTGCTCGGGGCGCGTCTGGGCGCGCGCCTGCTGGGCGCGCTGAACGCGGCCGCGGTGCGGCGGCTGGTCATCGCCGTGCTGCTGTTCGCCGGCAGCCGTTCGCTGCTGAAGGGCCTGGGCCTGTGGACCTGAGCGACGCGCCGACCCCGGTGGCGGCCGACGAGCGGCAGCTGCTCTACGCCCGCCTCGTCGGCGGCTGGACCCATGCCGGCACGGCGCTGCTGCTGGCCGCGTTCGCCGTCGCGCTCGCCGGCTGGCTGCCGCCGGGCGTGCCCTTCGCACGACAGGCCCAGCTGTGGCAGCTGCCCGCCGCCGGCTTCCTGGCGCGGACCGGCGGCAGCGCCGGCTGGTCACTGCTGCAGCACGCCTCGGCGGGCGACCTGCTGAACCTGCTGGGCATCGCCTGGCTCTGTTCGGGCCCGCCGCTGTGCCTGCTGCCGCTGCTGCCGTCGCTGCGCCGCGACGGCCAGCGCGCGCAGGTGTTCTTCGTGGTCGCGCTCGCCGCCCTCGCCGGGCTGGCCGCCGTCGGCTGGTGAGACGCGCACACGATGGACAGCCCCTTCAGCCGCCTGCTGCTGGCCACCGAGCACGACGAGTTCGACGCCGGCGCCGAAGGGCTGGCGCTGGCGCTGGCGCGGCACTGCGTACAGCCGCTGCAGGTGGTGCTGCCCATCACCACGAATCCCGAATACGAGGCGGTGGCGCCCCAGCTGGCCGAGAAGACCGAGGCGCGAGCCGCCGTCGCCCTGCGCGCGCTGGCCGACGCGGCTGCGCGCGCGTCGGTGACGGTGCAACTGCGCGCGCGCCGCGGTCCCGAGCCGGCGCGCGAGATCCTGGCCGAGGCCGCCGAGCGCGGCAGCGACCTGCTGGTCATCCGGCGCCGTGGCCGGCGGTCGTTCCTGGACCGGCTGCTGCTCGGCCGCATGGTGCGCCAGGTCGTCGTGCACGCCCCCTGCAGCGTGCTCGTGGCGCCGCGCGCGGCGCGCCTGTGGACGCGCGGCGTGCTCGCAGCCTGGGACCCCGCCGGCGCCGACACCACGCCGCTCGCGGTGGCGGCCGCGATCGCCGCCCGGTGCAAGCTGCCGCTCACCGTGGTCTGCGTGGGGCCGCTGTCACCGGCGGCGCTGGAACGCGCCGGCGCCGCGGCGCAGGCGTGCGGCGTCAGCGCGCGCGTGCTGCGGCGCGACGGCCGGCCGCACGAGGAGATCCTCGAGACCGCCCGCGAGACCGGGGCCGACCTCCTGGTCATCGGCCGGCGCGGCGAGGACAACCTGCTGCACGCCTGGCTGGGCGGCGTGGCGCAGAAGGTCATCGGCCTGGCCGAGATTCCGGTGCTCGTGGCGGTCGGGCCGCAGCCGCGGCAGGAGATTGAAGGATGAGCGACGCGCTGAACTACCTGGTCAAGGCCCGCCCCGAGGCGATGGGCCACTACTTCGCCTTCCTGAAGGACTGCGGCACCCGGCTCGACCCGAAGACGCGCAGCCTGATCTCGGTCATCACCAAGGTGCACGCGCAGACCGAACGCGGCCTGCGCCAGTACCTGATGCGGGCGCTCGCCGACGGCTGCACGCCGGCCGAGGTGCTGGACGCGCTGCTGATGGCCTTTCCCGCGCTCGGGCTGGCGAAGATCGTCTGGGCGATCGATGTCATCCTGGCGCTGGACCTGCCAGAGTTCCAGCCGGCGGCGATGGGCGAGGCCGGCGAATGGCACGACGTGATGGCCGCCGACGCGCTCGCGGCGGGCGAGACCCGGCGCGTCGAGTGCGACGGCCGCGCACTCTTCGTGCACCGCGCGGTCGACGGGTGGCGCGTCTTCGACAGCCGCTGCCCGCACCAGGCCACCGACATCCCGCACCTCGCGCTGGACGGCCACCAGCTGCGCTGTCCGAAGCACGAATGGACCTTCGACGTGCGCAGCGGCGCCTGCACCGCGAAAGGCACGCGCGGCCTCAGGCGCTGGGACAGCCGCATCGAGGCCGGCCGCCTGCAGGCGCGCTGGTGAAACCGCGACGAACGACCCCGAGACCCCCAACCCCGAGAACCAGGAGACCACCATGAGCAGAACCCCTTCGCGCCTCGCCCCGCTGGCCCTGGCGCTGGCGGCCGGCACCGCCGGAGCCACCAACGGCTACTTTCCGCACGGCTACGGCATCGTCGCCAAGGGCATGGGCGGTGCCTCGGTCGCGATGACCGAGGACGCGCTGGGCGGCGCCAACAACCCGGCGAGCGCGGCCTTCGTCGGCTCGCGCCTGGACCTGGGGCTGGACCGCTTCGCGCCCAGCCGCGACGCCGAGCGCAGCGGCGCCGGCTTCCCGACGCTCAACGGCAGCGTCGACAGCGACAAGCCCGCCTTCCTCGTGCCCGACTTCGGCTACACGCGCGTGCTCAACCCGCAGCTGTCGCTCGGCTTCACGCTCTACGGCAACGGCGGCATGAACACGAGCTACCCGCAGGGCAACTTCAACTGCGGCAACGGCCCGGCCAACATGCTGTGCGGCAGCGGCGAGCTGGGCGTGGACCTCACGCAGATGATCCTGGCGCCGTCGATCGCCTTCAAGCCCGCGCCCGACCATGCGATCGGCGTCTCGCTGCTGCTGGGCTGGCAGCGCTTCAAGGCGAGCGGCCTGCAGGCCTTCGACAACCCGGGCGGCGGCTTCCCCGACTTCACCTCGTCCCCGGGCCATGTCACCAACAACGGCTACGACAACTCCTACGGCGTCGGCCTGCGCATCGGCTACCTCGGCCGCGTGACCAGCATGCTGGCCATCGGCGCCGCCTACGCGCCGAAGATGAACATGAGCCGCTTCAAGAAGTACGAGGGCCTGTTCGCCGACCAGGGCGACTTCGACATTCCCGCGCACGGCTCGGTGGGCGTCGCCTTCATGCCCCTGCCCGAGCTGACCCTCGCGCTGGACTACGAACGCATCCAGTACAGCGGCGTCGGGGCGGTGGGCAACGCGAGCTCGGTGCAGCTGCCGCTGGGCGCCTCCGGCGGGCCGGGCTTCGGCTGGAAGGACGTCAACGTCTGGAAGCTCGGCGCGTCCTGGCGCGTCACGCCCGACTGGACGCTGCGCCTGGGGTTCAACCGCGGCGACAACCCGATCAGCGGCAACGACGTCACCTTCAACATCCTGGCCCCGGGGGTGATGACCCAGCACTACACCGCCGGCTTCGGCTGGAACGCGTCGCCGCAGGACGCCGTCAACGCCTTCCTGATGGTCGCCCCGCGCCAGAGCGTGAGCGGGCCCTCGCTGTTCAACGCCGTGCTCGGCGCGGGCGCCGGCGGCAACGAGACGATCCGCATGAAGCAGTCCTCCGCGGGCATCTCCTGGAGCCACAAGTTCTGACCCGCCGCCCCCGCGCGGCCCCACCAAGAGGAGACTCACCATGGCCCACATCGTCGTCATGGGCGCCGGCATCGGCGGCATGCCCGCCGCCTACGAACTGCGCGCGCTCCTGCCCCGGGAGCACCAGATCACGGTCATCAACGCGACCGACTTCTTCCAGTTCGTGCCGTCCAACCCCTGGGTGGCGGTGGGCTGGCGCGAACGCGACCAGGTGACGCTGCCGATCGAGCCGCTGCTGAAGAAGAAGGGCATCGACTTCATCGGCCACGCGGTGACGGCGATCGACGCCGCGAACAGCAAGCTCACGCTGGCCGACAGCCGCACGGTGGCCTACGACTACCTCGTCATCACCACCGGCCCCAAGCTCAGCTTCGACGAGGTGCCGGGCGCCGGACCGAACGGCGGCCACACGCATTCGGTCTGCACGGTCGGCCACGCCGAGAAGTTCTGGGCCGACTACCAGGAGTTCCTGAAGAACCCGGGGCCGGTGGTGGTGGGCGCGATGCCCGGCGCCAGCTGCTTCGGGCCGGCCTACGAATTCGCGCTCATCCTGGACACCGACCTGCGCCGGCGCAAGCTGCGCCACAAGGTGCCGATGACCTTCGTCACCGCCGAGCCCTACATCGGCCACCTGGGGCTGGGCGGCGTGGGCGACAGCAAGGGCATGCTCGAGTCCGAGCTGCGCAGCCACGACATCAAGTGGATCACCAACGCCAAGACGACGAAGGTGGAGGCCGGCAAGCTCTTCACGACCGAGGTCGACCTGCACGGCCAGCCGCTGAAAGACCACGAGGTGCCCTTCAAGCTGGCGATGATGCTGCCGGCCTTCAAGGGCGTGGACGCGGTGGCCGCCGTCGCCGACATGTGCAACCCGCGCGGCTTCGTGCTGATCGACGAATTCCAGCGCAGCAAGAAGTACAAGAACATCTTCTCCGCCGGCGTCTGCGTCGCGATCCCGCCGGTGGAGGTGACGCCGGTACCCAGCGGCGCACCGAAGACCGGCTACATGATCGAGACCATGATCACGGCGATCACGCACAACATCGCCGACGAACTGGCCGGCCGCCCGGCCACCGCCAAGGGCACCTGGAACGCGATCTGCCTGGCCGACATGGGTGACACCGGCGCCGCCTTCGTGGCGCTGCCGCAGATCCCGCCGCGCAACGTGAACTGGTTCAAGAAGGGCAAGTGGGTGCACCTGGCCAAGATCGCGTTCGAGAAGTACTTCATCCGCAAGATGAAGACCGGCAACTCGGACCCGATCTACGAGAAGTACGTGCTGAAGGCGCTGGGCATCGTGCGCCTGGCCAAGTAGCGGCCGCTAAGGCCGGATGCGCCGCGCCTCGAGGTAGAAGCGCTTCTCGTCGGCCTCGCCCATCGAGAAGCTCTTGCGCGGCAGCGGGCCGTCGCGCGCGACGCGGCCGATGAGTTCGCTCTTGCCGAGGGCACCCAGGTGCAGCCCGGCCGCGCCTTCGGCCTGCGCCAGCGATTCGAGCGCGGCGTCGCCGTGCACGTAGTCGACCTCGCGCGCGCCGCCCTGCTGCAGCAGCGTCTCGACGAAGCCCTGGAAGGTGGCCACGTCCAGCGTGGTGGCCGGCGCGTCCACCTCCACCAGCGCGAAGCGGCCGCCCGGCTGGACCAGGCCGGCGGCATGGCGGCTGCGCGGCAGCGCGGCCAGCGCGGCGCGCATCGCGTTGCCGGTCGGCTGTTCGCTCACGCGCAGCCGGCTGCCGAAGTGCGCCGCCAGCGCGTCGCGCAGGTCGCCCCGTACGCCGAAGAGCAGTCGGTGGATGGGCGAGAACGCCAGCGCCGGGTCGTGGATGTTCACCACTTCCACCAGCGCCCAGCGCGCCGGGTGGTCGGCGGGCACGCGGCCCTTCATCTGCTCCCAGCAGGCCTTGGCGGTGGCCAGCGAATGGTTGCCGTCGCCGACCGCGAACAGCATCGGCG
>CAYVXO010000283.1:0-6141 GCA_964454485.1 uncultured Rubrivivax sp.
CGGCTCGCCACCGCCCGGCACGGCGACCACGCCGCCCGGGTTGCGCTGGCCCGGCGGGCGCAGCGGCATGCCGGGCGCCGGACGCGCGACCGGGTTCGCCGGCGCCATAGGCTGCGGCGTGACGACGGGCCCGCCCTGATGGATGGGCAGCGGCCGCCGCACCTCGTCGCGCAGGTCGACCACCGCGCGCGCCACCGGTTCGCGGCGCACCAGCACGTCGCGCGGCACCACCGTCACCGCATTCGGCACGCCCTGGTTGCCGTACATGACGGGACCGGTGGGCACCTGCGGCATCGGGCGCGGGTTGTGGTTCACGCGGCCCACGTAGACAGGCGTGGCGCGGTAGTAGGGCACGAAGACTTCGCGCGGCGCCAGCGGCACCCAGCCCACCGCCGGCAGCGCCGGCCCGCCCACGCTGACCGAGACGCTGAAGTTGGACCCGCCGACCCAGGCCACGAGTGCCGGCGCGTACACCGGACGCGCCTCGTAGCGCCCGGGGTACCAGCACCAGCGCCCCCCCCAGCTGACCCAGCGGCCGTAGTGGAAGGGCGCGAAGCCCCAGGGCGCGTCGTCGACCCAGGTCCAGCCCCAGGGGAAGATCCAGGCCCAGTGGCCGTAGCGGTACGGCGCCCAGCCGCCCACCACCACGGTGGGGATCCAGACGGCGCCGTAGTCCGGGTGCTGTTCCCAGCGGCCGTAGCGGTCCAGGTCCTCGGAGCCGGTCATCTCGGGGCTGACGTAGCGGTTGGACGCGCTGCGTTCGTCGCGCCGGTCCTCGCGCGCCACCCAGTCGGAGAACTCGTCGTCGGGGATCGAGGTCCAGTTGCGGCGCAGGCTGTCGCCGCGCCCTTCGCGCCACAGCTCCACCCGGCGCCCGCCGTCCACCGTGAAGGGCGACTCCTTGTCTTCCACCCGCAATTCGCCGCGCCAGGCGGTGGCCCAGGTGCTGTCGTCCTGGCGGTCGACGCGGTAGCGGCCGCCGCGCAGCGGGTGCAGCGTGACCTCTTCGGTCTGCACCTCGGTGCCGTCGGCGGTTTCGCGCGAGCGCACGCGCAGTGCCAGGCTGCCGCTGTGCAGCTTGAGCTTCAGGCGGTCGTCGTCCAGGCGCAGCACTTCGAGTTCGCTGCCACCGCCCAGGCGCAGCGTGGTGGAGCCGATGCGCACCTCGGCGCGGCCGCCGCCGTCGGTCGAGAGGCGGTCGCCGTTGGTGAGCGGCCGGTTGCGCACCGCGGGCACCCATTCGCCGCGCTCGTCGTCGTAGAGGGAGACGCCGCCCTGCAGGTCGGCCAGCCGGCCGACGCGGCCGGGCGGGTCGTCCTCGGCCAAGGCGTGGGAGGTTGCGGCCAGGGCGACGAAGCCCGCGGCCAGCCAGCGCATCAGCAGCAAGGTTGCTCGGCTCATGTTGCCCCAACGGTCCAGCGCGGACGCCCGATGACGGTGCCGACTGTAAAGGCATGTGTCTGCCGGCGCGGCATCATCGGACTCCCTTTCGACGGAGGCCCCATGCCCGAGTTCCGCACCCTGCTGGTCCGCCAGGACCCCGCCCGGCCGCGCGTGGCGCGCATCACCCTGAACCGGCCGCAGCGGCTGAACGCCATCGGCGACGGCATGCCGGAGGAGATCCGCGCCGCGGTGCGCTGGGCCGAGGAGAACCCCCAAGTCCACGTGATCGTGCTCGACGGCGCTGGCCGCGCCTTCTGCGCCGGCTACGACCTCGTCGACTTCGGCTCCGGCCGCGCCGAGCACCCCTGCCAGCAGGAAGCCTGGCCGTACGACGCGATGGCCGACTACGCGGCGATGAAGGGCTACACCGAGGACTTCATGGCCCTGTGGCGCTGCCGCAAGCCGACGATCGCGATGGTGCACGGCCACGCGGTGGCCGGCGGCAGCGACATCGCGCTGTGCTGCGACCTGCTGGTGATGGCCGAGGACGCGCGCATCGGCTACATGCCCACGCGCGTGTGGGGCTGCCCGACGACGGCGATGTGGACCTACCGGCTGGGCCCGGCACGCGCCAAGCAGCTGATGTTCACCGGCGACACGCTGGACGGCCGCACCGCCGCGGCCTGGGGCCTGGCCAACCAGGCGGTGCCGGCGGCGGAACTGGAAGCGGCCACGCTGGCGCTGGCCGACCGCGTGGCTGGCGTGCCGCTGTCGCACCTGGCGATGCACAAGCTCGTCGTCAACCAGGCGATGCTCTCGATGGGCCTGGAGCAGACGCAGATGTTCGCCACCCTCTTCGACGGCATCACGCGCCACAACCCCGAAGGCCTGTGGTTCCGCCGCTATGCCCAGGCCGAAGGCTTCAAGGCCGCGGTGGCCTGGCGCGACAGCGGCCGGCCCATCCCCGAAGGCGACGAGGCACGCGCGCTCATCCGCGAGTTGGAAGCGCGGCTGGCCGAACGCGACCGCGGCTGAGGCAGGTCAAGCGGCGCACTCCTGGGGATGCCGGCGGCGCGGCGGCCGGCGTAGTCTCGCGGCCTCACGACCCCCACGAGAGGAGAGACGACCATGCCCGACCGCGTCCAGGTGATCGACCCGCTCGCCGCCCTCGGCGGCGGCGACCAGCCGTTCCCCTTCGACCTCTACGAACGCAGCTGCCTCGCGCAGGGCGATTCTTGGTTCTCGCTCGGTGCGCTGCCGCCCACGCGCACCACGCGCGTGGTGGCCGAACTGCGACCCAAGCGCAGCACCGTGGTCGTCAACTGCGCGAAGCCGGGTGCGCTGCTGCACCGGATGACGAACACCACCACCGAGCCGCTGTTCCTGCGCCTGCTCAACGGCAAGGTGGCGCGGCGCTGGAACGCGATCCTGCTGTCCGGCGGCGGCAACGACCTGATCGAGGCGGTCGGCGCCGGCCCCGAGCACCCCGCCGACCAGCGCCTGCTCAAGACGCCCGCCGAGCGCGGCCCGGCGCCGGCCGGTGGCGCGGCCTACATCAGCGAGCCGGGCTGGAAGCAGTTCGCCGACCACATCGACGAGGTCTTCAACAAGGTGGTCGACGCACGCGACGCCGGCGTCAACAAGGGCGTGCCGCTGGTCTGGCACAACTACGCGCGCGTGATGCCGCGGCCTTCGGGCGCCGGCATGGGCTTCGGCCCCTGGCTGCTGCCGGCGCTGGACCTCTACAAGGTGCCGCCGGCCGACCGGCTGGCGGTGAGCGACGAGCTGATCGGCCGGCTGGCGAAGATGATCGCGGACATCGTCGCGCGCCGCATGGCGAAGGACCCGGCCGCGGCGCTGCACGTGGCCGATTCGCAGAACGCCGGCATCGTGCTCTCGGCGCCCGACACCACCGACGAGTCGGGCGACTGGATCAACGAGATCCACCTCACCAAGGCCGGCTACGCGAAGGCGGCGGCGGCCTGGACGGCGATCCTGGATCCGATCTTCGGCTAAGGGCCCGGCGCCGCCGCCTTGCGCAGCCAGCGGTAGAGCGTGCGCTCCGAAACCCCCAGCGCGGCGGCCGCGTCGGCACGCCGGCCGCCATGGTGCGCCAGCACCTGGGCGAGTTGCTGGGGGCCGGGCCGCCGCAGGTCGCCTTCGGCGGCTGTCGCTGCGGCCGGCACGGCGGCCGCCGTCCCGGCCGCCAGCGACTGCAGCAGCCCGACGTCGACCACGCCGTCGGTCGCCTGCGCCGCGCTGCGGCCGATGATCTGGCGCAGTTCGCGCACGTTGCCCGGCCAGGGCTGGCGGCGCAGCCATTCCAGCGCGCGCGGCGTCAGCCGCGGCGCGAGGCCGGTCTGTTCGCGCAGGCGGTCGAGGAAGCGGCTGGCCAGCAGCGCAATGTCCTCCTCGCGGTCGCGCAGGGGCGGCAGCCGCACCTGCAGCCCGGCGATGCGGTAGTACAGGTCGGCGCGGAAGCGCCCCGCCCTGACCTCGGCCAGCAGGTCGCGGTTGGTGGCGCAGACCAGGCGCACGTCGACCCGCTTCGGACTGCCTTCGCCCAGCCGGCGCAGTTCACCGGTCTCCAGCACGCGCAGCAGCTTGGCCTGCACCGCGGGCGCCAGCTCGGACACCTCGTCGAGCAGCAACGTGCCGCCATGGGCCTGCTCGAAGAGGCCGGCGCGCGTGCTCATCGCGCCCGAATAGGCGCCGCGCACGTGGCCGAAGAGCTCGTTCTCGGCCAGCTCGGCAGGCAGCGTGGCGCAGTCCACGGTGACGAAGGGGCGGCCGGCGCGCGGCGAGCGGACGTGGATGTGGCGCGCCGCCAGTTCCTTGCCGACGCGGGTCTCGCCCAGCAGCAGCACCGGCAGCGGGAAGCGCGCCGCACGCACCAGCTGCGCCAGCGCCTCCGTGAAGGCGGCGCTGGTGCCGACCAGTTCGTCCTCGGCCGGCGCGGGCGCCAGCGGCAGGGTCTGCATCGGCTCGATCGACTCGCCCAGCAGCAGTTGCCCGTTCACGCGCACCGGCCAGCCGACGATGCGCACCACGTCCTGGCGCGACCCGCAGCCGTAGTGCACGTGCACGACCTCGGTCGGCTCGCCGCGCAACATCACCGTCTTCAGCGGGCAGGCTTCGCCATGCTCGTGGCAGGGTGTCGGGCGGTGGTGCGAGACCTGGTGGCAGTGGAAGCGCTCGATCTGCTGCGGCGCCAGGCCGTACAGCGCCGCATAACGCGCGTTCGCCGCGACGATGCGGTAGCGCTCGTCGATGAGCACGAAGGGGTCGGCCCGCGCCTCGATCAGCGAACGCACGCCTTCCAGGGTGGCGGGGTCGAACATGGCCACGACCGTGTCATGACGTCCGGGCCGTGTCATGCGGGAAATCCAGGACTGCAGAGCGCCGCGGCGTGGCGTGCGCGCATCGCCGACGCCGGCGCCGAGGTTCACACTGCGCCAATGCCGGGCCCGCGACGCCTGGCCGACCCCCAAGACGAGGAGACTGTCATGACACTGCACCGTACGCGTTCGGCCATCGCCCGTGCCTGTGCCGCCGCCCTGCTGGCCGCCGGCGCGGTCCCGGCGCTCGCCGACGAGACCTGCAACTCGCCCTACATGGCGCGCCTGCTCACCGGCCAGGAGGACTTCGTCCACGTCTGGACGCTCGGGGTCAAGGGCCTGGGCGACGGCAACGACAAGCTGGTCACGATCGACGCCAACCCGAAGTCCGGCCACTACGGCCAGGTGGTGCACCAGCTCTCGGTGCCCGGGCGCGGCGAGTCGCACCACATGGGCTTCACCGACGACCGGCGCTACCTCTGGGCCGGGCGGCTCGACGACAACAAGATCTTCGTCTTCGACATGGCGCGGCCCGACCGGCCGCGGCTGGTGAAGACGATCTCCAACCTGGCCGCCAAGACCGGATTCGTCGGCCCGCACACCTTCTACGCGATGCCCGGGCGCATGCTGGTGCAGGCGCTGTCGAACACGAAGGACCACGGCGGCGAGACCGGCATGGTGATGTTCAGCAACCAGGGCGAGGTGATCGGCCGCTACCCCATGCCCACCACCGAGGTCGGCGGCGCCAAGGGCGACGGCTACGGCTACGACATCGCGATCAACCCGGCCAAGAACACGATGCTGACCTCCAGCTTCACCGGCTGGAACAACTACATGATGGACCTGGGCAAGCTGGTGAAGGACCCGGAGGCGATGAAGCACTTCGGCAACACGATGGTGGCCTGGGACCTGAAGGCGATGAAGCCGCTGAAGGTGCTGAACGTGCCCGGCGCGCCGCTGGAGATCCGCTGGTCGCTGAAGGAAGGCGACAACTGGGCCGTGACGGCGACCGCGCTCACCTCGAAGATCTGGCTCGTCAGGCAGGACGCGAAGGGCGAGTGGCAGGCCAAGGACGTCGCCACCATCGGCGACCCGTCGAAGGTGCCGCTGCCGGTGGACATCAGCATCACCGCCGACGGCAAGGGCCTGTGGGTCAACACCTTCATGGACGGCACGACCCACTACTACGACATGAGCAATCCCGAGCAGCCGAAGGAGACCTTCACGATGCACACGGGCCGCCAGGTCAACATGGTCTCGCAGAGCTGGGACGGCAAGCGCGTGTACATCACCTCCTCGCTGCTGGCCAACTGGGACAAGAAGGGCGAGGACAACGAACAGGTGCTGCGCGCCTACGACTGGGACGGCAAGACCCTGACGCAGCGCTTCGAGGTCGACTTCAACAAGCTCAAGCTCGGCC
>CAYVXO010000284.1:0-6128 GCA_964454485.1 uncultured Rubrivivax sp.
CGGATGACCTCGATCCCGGCGCGTGCGCAGGCCTCGAGGTCGATGCTCTCGGCGCCCGAGGACAGGCGACCGATCGCGCGCATCAAGGGCGCAGCCTGCAGCACCGCCTCGTCGACGGCGACCGAAGGCGGGATGATCATGGCGCGGACGCCGTAGAGCGCGCGCCGCAGCGCCAGCGGCTTGCGGATGGGGTTCGGGATCATGCCGTCAGTCTGGCTGGCGGCGCGTGTTCGCGATCGGTGGAAGTCGGGCCGCGCGACCCCGCTTCTTACCTTTCTCTGAAGGCTTCGTGGGACTTGAGCATGGGGCGCAGCACGAAGCTCAGCACCGAGCGTTCGCCGGTGCGGATCTCGACCGAGCCGGTCATGCCCGGCAGCACGGCCAGCGGCTTGCCGCTGGCCCTGAGCGTGCTGCGGTCGGCGCGCACCAGCGCGCGGTAGTAGGTGCCGCTCTCGGCCTTGTCGCTGTCGCCCAGCGCGTCGGGGCTGATCGACTGCACGGTGCCCTTCAGGCCGCCGTAGACCGTGTAGTCGTAGGCGGTGAGCTTGATCTCCACCGGCTGCCCGACCTTGATGAAGCCGATGTCCTGCGGCGGCACGCGCGCCTCCACCAGCACGCGGCTGGTGACCGGCAGGATCTCCATGATCGGCGAGCCCGGCGTGACGACGCCGCCAATGGTGTTGGCGCGGATCGTGCGCACCACGCCGCGCACCGGACTCTTGAGCGTCGTGCGGCGCAACGCGTCGTCGCGCACCACCATCTGCTCTTCCAGCATCGCGAGTTCGGTGCGCACCTTCACGAGCTCCGCGCTCGCGTCCTGGCGGAAGCGGTTGATGCGCTCCTGCGTCTGCAGATTCAGGTCGTTGACCTGGCGCCGCACGCGCATCACCTCCACCTCGCTCATCAGGCCGCGCGCGGACATTGCCTCGGCCACGGCCAGCTCCTTCTGCAGGAGGCCGATGCTGCGCCGGTTCAGGTCCACCGCCTCGGCAAGCGACTGCCGGCGCGCCTCGTAGCTTTCGGTCTCGCCGTCGACCACCGCCCTGGCCTGCTTCACGTCGTCGGGGAAGGCGAGCGGCTTGCCGCTCGCTTCGGCGGCCAGGCGCGCGATCGAGCCGCGCAGCGCCAGCCGCTTGGCCTGGCCCTCGGCCTGCTGCGCTTCGACCCGCGTGGGGTCCAGCAGCGCCAGTTCCTCACCTTCCTGCACCTGCTGGCCTTCGCGCACCAGCAGCTCGCGCAGGATGCCGCCTTCCAGGCTGGCGATGACCTGCTCGCGGCCGTCGGCCACCACGCGGCCCGGCGCCTTGGAGACGATGTCGACGTTGGTCATTGCCGCCCAGGCGATCGCGCTGGCCAGCAGCGCCAGCATCAGGTAGACCGCGTACATGGCTGCCGGCGCCGGCTCCAGCACCTGGGCGGCGTGCACCGGGCTCAGCAAGGCCATCTCGCCGGCACGCAGGTCGACATTCGGGGCGCGGCTGAAGAACGGGATCCTCATCGCGCTACACCGCCGCTTCGCGTTGCACCGGCTGCGCGGTCGGGTGCATGTGCACGTTGCCGGGGGCCGCGGCCTGCGGCGGCGCGGCCGGGCGCTGGCCGGAGAGTGCCGCCAGCACCTGGTCCTTCGGACCGTCCATCACCACCCGGCCGGCGTCGATGACGACGACGCGGCTCACCAGTTCCAGCACCGCCGGGCGGTGCGTCACCATGATGAGCGTGCAGTGGCCGGTGGCTTCCTTCAGCTGGCGCAGGAAGGCCACCTCGGACTGCGCGTCCATCGAGCTGGTGGGCTCGTCCATCAGCAGGATCTGCGGCCGCGTGATCATGCAGCGCGTCAGCGCCACCAGCTGGCGCTGGCCGCCGGAGAGCAGGCCGCCCGATTCGCCGACCGGCAGGTCCCAGCCCATCGGGTGCGAGGCGACCAGCCGGTCCAGCCCGGTGAGACGCGCCGCCTCGGTCAGGCGGCCGGGGTCGGCGGTGGGGCGGTCGAGCAGCACGTTGTCGCGCAGCGAGCCGGTGAACAGCTTGGGGTCCTGCGAGACGAAGCCCACCTTGCTGCGGTAGTCGGCGGGGTCGATCTGGCGCAGGTCGATGCCGTCGACTTCCACGTGGCCTTCGGTCGGCTGGTAGAGCCCGGCCAGCAGGCGCAGCACGGTCGACTTGCCGGAGCCGATGCGGCCCAGCACCGCCACCCGCTCGCCGGGCGCGAAGCGCAGGCCGATGCCCTTGAGCACCTTGGGCGCCTCGTGGGCGCCCATCGCGGGGTAGCTGAAGCCCACCTCGTGCAGGCCGATGCGGCCGGTGAGCTCCGGCCGCGGCACGTAGGCCTTGCCGGGTTCGCGTTCCACCGGCAGCGACATCACGCGTTCGAGCGAACGCATCGCCGCGCGCGCGCCCTGGTAGCGCATCGCCAGCATCACCACGCTGGACAGCGGCGCCACCGCACGCGCCGAGAACATCACCGCCGCCATCAGCGCGCCGCCGGTGATGACCTTCTCGCCGATCAGGAACACGCCCCACACCAGCATCACGATCGTGATCGCCTGCTGCGCGATGCCCGAGAGGTTCACGGCGATCGCCGCCACGCCCTTGGACTTCAGCGAGCTCAACGCCGCCGCGGCGGTGCTTTCCTCGTAGTGGCGCAGGAAGCGGCCCTGGGCGCCGGCGGCCTTCAGGTCCTCGATGCCCTCGACCGCCTCCACCAGCACGCCGTGCAGCTCGGCGTGCTGCTGCATGTTGGCCGACATCGCGCGCCGGAGCGCACCCTGGATCACGAAGGACAGGATCAGCAGCCCGGGGATCGCGAACACCAGCACCCAGCCCAGCGGCCCGGCGACGATGAACACCATCGCAACGAAGATGGTGATGAACGGCAGGTCCGACAGCGCCGACATCGTGGCGCTGGCGAAGAAGTCGCGCACGAGCTCGATCTGCGAGAGCGTGTGCGCGAACTGCCCGGCCGATTCGGGCCGGTGCTCCATGCGGATCGCCAGGCTCTGGCGGAACAGCGTGGTGCCGACGATGAGGTCGGCCTTGCGCCCGGCCAGGTCGATGAGGTGGCTGCGCAGCTGGCGCGAGACGAAGTCGAAGGTCACCGCGATCGCGCTCGCGGTGGCCAGCGCCCACAGCGTCATGTGCGCCTGGTGCGGGATCACCTTGTCGTAGATGACCGAGGTGGACAGCCCCGTCACCAGCATTAGCACGTTGGACAGCAGCGCGGCCACCAGCGCCGATCGGTAGTACGGCAGGAAGCGGCGGATCGTGCCCCAGAACCAGTGGTGGGCCGGGTCGACGATGGGCGCGCCGTGCTCGGCGCTCGCGCTGGTGCGCACCTGCGGCGTGGCGATGAGGGCGACGCCGGTGTATTCGGCCGTGAGCTCGCCTTCGCTGGCGGTGCAGGCGTGGTGCTCCCGCCCGGGCATGACCACGTCGTACTGGCCCGGGCCGCGGCGCGCGACGACGATGCAGGCGTCGCCGCCGGACAGCAGCAGCACGGCCGGCAGCAGCAGGTGGTGCAGGTCGGCCAGCGAGCGCTGCACCAGCCCGGCGTTGTAGCCGGCCTCGCGCATCACGCGCACCGCCTGGTCGGGGCCCAGCCGGCCGCTCACCGGCGTGCCGGCGAGCAGCGACTCGGGCGTGCGCTCGCGCCCGTGGTGCTTCGTCAGCCAGGCGAGCGCATGCGCCAGGGCATCGTTGTCGATGTCCCAGGGCACGGGGGCCGGGGGCGCCTGGCTGGTCGTCATCTAGCGGGTCAGCGGCGGAACGCCAGCGCGAGCCTCTCGAACTCGGCTTCCAGGTCGCGCACGATCTGCGGCACGTCGAAGAGCGGCGAGCGCCGGCCTTCCTCGGCCAGGAAGCGCTTGTAGGAGGCGGCGCGCTGCGGCGCGCGGCCGATGGCCACCGCCAGTCGCTCGTAGTCGGCCAGCGTCTCGGTGATGAGGTCGGGCAGGCCGACCGCGGTGAGCAGGCTGCCGGCCATGCGCGAGATGTAGCTGCGTCCGGCCAGCGTGAGGATCGGCAGGCCCATCCAGAGCGCGTCGCTGGCGGTGGTGCCGGCGTTGTAGGGGAAGGTGTCCAGCATCAGGTCGGCGAGCTGGAAGCGCGCCAGGTATTCCTGCGGCGCCACGCGCGGCGCGAACACCAGCCGCTCGCGCGCCACGCCGTGCGCGTCGGCCTGGCGCAGCATGTTCTCGCGCGCCACGTCGTTGTCGGCCAGGAGCCACAGCACGCTGCCGGGCACCTGGTGCAGCACGCGCATCCAGGCCGCGAAGACCTCGGCCGTGAACTTGAAGTTGTTGTTGAAGCTGCAGTAGACGAAGGCGTCGGCCGGCAGGCCGTAGGTGGCGCGTTCCGGCTTCGCCGCGATCTCGCGCTGGCGGTCGCTCACCTGGTAGCAGTGCGGCAGGTAGATCGGCCGCTCGGTGCAGTAGGGCAGCAGCGATTCCGGCATCACGAAGCGGTCGGCGATGATCCAGTCCACCCCCGGCAGCGCCGAGGTGCCCGGCAGCCCGAGGTAGCTGATCTGCACCGGCGCCGGCCGGTGGCCCAGGATGGCCGGGCGCGCGCCGCTGGTGATGCCCTGCAGGTCCACCAGCACGTCGATGCCGGCCTGGGCGATGAGCTTGGCCGCCGTCAGGTCGTCGACGCCGGCCAGCTTCACGTGCTGGTCAAAGGCCTTCACCAGGCGCTGGCGCTGCGGGGTGCCGCTGTCGGGTGTCCAGTCGAAGGCCCAGACCTCGAACCGGCTGCGGTCGTGCAGCTCGAAGAGCTCGGCCGTGAGCAGCCCCACCGCGTGGTGGTGCAGGTCGCCCGAGAGGTAGCCCACCTTGATCCTGCCGCTGCGCGCCGGCATGGCCGCGTGCATCGCTGCCGCCGGCGCCTTGGGCACACGTTCGTGCACGAAGCGCATCGCCGCCAACAGCTGCACCGCGGGGTCGTCGGTGACGCTCATCATCGCCAGCGGCGAGGTGCCCACCAGCAGCTGGTTGGGCGTGACCTCGCCCACCGGCTCGTACAGCGGCCATTCGCACTGCTTCTGGCGGATGTGCACGTAGTGCTGGATGACGTCGAACTGCGTGGCGCGCAGCTGCAGGCTGCGCTTCATCAGCGCCTCGGCCTCGGCGTAGCGCTTCTTGCTCTCCAGCAGGCGGGCACTGTTGTTGAGGGCGTGCAGGCGGTATTCCAGCGTCGCGGCGGTCGGGGCCTCGGTCTCGGCGACCACGGCGCCCCACTGGGCGAGCGCGCCTTCGACGTCTTCGCGGCGCTCGCACAGGTGGCCCAGGTTCAGGCGCGCCGGCGGGAAGCCCGGCTGCAAGTCCAGCGCCTGGCGGTAGGCGGCTTCGGCCTCGTCGTGGCGGCCGATCGCCGACAGCACCGTGCCCCAGTTGAAGCAGGCCACGTGGCGCACCGGCGAGGCGGTGTTCTCGATCCAGGCCTGGTACAGCCGCGCCGCCGTCTCGCCCTGGCCGCCGGCGTGCAGCGCCTGGGCCCGTTCCATCAGGGTGGGCAGCGGCAGGCGGCCGGCGCGGGCAGCGTCGAACAGCGCCGCGGGTTCGGCGGCGGGCACGGCAACGGCGGCATCCATGGGCAAGAGCTCCCGGCAAGGAGGGTGAAGACTGCCTCGGATCCTAGGCAGCGCCCCGCCCGCCGGGCGCGGCAAAAGCGGGGCTTTCCGGGCCCAGATCGAAGGCTCCGGGCGGCCTGCGGCCACAATTGGTTGCGCCCTTGGCAGCGAAGTCGTGGCCAACTTCGCTCTCCTTGGGGACGCCCGCCGCCGATACGACGGCGTTTCCCTGTTCCGGCGATCGAATGGACCTGATGAACGATTCGTGGTGGTGGGTGCTGCCCCTGGGCGTGCTGCCCGCGGTGGCGCTCGCCTGGTGGCTGGCAGGGCGCCCGCGCTGGAAGCGCCGCCCGCCGGCCGCCCCGCGCCGGCCGACCGACACCACCATGGTCCCCACCACGCAGCTGGAATCGGCCGAGGAACGCCACTTCGCGCCGACAAGGCTGGTGCCCACCGTCACCGACGTGGCACGCGCGCCGGCCCAGCCCGCACCGGCCGCCGCGCCTGCCCAGGCCGCCGAACCGGCGCCGCCGCGCCAGAGCCGGCCGATGCCCCTGCCGGAAGC
>CAYVXO010000285.1:0-6072 GCA_964454485.1 uncultured Rubrivivax sp.
CGCGCCATCGCGGCCGGCGGCTTTCCGCTCTCGGCGCTGGCGCTCGGCGCCGCCACGGGCCTGCCGGCCTGGGCCTGGGCCGCTGCCGCCCTGGCCCTGCTCGTGGCCTACCCGCTGCGCGCCTGGCGCGACGCACCGTTCTTCCCTACGCCGGCCGACGCGCTGGAAGGGCTGGACCGCGTGATCGCGCTGCCCGCCGGTGCGCGCGTGCTCGACGCCGGCTGCGGACTCGGTCACGGACTGGCGGCGTTGCGCCGCGTCTGGCCCGAAGCGCGGCTGGAAGGCGTCGAATGGAGCCGGCCGCTGGCCTGGTGGGCGGCGTGGCGCCATCGCGACGCCGCGGTGCGCCGCGGCGACATGTGGGCCGCGTCCTGGGCCGGGCTGGAAGTGCTCTACGTCTTCCAGCGCCCGGAGTCGATGCCGCGCGTGCTGGAGAAGGCGCGCCGCGAGATGCCCGGCGCCTGGCTGGTGAGCCTGGAATTCGAGGCGCCGGGGTTGAAGCCGGCGGCGCGGCTGGGTTCGCGGCCGGGGTCGCGCCCGCTGTGGGTTTACCGCATTCCGCGCTCAATCAGTTCCGAGGCGCGCCGATAACAGCGCCACGGCACCCGTGCGCGGGCCGCCGCCACGGGTCAACGAAGCCACACCAATGTTCGTCATCATCGGCTGGGTCGTCGCGCTGGGCTGCGTGTTCGGCGTCTTCATTGCGCACGGCGGCAACATCGGCGTGGTGCTGCACGCGCTGCCGTTCGAGTTCATCACCATCTTCGGCGCCGCCTTCGGCGCCTTCCTGGCCAACAACCAGATGAAGGTGGTGAAGGGCGCGCTGAAGGGCCTGGGCATGTGCTTCAAGGGCAGCAAGTTCAGCAAGGCGCGCTACATGGAGCTGCTCGCGCTCATGTACGACATCCTGCAGAAGGCGCGCAAGGAAGGCCTGATGTCGATCGAGAAGGACGTCGAGGACCCGCACTCGAGCGCCATCTTCCAGAAGTACCCCGTCGTCGGCAACGACCACCACGTGGTCGAGTTCGTCACCGACTACCTGCGCATGATGGTCTCGGGCAACCTGAACGCGCACGAGATCGAGTCGCTGATGGACAGCGAGATCGAGACCCACCACCAGGAGGCCCATGCCCCGGTGGCGGCGCTGGCGCGGCTGGCCGGTGCGCTGCCGGCCTTCGGTATCGTGGCCGCCGTGCTGGGCGTGGTGAACACCATGGGCTCGGTCGGCCAGCCGCCGGCGGTGCTGGGCGGCATGATCGGCTCGGCGCTCGTCGGCACCTTCCTGGGCATCCTGCTGGCCTACGGCTTCGCCGAGCCGCTGGCCGGCCTGCTGGAGCAGAAGGTGGAAGACGCCGGCAAGGAACTGCAGTGCATCAAGACCACGCTGCTTGCCAGCATGCAGGGCTACGCGCCGCAGGTGGCGATCGAGTTCGGGCGCAAGGTGCTGTTCTCGGGTGACCGCCCGACCTTCACCGAGCTCGAAGGCCACGTGAAGAAGAAGTAAGGGCAGGAGCGCGCCATGGCCGGTGATGCCAAGAAACTGCAGCCGATCATCGTCAAGAAGATCAAGAAGGGTGGCCATGCGGCGCATGGCGGCGCGTGGAAGATCGCCTACGCCGACTTCGTGACCGCGATGATGGCCTTCTTCCTGCTGATGTGGCTGCTGGGCAGCACCACCGAAGGCGACAAGAAGGGCATCGCCGACTACTTCAGCACCCCGCTGAAGCTGACCCTGCTCAACGGCGGCAGCGGTTCGGGCGACTCGTCGCACGTCATCAAGGGCGGCGGCCAGGACCTGACGCGCCAGACCGGGCAGGTGAAGAACGGCGAGATCGAGAGCCAGCGCAAGACGATCAACCTGCGCGCGCTCAAGGCCGAGCAGCTGCGCGCCGAGTCGGCGCGGCTGGAGGACCTGAAGCGCAAGATCGAGGAGAAGATCGAGGGCAACGCCAAGCTGGCCGCCTTCAAGAGCCAGCTGCGGCTGGACATGACGCGCGACGGCCTGCGCATCCAGATCGTCGACGAGCAGAACCGCGCCATGTTCGCCTCCGGCAGCGCGGTGGTGCAGCCCTACATGCGCGAACTCTTGCAGGAGATCGGCTCGGTGCTCGGCGAGGTGCCCAACCGGCTGACGCTGGAAGGCCACACCGACGCGCTGCCCTTCCCCGGCGGCGACCGCGGCTACAGCAATTGGGAGCTTTCGGCCGACCGCGCCAACGCGAGCCGGCGCGAGATGGTCGCCGGCGGCCTGCCCGACGACCGCACGCTGCGCGTGCAGGGCCTGGCGAGCAGCCAGCCGCTGGAGCGCGGCGACCCGATGTCGCCGACCAACCGCCGCATCAGCATCATCGTGATGAACCGCGAGGCCGAGGACCGCTTTTTCCGCACCGCCCCCGACGCGGTGGAGGTCAACGAGTCCGAGCCGCCCGCCGAGCCGGCCACCGCCGCCGATTCAAGTCGAACCCCCGCCAACCGATAACCCGGTCAGCCGCCACCCGACCCCCTTTCGTCCCAAGGTTTTCGCCCATGAGCAACCAGACCGACCTGAAGTTCCTCGTCGTCGACGACTTCTCGACCATGCGCCGCATCGTGCGCGGCCTGCTCAAGGAGATGGGCTGCAACAACGTGGAGGAGGCCGAGGACGGCGCCATCGCGCTGGGCATGCTGAAGGCCGCGAAGTTCGACTTCGTGGTCTCGGACATCAACATGCCCAACATGAACGGCTTCGAGCTGCTGAAGGCGGTGAAGGCCGACGAAAGCCTGAAGCACCTGCCGGTGCTGATGGTGACGGCCGAGGCGCGCAAGGAAGACATCGTGCTGGCCGCGCAGAGCGGCGCCGCCGGCTACATCGTCAAGCCCTTCACGAAGGCCACGCTGGAGGAGAAGGTCCAGAAGATCCTGCAGAAGCTGGCCACGCCGGCATGACCCACGAGGGAGCCAGAACAACATGAAGATGGAAGACATCGGCGCGTTGAAGCCGGCCGAGCCCCTGACGGTCTCGCAGGAAGTGTTCCAGCAGCTCGGGTCGATCACCCGCCTGCTGCACGACACGATGCAGCAGCTGGGCGTGATGCCCAAGCTGCAGATCGCCACCGACGGCCTGCCCGACGCGCGCAGCCGGCTCACCTACATCGCCAGCAAGACGGCCGAGGCGGCCAACAAGGTGCTGAACTCGGTCGACCAGGCCAAGGCCGACCACGCCCACATCAGCGCCGCCACGCGCGAGATGGGCCAGCAGCTCGTCGCCGACCCCGTGAAGGCGGTCGCCTCGGGCGCGGTGCTGAACTTCGTGCAGGACGTCGAGAAGGCCACCGCCCGCATCGACGGCCACCTGACCGACATCATGATGGCGCAGGACTTCCACGACCTCACCGGCCAGGTGGTGGCCAAGGTGGTGAACCTGGCCAACGACCTGGAGGACAGCCTCGTGAAGCTGCTCGTCCAGGTGGTGCCGCCGGACCAGCGCGAGAAGGTGGATCCGAACGTGCTGCACGGCCCGGTGGTGAACCCGGAAGGCCGCACCGACGTCGTCGCCAATCAGGGCGAGGTCGACGACCTGCTCGCCAGCCTCGGGTTCTGATCGGCCGCCCCCGGCCCACGGCGGACTAGCGTCCGCTTTCCCCTGCTTATCGGGCGCCTGCCCGCCCGGCGCGGCGGCACCATGGCGAGGTCTCATCCTCGACAGCCATGGCCGACGACGCCCAGGACCGCAAACTACCCGCCTCGGCACGCAAGCTCCAGAAAGCGCGTGCCGAAGGCCAGGTCGCGCGCTCTCGGGACCTGGCGCACCTGGCGGCGCTGGGGGCCGGCACGGCGCTGATCGTGGCGCTCGCGCCGCAATGGGGCGGCTGGATGCAGCACCTGCTGGAAGGCGGCCTGCGCTTCGACGCCGCCGCCCTGGCCACGCCGGCCACCATGACCGCCCGCCTGGGCACCTTCGCGCTGCAGATGCTGCTGGCCGTGCTGCCCTTCGGCGCCGCGCTCGCGCTGGTGGGCGTGGCCGCGGCGCTGCTGGCCGGCGGCTGGAACTTCACGCTAAAGCCGCTGGAGCCCCGGTTCGACAAGTTCAATCCGCTCTCGGGCATCGGCCGCATGTTCTCGATGCAGCAGTTCGCCGACACCGGCAAGGCGGTGCTGCTGACGCTGGTGCTGGCGCTCGTGGGCGGCCTGTACCTGCGGTCCAACCTGGTCGCCTTCGTCGAACTGCTGGCGCGCCCGCTGCCGGCGGCGATGGCCGGCGCCAGCACCCTGGTGCAAGGCGGCGTGGTGCTGCTGCTGGTGGCGCTGGCGGTGTTCGCGCTCGTCGACGTGCCGCTGCAGCGCCGGCTGCTGGCCAACCGCCTGAAGATGACGGTGGCCGAGGCCAAGCAGGAACACAAGGAAGTCGAGGGCAACGCCGAGGTCAAGGCCAAGATCCGGCTGCGCATGCGCGAATTCGCCAGCCGCCGCATGCTGGCCGCGGTGCCCAAGGCCGACCTGGTGGTGATGAACCCGACCCACTTCGCGGTCGCGCTCAAGTACGACGACAAGACCATGGCCGCGCCGCGCGTGGTGGCCAAGGGTGCCGACCTGCTGGCCTTCAAGATCCGCGACCTCGCGCGCGACAGCCAGGTGCCGGTGCTGCAGATGCCGCCGCTGGCGCGCGCGCTGTACAAGCACGCCGAGGTGGACCAGGAGATCCCGGCCGCGCTCTTCGGCGCCGTGGCGCAGGTGCTGGCCTGGGTCTACCAGCTGCGCGCCGCCATGGCCGCCGGCCGCCCGCTCACCGCGGCGCTGCCCAGCGTGGAAGTCCCGCCCGGCATGGACCCCGCCGCGCCGCGCGTGGAGCCTGAGCTGTGAACGCGCTCGCGGCCCGCCTGAACGCCTGGTTCGGCCCGCGCGCCGGCGCCGCCAAGGTGCTGACGCTGCCCGCCTTCGTCGTGCTGATGCTGGCGATGATGGTGCTGCCGCTGCCGGCCTTCGTGCTGGACCTGCTGTTCACCTTCAACATCG
Organism: uncultured Rubrivivax sp.; assembly: GCA_964454485.1. Lineage (GTDB taxonomy): Bacteria > Pseudomonadota > Gammaproteobacteria > Burkholderiales > Burkholderiaceae_C > Rubrivivax. The sequence continues at coordinate 4,993 of CAYVXO010000285.1, forward strand.
CGATCGCGCTGATGGTGGTGATGGTCTCGGCGCAGATGGTCAAGCCGCTGGATTTCGCGGCCCTGCCCACGGTGCTGCTGGTGACCACGCTGATGCGGCTGTCGCTCAACGTGGCCTCCACCCGCGTGGTGCTGCTCGAGGGCCACACCGGCGCCGGCGCCGCCGGCCAGGTGATCGAGAGCTTCGGCCACTTCCTGATCGGCGGCAACTTCGCCGTCGGCCTGATCGTGTTCGCGATCCTGGTCGTCATCAACTTCATCGTCGTCACCAAGGGTGCCGAGCGCATCGCCGAGGTCGGCGCGCGCTTCACCCTGGACGCGATGCCCGGCAAGCAGATGGCGATCGACGCCGAGCTCAACGCCGGCCTCATCGACGAGAAGGAAGCGCGCCGCCGGCGTTCCGAAGTGGGCGAGGAAGCCGACTTCTTCGGCTCCATGGACGGTGCCAGCAAGTACGTGCGCGGCGACGCGATGGCGGGCCTGCTGATCCTGTTCATCAACGTCGTCGGCGGCCTCATCATCGGCGTGGCGATGCACGACCTCAGCTTCGCGCAGGCGGCCGAGAGCTACGTGCTGCTGGCGGTGGGCGACGCGCTGGTGGCGCAGATCCCGGGCCTGCTGGTCAGCGTGGCGGCGGCGATGGTGATCTCGCGCGTCGGCAAGGAACAGGACATCGGCACCCAGATCCGCGGCCAGGTGTTCGACTCGCCGCAGGCGCTGGGCATCACCGCGGGCATCGTGGGCGCGCTCGGCCTCGTGCCGGGCATGCCGCACCTGGTGTTCCTGCTCATCGGCGGCGTGCTGGGCGCGCTGGCCTGGCAGCTGCACAAGCAGCAGCAACGCAAGGCGGCGGAGCCGCAGCGCGGCGCCGAGGCCGACCCCGCGCAGCCGAACGCCGAGGCGAGCTGGGACGACCTCACGCCGGTGGACACGCTGGGGCTGGAAGTCGGCTACCGGCTGATCCAGCTCGTGGACAAGGCGCGCAACGGCGACCTGCTGGGCCGCATCAAGGGCGTGCGCAAGAAGTTCGCGCAGGACGTGGGCTTCCTGCCGCCGCCGGTGCACATCCGCGACAACCTGG
>CAYVXO010000286.1:0-6068 GCA_964454485.1 uncultured Rubrivivax sp.
CTGTCCGACATCAAGCTGCAGGTCACCGGAATGACCTGCGCCTCCTGCGTCATGCGTGTCGAGAAGTCGCTCAAGGCGGTCCCCGGCGTCAGGGGCGCCAGCATCAACCTGGCGACGGAACAAGCCTCGGTGAACGCCGAACCTGCTGTGACCGCAGACACGCTGGTCGCTGCCGTGCGCAAGGCCGGCTACGACGTGGCGACGACCGAGACCACACTGCGGGTCGAAGGCATGACCTGCGCCTCGTGCGTGTCTCGCGTCGAGAAAGCGCTGCTCAAGGTCCCCGGTGTATCCGGCGCCACGGTGAACCTCGCGACCGAGAAGGCCAGCATCCAGGCGCTGTCGACGGTGCCGGTCGCCATGCTGAAGGCCGCCATCGAGAAGGCCGGCTACACCGCCAAGGATCTTCAGGAAACGAATCCGCCACCGGCCCCACGTCTGCCGGCCTGGTGGCCGGTCGCCGTGAGCGGCGCGCTGACGCTGCCGCTCGTGCTGCCAATGCTGCTGCAGCTCTTCGGCATCGATTGGATGCTGGACGGCTGGCTCCAGCTGGCACTGGCCACGCCAGTGCAGTTCTGGCTCGGCTGGCGCTTCTACCGCGCTGGCTGGAAGGCCCTGCTCGCCAAGACCGGCAACATGGACCTGCTCGTGGCGCTGGGCACCTCGGCGGCCTACGGGCTGTCGGTCTACCTGCTCTTCAAGCATGCCGCGCATGGCATGCCGCACCTCTACTTCGAGGCCTCCGCGGCCGTCATCACGCTGGTGCTGCTGGGCAAGTGGCTGGAACAGCGCGCGAAGCGGCAGACGGCCGACGCCATCCGTGCGCTGAACGCGCTGCGCCCGACCACCGCACGTGTGCGCCGCGGCGACGCCGAAGTGGATGTGCCGGTGGAGCAGGTCATGGTCGGCGACCTCGTGATCGTGCGCCCCGGTGACCGCGTCGCGGTCGACGGCGACATCGTCGAAGGCCGCAGCCACATCGACGAATCGCTGATCACTGGCGAGAGCCTACCGGTGGCCAAGGGTGTCGGCGACAAGGTCACCGGCGGTGCCATCAACGCCGAAGGTGCGCTGACGGTCCGCACCACGGCCATCGGCGCCGAGACGACACTCGCCCGCATCATCCGCATGGTCGAATCGGCCCAGGCCGCGAAGGCGCCGATCCAGCGCATTGTCGACCGCGTGAGCGCGGTGTTCGTGCCGGTGGTGCTGGTCATCGCGCTGCTGACCTTTCTGGGCTGGTTCGGCTTCACGGGCGACTGGGAGCAGGCACTGATCAACGCAGTCGCGGTGTTGGTGATCGCCTGCCCTTGTGCACTGGGTCTGGCCACGCCAACGGCCATCATGGCCGGCACCGGTGTCGCGGCGCGCCACGGCATCCTGATCAAGGACGCCGAAGCACTGGAGGTCGCACACGCCGTCACCGTGGTCGCGTTCGACAAGACCGGCACGCTCACCGAGGGCAAGCCCTCGCTGGCTGCGGTGGTGGCTGCGGATGGTTCGACGCGGGACAACGTGCTGCGCCTGGCCGCTGCGCTGCAGAAGTCGAGCAGCCATCCGCTGGCCGTGGCCGTGATGGACCAGGTTCGCCACGAGCGCCTGCCGGTGCCCGAGGTGCACGATGCCCAGGCCCTGCCGGGGCGCGGCGTGGAGGGCGTCGTACGCGGGCAGACGCTGGCGCTGGGCAGCACGCGCCTGCTGCGCGAACTGGGTCTCGAAGAAGGCGGCTTGCATGCTGAGTCGCAACGGCTGGAGCGGCAGGGCAGGACCGTGTCGTGGCTGGTGCAGTCCGATGCCGGCCAGCAACGTTTGCTGGGACTGCTGGCCTTCGGCGACACGGTCAAGCCTGCGGCGGCAGAGGCCGTGTCGCGTCTGCATCAGCTCGGCATCCGTACCGTGATGCTGACCGGCGACAACCGCGGCGCGGCCGCAGCCGTCGCGAAAGAACTGGGCATCGCCGAGGTGCGTGCCGAGGTGCTGCCCGGCGACAAGGCGGCCATCGTCAAGGAACTGCGTGACGCCGGCGAAGTCGTCGCCTTCGTCGGCGACGGCCTCAACGACGGCCCCGCGCTCGCCGCCGCCTCGGTGTCATACGCGATGGCCGGCGGTGCCGACGTGGCGACCGAGACCGCCGGCATCACGCTGATGCGCGGTGACCCGCGCCTGGTGGCCGACTCGCTGGACATCTCGCGCCGCACCTACTCGAAGATCAAGCAGGGCTTGTTCTGGGCCTTCGGCTACAACGTGCTGGGCATCCCGCTGGCGGCGTTGGGCCTGCTGAACCCGGTCATCGCTGGCGCCGCCATGGCCTTCAGCAGCGTCAGCGTGGTGCTGAACGCGCTGACGCTGCGCCGCTGGCAGGGCGTCGCCCACGCACGCGCGACGACGCCGGCAGACCCGACAGACTCGACAAATCGGCAGCCCGGCGCTGTAGCCGCCCTGGGAGAGCAGCGATGAGCATGAACATCGGCGAGGCCGCCAAGGCTTCGGGCGTGTCGGCAAAGATGATCCGCCACTACGAGAGCGTCGGGCTGTTCCCCGAGGCGGCACGCACCGATTCCGGCTACCGGCAGTACACCGCCAAGGAAGTCAGCACGCTGCGCTTCGTGCGCCAGTCGCGCGACCTGGGCTTCTCCATCGAACAGATTCGTGAACTGCTCGGTCTTTGGCAAGACCGCAAGCGGCCGAGCCGGCAGGTGCGTGCGCTGGCGCAGGCGCACATCGAGGAACTCGACGAGAAGCTGAAGGAGCTGCAGTCGATGAAGGCCACGCTCGAGCACCTCGTGCACTGCTGCCACGGTGACGACCGGCCGGACTGCCCGATCATCGACTCGCTCTCCCACGAGACGGCCGCGCCGGCAGCCGGGAGCCACCATGCGGTCGGCAGGACCGCTGGGCTGCAACCGGGGCGCGCGCGCCGCCGGGCAACCTGATCGACACCACCGGCTGCGGCAAGTCGACTCAGCGCGCCAGGTCGACTGTCAAGCTCACCGGGGCGCTGCCCTTGTTCGTCCACATCCAGCAATAATCCTGCGCCACGGTGACGTTCAGCGTGTCGCGGCCATTGCTGACCTGTTCCTGCTTGGCCGGGAACACGGCCTCCTTGCCGACGTGGTAGTGGATGTTGAAGTCCACCGGCGCGCCCGCAGCGAAGTTCCAGCGAACGCCCTCCCCCACGGCCAGCTTGCCGCAGACCTCGACGAACTTGCCCGCTGCGATCTGCGCCTTGTGCGCGAAACGGCCATCGGGCGACCAGGCGATGTCCACGATGTGACTCGCGGCCAGCGCGCCGCCGCAAAACGTGGCTGCAGCCCATGCCACGCAGGTTCGGATGTTCTTGATGTTCATGGCTGTGAAGCGAGGGGCGATCGAATCGTGCATCGAGCATCGGGCCTGAGCAAGGCCGGGGGCCCAGCCCATCGAGGGCCGGGCCGGCACGGCTTACTGTGCCATCTGCATCTCGGTGACGGTGTACTTGCCCGCGTCGTTGATGGCCTTGAACTTGATTTTGTCGCCGGCCTTGAGCTTGTCGAGCATCGCCTTGTCCTTGACGACGAACACCATCGTCATCGCCGGCATGTCCAGACTCTTGATGTCGGCATGCTTGAGGGTCAGCTTGCCGCCCTCCTTGTCGACCTTGCGCACCTCGCCATCGGTCATGTCGCCCGTGGCGGCCTGTGCAGTCGCATTGCCATGGGCGCCGTGCGATCCGTGGTCCTTCGAGGCCCACGCCGGCATCGCGGCGGCGGCTGAGAGCACCAGAGCCAGACCGGCGGTGCGGAAGAAGTGCTGTGGGTGGTTCATGAAAGTTCCTTTGGCTTGAAGTAACTATTGAAGACCTGGGTGCTGCCATCGCGGGCGATGAGCAACACGTCGTAGGGGTCCTGCCGGTTGTCGTAGGCAGGACCATCCATACCTGGTGAGCCGACCGGCATGCCTGGCACGGCGAGGCCGATCGCCTCGGGGCGCTCTTTCAGCAGCCTGTGGATGTCGGCTGCGGGCACATGCCCCTCGATGGCGTAGCGGCCGACCCAAGCCGTGTGGCAGGAGCCGAGCTTGGTAGGGACCTTGAGCCGCGCACGGGCAGCGGTGTTGCCGACATCGTTGACCTTGACCCTGAAGCCGTTGGCCTCCAGGTGCGTGATCCAGTCCTTGCAGCAGCCGCAGGTCGGGCTCTTCCAGACCTCGACGAGCACCGCCTGGCCCTGTGCCCGCAGCACGGCAGGCACAGACGCCAAGCCGGCTGCGCCCAGCAGCGAAACCAGGGCGCGGCGTCTGTTCAGGTGTCTCATGCCCTGCCCCCCGGCGCGACCATGATCGTGCCCACCATGCCGCCCTGGTAGTGGCCGGCGATCAGGCAGGCAAACTCGAACTGGCCGGCGCGGTTGAAGGTCCAGACGATCTCGCCGGTCTTGCCGGGCGGCACATGCGCCATGTAGGGCTCGTCGTGCTCCATGTTCGGGAACTTCACCATCATCTCGGCATGCTTGGCGTTCTCAGCCTTCGTGCCGATGACGAACTCGTGCATCACCTTGCCGGTGTTGCGGACCACGAACTTCACGGTCTCGCCCTGACGCACCTCGATGCGCTCCGGCGTGAAGCGCATGTTGTCGGCCATGCCGACCTCGATGCTGCGCTTGGCGCTCTTGGCATCGCCGGCGATGCCCCAGTCCTTCTGTTCCTTGACGACGGGGCCCGTCTTGGGGGCATGCGGCTTGTCGGTGTGAGCACGGGCGGGTGCCGTGAGCAAAGGCAGCGCAGCGGCAGCGGTGGCTGCCGCCATGCGCGTGATGACGGCGCGGCGGGCGAGCGGGCGTGTGATGGGGTTGTTCATGAGCGTTTCCTTGACGTGTTGCGATCAAAAGGGGAAGTGGGTCGTGTCCGTGCGGCGATCTCTGCGGGCTCTCAGTGGCCCGAGTGGCCACCGGCCGGCTTGCGCACCTTGACCTCGATGTCCTGGGCCGGCTTGGCCACCGGGGGCATCGAGCCAGGCCCCGGACTGGCCTCGGCCTTGAAACGCGCCGGGTCGGGCAAGGCGCCGGTGAACTCGTAGGCCACGGTGCCGGGCGGGTGCTGGTACCAGCCCGGGTCGCTGTAGTCGCCGCGCTTCTGGTCCTTGCGCACCTTCACCACGCTGAACATGCCGCCCATGCCGACCGCGCCGAAGGGGCCCTGGCCGGCCATCATCGCCGCGGTGTTGTCGGGGAGCGGCATTTCCATCTCGGTCATGTCCTTCATGCCGCGCTCGCCCATCACCATGTAGTCGGGAATGAGCTTGGTGATCTGCCGCGCAACGCCGCGGTGGTCCACACCGATCATGGTCGGCACGTCGTGGCCCATCGCGTTCATCGTGTGGTGGCTCTTGTGGCAGTGGAAGGCCCAGTCGCCCTCCTCGTCGGCGAGGAAGTCCATCTGCCGCATCTGCCCCACCGCGATGTCGGCCGTCACCTCGTACTGGCGCGTGCTCTTGGGCGTCGGGCCGCCATCGGTGCCGGTGATCAGGAACTCGTGGCCGTGCAGGTGGATCGGGTGGTTGGTCATCGTCAGGTTGCCGACGCGGAGGCGCACCTTGTCCATGTGCCGCACCACCAGCGGGTCGATGCCGGGAAAGATGCGGCTGTTCCAGCTCCACAGGTTGAAGTCGAGCATCGTCATGATCTTCGGCGTGGCGGCGCCGGGGTCGATGTCGTAGGCGTTGAGCAGGAAGCAGAAGTCGCGGTCGACATCGTCGATCAGCGGGTGCCTGCCCTTGGGATGCGTGATCCAGAAGCCCATCATTCCCATCGCCATCTGCACCATCTCGTCGGCATGCGGGTGGTACATGAAGGTGCCGGGCCGGCGCGCCACGAACTCGTAGACATAGGTCTTGCCCGGCGGGATGCCCGGCTGGTTCAACCCGGTCACGCCGTCCATGCCGTTGGGCAGGCGCTGGCCGTGCCAGTGGATGCTGGTCAGCTCGCCGAGCTTGTTGGTGACGAAGAGGCGCACGCGGTCGCCTTCCACCACCTCGATCGTCGGTCCCGGGCTCTGGCCGTTGTAGCCCCACAGGTGCGCCTTGAAGCCGGGCG
>CAYVXO010000287.1:0-6044 GCA_964454485.1 uncultured Rubrivivax sp.
CGAACGGCCGCGCCGCAATCGCAACCGGCGGCGCGGCCGCCGCGGCGGCGACCGCGGCCCGCGCATCGAAGGCGCGGAAGGCGTGGAAGGTGCAGAAGGCGCGGAAGGCGCCCCGCAGGCCACCGCCGGCGAAGACGCCGAGGACGGCGACGAAGGCGAGGACGGTACCCCGCGCGCCCCGGCGCCCGAGCGCCCGCGCGTGCCGCCGGCCGACGCCGGCGAGCTGTTCGCCGAGGTGCTGTCCGGTGCCTACGACGCCGAGCCCCCGGTCGAGGAAGGCGAGGCCGCTGCCGCGGCGCCCAAGCGCGTGCTGGCTGCCGAGCCCGACGCGCCCAAGCTGCACAAGGTGCTGGCGCAGGCCGGCATCGGGTCGCGGCGCGACATGGAGCAGATGATCGTCGAGGGCCGCATCACGGTGAACGGCGAGCCGGCGCACATCGGCCAGCGCATCAGCTTCGGCGACCGCATCGCCGTCGGTGGCAAGCCGGTGCGGGTGCGCATCGCGCCGCCGCCGCCGCGCGTGCTGGCCTACCACAAGCCCGCCGGCGAGGTGGTCACGCACGACGACCCGCAGCAGCGCCCCACCGTGTTCCGCAAGCTGCCGCGGCTGCCGCAGGGCAAGTGGCAGTCGGTCGGCCGGCTGGACATCAACACCGAAGGCCTGCTGCTGTTCACCAACAGCGGCGAACTCGCCAACCAGCTGATGCACCCGCGCTTCGGCGTCGAGCGCGAGTACGCGGTGCGCTCGCTCGGCGTGCTGGACGAGGAAGCGAAGGCGAAGCTGCTGGAAGGCGTCGAGATCGACGGCCAACGCTGCGCCTTCAAGAGCATCACCGACGGCGGCGGCGAAGGCGCCAACCACTGGTACCGCTGCGTCATCACCGAAGGCCGCAACCGCGAGGTGCGCAAGCTGTTCGAAGCCGCCGGCCACGCGGTGAGCCGGCTGATCCGCATCCGCTACGGCAGCGTGGTGCTGCCGCGCGGCCTGAAGCGCGGCGTCTGGGTCGACCTGGACGAGCACGACGTGCGCGCGCTGCGGCGCATCGCCGGCGGCGGCGCGCCGCAGCCCCAGGCCGACCGCGAAGGCGGCGGCCGCAACAAGCGGCGCAACAAGCGCGGCCGCGGCGGTACCGGCCCGCGCCCGGACCTGCCGGTGAACGAGCCGGGCGCGATCCCGAACCCGCTGCAGCAGACCTTCGACAAGCGCGCCATCCAGCAGGAGCGGCGCGTGCGGCGCGAATTCTCCGAGGACGGCCCGATTCCCAACCCGCTGCAGCAGACCTACGACAAGCGCGCGCTGCAGCGCGAACGCCAGCCGCAGCGCGAGTTTTCCGAGGACGGCCCGATCCCCAACCCGCTGCAGCAGACCTACGACAAGCGGTTCACGCAAAAGCCGCGCGGCTTCGGCCCCGGCGGCAGCGGGGGCGGCGGTGGTGGTGGCGCCGGCGGCGGCGGGCGCCGTGGCGGCGGAGGTGGCGGCGGTGGCGAACGCCAGCCCGACCCGATGCAGACCTCGGTGGGCTACATCGGCGCCGACGCGCTGCACCGCAAGGGCGGCGGCAAGCGCGGCGGGCGCCGCAACCGGGGCCGTTGAGCGCCCCGGCGCTAGAATCGCAGGCTTTGCCAAGCCATTGATCCAGGAGAGATTTTCACCATGGCGCTGGAACGCACCCTTTCGATCATCAAGCCCGACGCGGTGGCCAAGAACGTGATCGGCCAGATCTACGCGCGCTTCGAGGCCGCCGGGCTGAAGATCGTCGCCGCCAGGATGGCGCACCTTTCGCGCGGCGAAGCCGAGGCGTTCTACGCCGTGCACAAGGCGCGCCCCTTCTTCAACGACCTGGTCGCCTTCATGATCAGCGGCCCGGTGATGATCCAGGTGCTGGAAGGCGAAGGCGCGATCGCGAAGAACCGCGAGCTGATGGGCGCCACCGACCCCAAGAAGGCTGCCAAGGGCACCATCCGCGCCGACTTCGCCGACAGCATCGACGCCAACGCGGTGCACGGCTCCGACGCGCCGGAAACGGCGGCGGTCGAAGTGGCGTTCTTCTTCCCCGGGATGAACGTCTACTCGCGCTGAGCCCTGCATGGCCGTCAACCTGCTCGACTTCGATCTCGACGGGCTGACGGCCTGGTGCGAAAGCCTGGGCGAGAAGCGCTTCCGCGCGGTCCAGCTGTTCCGCTGGATCCACCAGAAGGGCGCGTCCGACTTCGATCAGATGTCGGACCTGGCCAAGTCGCTGCGCGCCAAGCTGGCCGGCGCGGCCGAGGTGCGCGGCCTTTCGATGATCAGCGAGCACCGCAGCGCCGACGGCACCGTGAAGTGGCTGTTCGACGTCGGCGCCGGCAACGCGATCGAGACCGTCTACATCCCCGAGGACGACCGCGGCACGCTGTGCGTGTCCTCGCAGGCCGGCTGCGCGGTCGGCTGCCGCTTCTGCAGCACCGGCCACCAGGGCTTCAGCCGCAACCTGAGCACCAGCGAGATCGTGGCCCAGCTCTGGTTCGCCGAGCACCGGCTGCGCCGGGCGGACGGTGAACGCGTCATCGACAACGTCGTCATGATGGGCATGGGCGAGCCGTTGCAGAACTACGCCGCCGTCGTGCCCGCGCTGAAGGTCATGCTCGACGACCACGGCTACGGCCTTTCGCGCCGCCGTGTCACGGTGTCCACCTCGGGCATGGTGGCCATGATCGACCGCCTGCGCCAGGACTGCCCGGTGGCGCTGGCGGTCTCGCTGCACGCACCCGACGACGCGCTGCGCGACCACCTGGTGCCGCTCAACCGCAAGGACGGCATCGAGGCGCTGCTCGCCGCCTGCGTGCGCTACCTGGAAGCCGCGCCGCGCGACTTCGTCACCTTCGAGTACTGCATGCTCGACGGCGTGAACGACAGCGACGAGCAGGCGCGCGCGCTGGTGCGGCTCGTGAAGGGCCGCGTGCCCTGCAAGTTCAACCTGATCCCGTTCAACCCCTTCCCGGCCTCGGGCCTCAAGCGCTCGCCGCGCGAACGCGTCGTCGCCTTCGCCCAGGTGCTGCAGGACGCGGGCATCGTGACGACGATCCGCAAGACGCGCGGCGACGACATCGACGCCGCCTGCGGCCAGCTCGCCGGCGAGGTGCAGGACCGCACCAACGCCGCCGGGCGGCTGGCGCAGCGCCGGCAGGTGATCCCGATCGCGGCCGAGGCGGCACGATGAGAGCGCTGGCGCTGCTGCTGGCCTGCGGTGCCCTGCTGGGCGCCTGCACCACGACCACCACGACCACCTCGACGCCGGGCAACGTGGCCGAGGGGCGCTCGATGCGCACGCCGGGCGAGGGCGACCCCGAGAAGCGCGCCCGTGCCCGCCTGGACCTGGCCAGCGCCTACCTGGCCCAGGGCCAGCCGCAGACGGCGCTCGACGAAGCCAAGCTCGCGCTCGCCGCCAAGCCCGACATGGCCGACGCGTATTCGCTGCTCGGGCTGATCCACGGCGCGCTGGGCGACACCCGCCAGGCCGAGGACAGCTTCCGCCGCGCGCTGCAGCTGGCGCCGACCGACGCCGACGCGATGCACAACTACGGTTGGTTCCTCTGCAACCAGCGCCGCTACCCCGAATCGGAAGCGCAGTTCGCCGCCGCGCTGGCGCAGCCGCAGTACCGCGACAGCGCGCGCACGCTGCTGGCGCAGGGCGTCTGCCAGGCGCGCGCGGGCCGCTGGGATGAGGCCGAGCGCACGCTGGGCCGCAGCTTCGAGCGCGACCCCGGCAACCCGGCGATCTCGTTCAACCTGGCCGAAGTGCTGTACCAGCGCGGCGAGTACGAGCGCGCGCGCTTCTACATCAAGCGCGTCAACTCGGTGCCCGAGTACACCAACGCGCAGTCGCTGTGGCTGGCCGCACGGGTCGAGCGCCGCATGGGCAACATGCCCGGCGTGCAGGACTTCGCGCGCCAGCTGCACGAACGCTTCCCGCAGTCGCCCGAGGTGGCGCGCCTGGACCAGGGGCGCTTCGATGACTGACACGGGCAGCGACCGCAGGACCGCCGGCGCGATGCTGCGCGCCGCGCGCGAGAAGCAGGGCCTGCACATCGCGGCCCTGGCGGCGGCCATCAAGGTGGCGCCGCGCAAGCTCGACGCGCTGGAGAACGACCGCTACGACGAGCTGCCCGACGCCACCTTCACGCGCGCGCTCGCGCAGACGGTGTGCCGCACGCTCAAGGTCGACCCCCAGCCGGTGCTGGCGCTGCTGCCGCAGGCCGAGCCGGCGGTGCTGGACACGGTGAGCGGCGCGCTCAACGCGCCGTTCCGCGAGCGGCCTTCGCGCGAGGACGGTGCCGGCCTCGCCGCCGCGGCCGTGCGGCCGATGGTCTGGGCCGGCGTGGGCCTGCTGGTGGCCGCCGCGGTGGTGTACTTCGCGCCGGCGCATCTGTGGCAGTCGGCGCCCGAGGCGGTGCGCATGGCCGCCGGGGCCGCCTCGGCCGTGCTGCCTTCGCGCACGCCCGCCACGCTGACCGAGACGGTGGTGGCGCCGGCGCCGGCACCCCTGGCGAGCGAACCGGTGGCGGTGGCCGCGGTGCCGGTGGTGCCGCTGCCGCCGGCAGCCTCGGCCGCGCCGACGATGGCCGAAGCGCCGCTGGACGCGGCGCCCGCCGCGCCGCTCACGCCGCGCCTGGTGCAGCTGCGCGCCGAAGACGATTCCTGGGTCGAGGCGCGAGACGCGCGCGGCCAGGTGGTGTTCTCGCGCATCGTGCAGCGCGGCGAGGCGGTCGGCTTCGACGGCGCGCTGCCGATCCGGCTGACGGTGGGCAACGCGCCCGCCACCCGGGTCAGCCTGCGCGGCAAGGCGGTCGACCTGGGCCCGTCCACGCGCGAGAACGTGGCGCGCATCGAACTGCAGTAGGGGTGAGGCGATGAACGCTCGCGATCCGCTGGACCTGATCGAGATGGCCGGCCCGCCGCCGCGCCGCACGCGCCAGGCGCGCGTGGTCTGGGGCGACCGCGTCGTCACCATCGGCGGCGACGCCCCGGTGCGCGTGCAGAGCATGACCAACACCGACACCGTGGACGCCATCGGCACCGCGATCCAGGTGAAGGAGCTGGCGCAGGCCGGTTCGGAGCTGGTGCGCATCACCGTCAACACGCCCGAGGCCGCGGCCCAGGTGCCCTACATCCGCGAGCAGCTCGACCGCATGGGCGTCGACGTGCCGCTGGTGGGCGACTTCCACTACAACGGCCACCGCCTGCTCACCGAGTTCCCGGCGATGGCCGAGGCGCTCTCGAAGTACCGCATCAACCCCGGCAACGTGGGCAAGGGCGACAAGCGCGACCGCCAGTTCTCGACCATGGTCGAGGTGGCGGCGAAGCTGGGCAAGTGCGTGCGCATCGGCGTCAACTGGGGCAGCCTGGACCAGGAGCTGCTGGCCGGCCTGATGGACCAGAACGCCCTGCGCGCCCAGCCCTGGGACGCGAAGCAGGTGATGTACCAGGCGCTGGTGCAGTCGGCGCTGCAGTCGGCCGAGCACGCGCGCGAGGTCGGGCTCGACCCGAACCAGATCATCATCAGCTGCAAGGTCAGCGGCGTGCAGGACCTGATCGCGGTCTATCGCGCGCTCAGCCGCCGCTGCGACTACGCCCTGCACCTGGGCCTGACCGAGGCCGGCATGGGCACCAAGGGCACGGTGGCCTCTGCGGCGGCGCTCTCGGTGCTGCTGCAGGAAGGCATCGGCGACACCATCCGCGTGAGCCTGACGCCGCAGCCCGGCGAGGCGCGCACGCAGGAAGTGGTGGTGGCGCTGGAGATCCTGCAGAGCCTGGGCCTGCGCACCTTCAACCCGAGCGTCACCGCCTGCCCCGGCTGCGGCCGCACCACCAGCACCACCTTCCAGGAACTGGCCAAGCAGATCGACGACTTCCTGCGCGCCCAGATGCCGCTGTGGAAGGCGCGCTACCCGGGCGTCGAAGGGCTCAAGGTGGCGGTGATGGGCTGCATCGTCAACGGCCCGGGCGAGAGCAAGCACGCCGACATCGGCATCAGCCTGCCCGGCACCGGCGAGGCGCCGGCGGC
>CAYVXO010000288.1:0-5989 GCA_964454485.1 uncultured Rubrivivax sp.
CCTCTGGCCCCAATACCTCTGGTGCCTGCTCCTGGCCCCCTTGCTGCCAGCGCTCTACCTCTGGCTGCTGCGCCGCCGCACCCGCACCGCGGTGCGCCTGCCCAGCATCCACATCGCCCGCGCCGCCGCCACGCCGCGCTGGCGGCGCCACGTGCCGCCGGCGCTGCTGTTCGGGGCCCTGACGCTGCTGCTGCTGGCCCTGTCGCGCCCCAGCGCGCCGGTGCGGCTGCCGTGGGCGCAGTCCACCATCCTGCTGGCCATGGACGTCTCGCTCAGCATGCGGGTGGCCGACGTCGTGCCCAGCCGCATGGTGGCGGCGCAGGAAGCGGCCAAGTCCTTCCTGGCCCAGGTGCCCGGCCACGTGGAAGTGGGGCTGGTCACCTTCGCCGGCACCGCGCAGGTGGCGCAGCGGGCCACGCTGGACCGCCCTTCGCTCGTGGGCGCCATCGAAGCCATCCAGATGCAGTACGGCACCGCCATCGGCAACGCCATCGTGGTGTGCCTGTCCGAGCTGTTCCCGGACCAGGGCTTCGACGTGGGCGAGATGACCTTCGGCGCGCGCCGGTCGTCGGCGTCGCCTTCGCGCAGCCTGGACGAGAAGAACGCGGCCAGGGCCGCAGCCGCTTCGCCGAAGACGGTGGCGCCGGTGCCCGCGGGCAGCTACGAGCCGGCCGCCATCATCCTGCTCAGCGACGGCCGCCGCACCATGGGCGTGGACACGCTGGAAGCGGCCAGGCTGGCCGCCGACCGCGGCGTGCGCATCTACGTCATCGGCCTGGGCACGCCGGACGGCCACCTGGCCATGGGCGAAGGCGCCGCCTACTACCTGCAGCTGGACGAACCCACGCTGCGCCAGGTGGCGCAGATGACCGGTGACGAATACCACCAGGCCGCCACCGCCGAAGCGCTGCGCAGCGTGTACCTGAACCTGGGCTCGCGCCTGCAGACCACCCCGCGCGAGACCGAACTCACCGCGCTGCTGGCGCTGGCCGCCGCGCTGCTGCTGGCGGCGGGGGCGGGGCTGTCGGTGCTGTGGTTCGGGCGCGTGGCCTGAAGGCGTCCGTCGCTCACGCTGGGCGGAAGAGGCGGTTGTATTCGAACAGGCGCACGATGCGCGCTTTCAGTCCCGCAGCGTCCGGGTGGGTCGCATTGATGACCACGGCCGATTCCTCGGGCACGATGACGGAAGGCACCACCAGCAGGGCCGCGGTGCCGCCCTTGATCCAGTCCGAGCCCGGCTTCACGCTGCCGCGCCCGGCCGGGATGGCCGACCAGGTGGCGTCGAGCCGGCTCTGGTCCAACACCTCCCGGGCCTTCCAGGTTGCGTCAGGCACCGTGATCTCGACCAGGTAGCGGTTGAGCGGCAGTCCGCCGTCGTCGATGTGGGCAGCGGTCTCCAGCACCGCCATCGCGATCGTCGGCGCGGCGTACACCACGGGCTGCCCGGTGTCGTTCCAGCGCCCCGGGCTCTTGGCGGCGCCTGCACCGCTCAGGTCGTCGGCCCGGTAAGTCCGCGTGTCGGCGGCAATGCGCCACAGGATCACTGATACGCCCCGCTCTCGATGGCGCCCAGCACCCGGGCGACCATCTGGAGCCCGGTGGGCGTGCCGATCAGGTCGGCCGGCTTGCGGCCGCCCAGCGCAGGCTGCGGGCGCTCGATCCACTGGCCCAGCCACTTGCCCACGTCGAAGTCCTTGGCCTCGGGCGCGGTCGAGTTCTCCACGATGCCCTGGGCCAGGGCCAGCAGCCGCGCCAGGCCCAGCGCGGCCTGGCCGCTGGCGCCGGCAATCGGCTCCTTGGCCGCCACCTTCTTTTCGGCGGTGGCCTTGGGGATGCCGACGATGTCGAAGATGCGCACCGCGGGAATCTGCAGGTGGACGGACAGGTCCTTCAGGAAGGCGCTGTCGATGCCATGCCGTTCGACCTCGACCATCTCGATCGGCGTCGCACGGGCGACGCGGGTCACGAACGCTTCCACGCCTTTGGCGCGCAGGTAGACGACCGGCTTGGCTTCGCCTGCGGGCGGCGCCGGCGGCGCTGCGCGGCGCCGGGCCGGTGACTTGGGAGGAGCGGTCTTTTCGCTGATGGCGGCCATGGCGTTGCCTCGTCCAATTCGAGGCTTATATTAGCCTCAATCTGTACGACACGCCAGCGGCGGGTTCACCTGCTGCCAACACGCTGGCAGCAGCGGGTGCGCACACTGGCGGCGTCGTTCACCAAGCCCGAAAGCCCCGCATGAGAAACCACTGGATCGGCGTCGTCTCGCGTTCGCACGTGCAGCGCGGCGTGGCCGGGTCGTTCGTCCAGCTCAACCACGGCAAGAAGCAGCCGGTGAGCCGGCTGAAGGCAGGCGACCTGGTGGCGATCTACTCGCCGCGCACCGCCTACCCGGACGGTGAAGCGCTGCAGCACTTCACCGCGCTGGGCGTGGTGCGCAGCGGCGCGGTCTACCAGGTGGACATGTCCGAGATGGGGCCCGGCTTCAAGCCCTGGCGCGTGGACGTGGACTTCCTCGCGGTGCAGGAAGCGCCGATCCGGCCGCTGATCGGCGCGCTCTCGTTCATCCGCGACAAGCAGCACTGGGGCGCCGCGTTCCGCTACGGCCAGCTCAAGGTGCCGGCGGAAGACTTCGAGCGCATCGCCGGCGCCATGGGCGCGCGGCTGCCGGCGCCGGGCGCCCACTGAAGGCGCCGCAGCCTCAGCGCGGCAGCGGCACCACGCGCTGCGCGGCCTGCGCGTTGTCGTTGGCGGCCTGCTGGCGCGAAGCCGGCACCACGCAGACCACGTCGCCCGGGTAGGCCTCGCGCCACACGTAGCCTTCGCGGCAGGTGTTCACGCCGTAGGGGCCGCCGTTGGGCGACCGCGTGCGGGCGGCGGCCTGGTTCTCGGCCGCGCTGCGGGCGCGCACGTCGGGCGTGACGCAGACCTTGTCGCCCGCGCGCGCCTCGCGCCACACGAAGCCGGTGAGGCAGATGCCGTTGTTGTGGGCCTGGATCTGGTCCTGGCGTCTCTGCTCCGCGGCCAGCTCGTCGGCCGAAGGCTGGGCCGGCTTGGGGGCCGGTGTCTCCGCGGGTTCCTGCGGCGAAGGCTTGGGCTGGGGCGAAGGGCGGGCCGTGGATTCGGGCCGGCGCAGCCTGGGTTCGCTGCGCACCGGCGCCGAAGCGGCGGGAGACGGCACCGAACTCGCCGCAGGGGCGACCGGCTCGGCCGCATGCTCCTTCATGCCGGAGTTGTCCAACGCGAACCAGCCGCCCAGGCCCAGGGCCACCACGCCGGCCCCCACCACGGGCCAAAGCCAGCCCGGCCGCGAAGTCTTGCCGCCGCCGCCGGCCGCTTCGCCCGGCGCCCCCAGCACCTTGCGCAGCGCGCCGATGAGCACCTGCACGTCGGACTCCCAGCGCGCATGGGTCAACTCCACGCTGTTGCGGAACGACAGGTCGCGCAGGTCCTCGGGCAGCTGCTCCGGCCGCGGCATGGTCGCGCCCTGCACCAGCACCGGCACCACGGGGATGTCGCGCTTCAGTGCCGAAGCGGTCTCCAGGCGCACGAAGTCGTTCGGGTCGTCCAGCCGGCGCTGGCCCTGGGCGTCGGCCACCGTGAGCCAGTTGCGGCCGATGAGCGCCAGCAGCACGCCGCACGAGGCGGTGTTCTTCTCGATGGCGCGGCGGAAGTCGACGCCGGGTTCGATGGTGGCGACGTCCATGAACACCATCTCGGCGCCGAAGACTTCGCGCAGCGCCTCGAACAGGCGGCCGGCCTGCCCTTCGGCGTCGTCACGTCGGTAGCTGATGAAGATCGGCTTCATGCGGCGGCATCCTGGCCACGGGCGGTGCCGGCATTCTTGCCGGCCCGCGCGCGCCTGCCATCCCCAGGCTTGTGCTGAAGCCGGGGTGCGGCGGCCGCCCCTGCGGGCCGGTCAGGCCGCGGTGGCGTGCCGCTCGGCCAGCAGGCGCATGAACTGCGCCTGCATGCGCTCGGCGTCGGGTTCCAGCCCGGTGAAGAGCCGGAACGCGCCCACCGCCTGGCCCACCGCCATGCCGCCGCCGTCGCTCACCGCGCAGCCGCGCGCGCGCGCGGCCTGCAGCAGTTCGGTCTCGAGCGGGAAGTAGACGATCTCGCTCACCCACAGGTCGGGCCGCAGCAGCGCGGCAGGCAAGGGCAGGCCGGGCAGCTTGTCCATGCCGGTGGGCGTGGCGTGGATCAGGCCGGTGGCGCCTTCGAGCGCCTGTGCCACGTCGGTGCTGCCGCGGGCGCGCTGGCCGGCGTACTGGCGGTTCAGCGAATCGGCCAGCGCCTGCGCGCGCGGGCCGTCGCTGTCCACGAGGGTCAGCGCCTGCACGCCCAGCCGCAGCGCGGCATGCGCGATGGCCGAGCCGGCACCGCCCGCGCCCAGCAGCACCACGCGCGAGAGGTCGGCCTGGGGCAGCTGGCGCCGGAAGCCCCAGGCCCAGCCGCTGCCGTCGGTGTTGTGGCCGGTGGCCTTGCCGCCCTCGAAGACCACGGTGTTGACGGCGCCCATGGCGCGCGCCTCGTCCGAGAGTTCGTCCAGCAGCGGGATCACCGCCTGCTTGCAGGGGTAGGTGATGTTGAGGCCGGCGAAGCCCATCGTGCGCGCCGCGCCGATCAGCATGGGCAGCGCCTCCGGCCCCTGGTGCGCGACGTCCAGGTCGATCAGCTGGTAGTGCAGCGCCAGCCCCTGCGCGCGCGCTTCGGCTTCCTGCATCGCCGGCGTCAGCGAACGCTGGATGCCGGCGCCGATGAGCCCGCAAAGGGCTTTGCGATTCACTTGCGGATCTTGGCCAGTTCGGCCTGCAGGTCGGCCACCGTGGCGGCGATGGCGGCGCCGTGCTTCTCGATCACGGGCTTGAACTTCTCGCGCAGCTTGGCCTGCTCGGCGGCGCTGAACTCGGTCACCTGCATGCCGGCCTTCTTCAGGTCGGCCAGCTGGCTGGCGGCGAGCTCGCGATTCGTCTGGCGCTCGAAGCGGCCGGCTTCGACGGCGGCGTCCTGCAGGATCTTCTTCTCGTCGGCGCTGAGCGTGTCCCAGACCTTCTTGCTGAAGATGAGCGACTGCGGGTTGTACTGGTGGTTGGTCACCGCCAGGTACTTCTGCACTTCGTAGAACTTGTTGGCCAGGATCACGCTGAAGGGGTTCTCCTGGCCGTCGATGGCCTTGCTCTCCAGGCCGGCATAGACCTCGGGGAAGGCCATCGGCGTGGGGTTGGCGCCGACCGCCTTCACCCAGTCGACGTTGATGGCGTTGGGGATCACGCGCAGCTTCAGGCCGGCGATGTCTTCCACCGTGTTGATCGGCCGCTTGCTGTTGGTGATGTTGCGGAAGCCCAGCTCCCAGTAGGCGAGGCCGACGATGCCCTTGTCCAGCAGCTTGGCGTGCAGCTTCTGGCCGAAGGGACCGTCGACCACGGCGTCGGCTTCCTTCGCGTTGGCGAACATGAAGGGGAAGTCGAAGACCTCGAAGTCCTTCACCTGGCTGGCCAGGATGCCGCTGTTGAGCACCGTGATCTCCACCGTGCCGCCCTGCAGCGCGGAGACGGTCTGCGCGTCGCCGCCCAGCGTGCCGCCGGGGAACACGTTGACCTTCATCTTGCCGCCCGACCTGGCGGCCACGAGCTCGGCGAACTTGGAAGCGCCCATCTCCAGCGGGTGGCCCTTGGGGTTCTGCAGGCCGAGCTTGAAGCTGCGCTCGGCCACTTGCGCATGCGCGCTGCCGAAGGCGGCCACGGCGGCCAGCGCCAGCAGGGTCTTGATCGTGTTGCGCTTCATCGTCTATCTCCTCGTCTCTTTCAGTAGAACCAGTGAAGGGGGACCAGCACCAGCTGGGGGAACAGGACCAGCAGGAACATCACCGCGAACTGCGCCACCATGAAGGGCAGCACGCCCACGGTGACCGCGTCCATCTTCATGCGGCCGACGCCGGCCACCACGTTGAGCACGGTGCCCACCGGCGGCGTGATCAGGCCGATGGCGT
>CAYVXO010000289.1:0-1849 GCA_964454485.1 uncultured Rubrivivax sp.
GCGAGCGGCCCGAGCCCCGGCCCGCGCTACCTGGCCGCGAGCCAGGAGATCCCCGTGCTCGGCGGCCTGGGCGACGAGACGCTGCCGCACCTGCCGTTCCCCGAGTTCAGCTTCGGCGTCAACGTGAGCGGCGCCGAGGAGATGCGCAAGGCGGTGCGCCTGTTCCTGAAGTACGGCGTCGACACCATCAAGCTCAATCTCTCGGGCGACAACTTCACGCCGCAGTCGCCCGCCGGCACCACCTGGATGACCGACGCCGAGGTGGCCGCCGCGATGGAGGAGGTGAAGATCCGCGGCAAGCGTGCCGCCGCCCATGCGCGCTCGGCCGAGAGCGTGAAGCAGGCGCTGCGCCACGGCGTGGAGATCATCTACCACGCCAGCTACACCGACACCGAGGCGCTGGACATGCTGGAGGAGGCGAAGGACCGCGTCTTCGTCGCGCCCGGCATCGCGATCATCTACGCGATGCTCAACGAGGCCGAGCCCTGGGGCATCACGCGCGCCATGGCCACCGACATGGGCTACGCGCACGAATGGGACGCGGCGCTCGAATCGCTGCGTGCGATGCACAAGCGCGGCGTGCGCATCCTCTTCGGCGGCGACTACGGCTTCGCCTTCACGCCGCATTGCCAGAACGCGCGCGACCTGGAGTTCTTCGTCAAGTACCTGGGCTTCACGCCGATGGAGGCCATCCGCTGCGCCACCCAGTACGGCGGCCAGATCATGATGAAGCCCGACGAGCTGGGCCTGGTGAATGAAGGCTTCCTGGCCGACCTGCTGCTGGTCGACGGCGACCCGCTGGCCAACCTCTCGATCCTGCGCGACCCGAAGCGCATCCTGGCGGTCATGAAGGACGGCCGGTTCGCGAAGGCGCCGGAGATCGCGGCGCAACGGCGCTGGGAGCGTGCCGCGTGACCTGGCGCAAGTCCTGGCCCTGGATCGTGTTCGGCCTGCCGGTGGCCGTGTTCGTGGTCTGGGCGATGGTCGACAACGTCGAGCTGTTCCTCAAGACGCTGCTCAACGGGCTCACGCTCGCTTCCTTGTATTTCCTGGTCGCGAGCGGCTTCACGCTCGTCTTCGGCCTCATGCGCAACGTGAACCTGGCGCACGGCTCGCTGTACCTGCTGGGCGCCTACGTCGGCTGGGTCGTCGGCGACCACACGGGCTCCTGGGTGCTGGCGGTGCTGGCGGGCTTCCTCTCGGCGGCGGTGGTCGGGCTCGTGCTGCAGCTGCTGGTGTTCCGCCACATGCAGGGGCAGGACCTGCGGCAGACGCTGGTGACGATCGGCCTTTCCATCGTGCTGGCCGACGTGATGCTGTGGATCTTCGGCGCCGAGATCTACACCTTCGAACCGCCGGGCTGGATCTACGGCTCGGTCACGCTGCCCGTGATCGAGAAGTTCCCCACCTACCGGCTGGCGGTGCTGGTGGGCGCCATCGTCATCGGGCTCGGGCTGTGGTGGTTCCTGGCGAAGACGCGCGTGGGCATGATGATCCGCGCCGGCGTCGACGACCGCGGCATGCTCGCGGCTTCCGGCGTCAACGTGCAGCTGGTGTTCGCGGTCACCTTCGCCATCGGCGCCGGCATGGCCGGGCTGGCGGGCGTGGTGGGCGGCAGCGCGCTCTCGGTCTCGCCGGGCGAGGACACACGCTACCTGCTCGCCTCGCTGGTGGTGGTGATCGTGGGCGGCATGGGCAGCGTGGCCGGTGCGGCCATCGGCGCCGCGCTCATCGGCCTGGCCGAGCAGTTCGGGCTCGCCTACGCGCCCACCTACAGCGTCGTCTTCACCTTCGTGATCATGGTGGTGGCGCTCGCCTTCAGGCCGCGCGGGCTGATGGGGAAGGCGGC
>CAYVXO010000289.1:1949-5974 GCA_964454485.1 uncultured Rubrivivax sp.
CCGGCTTCTGGCGCCGCGCGTGGCAGGCGCTGCAATGGCGCCACGTGATCGCGCTCGCCGCGCTGCTGCTCTACCCGGTGGTGGCCTCGCCCTTCTTCACCTACCAGATCGGCGCCCAGTCGCTGGCGCTCGGGCTCATCGCGCTTTCGCTCACCTTCCTGGGCGGCTACGGCGGCATGGTCTCGCTGTCGCAGATGACGGTGGCCGGGCTCGCCGGCTACCTGGTCGCCATCTTCGGCAGCAGCAGCGTGGCCACGATCAGCCTGAACTGGCCCTGGTGGCTGGGCGTGGGCTTCGCACTCGTGCTCGCCACCGAGTTCGCCGCCATCGTCGGCTGGCTCTCGGTGCGCACCGAAGGCATCTACACGATCATGATCACGCTGGCCATCGGCGTCGCCTTCTTCTACCTGGCGCAGCAGAACTACACGCTGTTCAACGGCTTCCAGGGCTTCAACAAGGTGCAGGCGCCCACGGTGGCCGGCATCGACTTCCGCGAGCCGGTGCCGTTCTACGGGCTCACGCTGGTCTGCTCGCTCGCCGGCTACCTTGCCGTCAAGTGGCTGGTGCGCGCGCCCTTCGGCGTGGCCTTGCAGGGCATCCGCGACAACCCGCGCCGCATGGCCTCGCTCGGCTACGGGGTCACCGCGCACCGCGTGGCCGCCTACGCGGTGGCCGGCTTCCTGGCGGCGGTCGGCGGCGTGCTGATGGTCTGGTACAACGGCCGCATCTCACCCGGTTCGGTCAACACCGGGGCGATGATCAACATCCTCGTCATCGCCGTGCTCGGCGGCATGAAGCACCCGGCGGGCGCCTTCGTCGGCGCCATCGTCTTCGTGCTGCTGCAGAACTTCGCCATCGACCTCGTCGACCGCGAGCGCTTCAACCTCGTGATCGGCGGCGTCTTCCTGATCATCGTGCTGTTTTCCCCCGACGGGCTGCTGGGGGCGTGGGCGAAGCTCCGCTCGCGCCTGCAGCGGCCAGCTTCCAACCCAAGGAGACAACCGCAATGACGAACAAGAGATTCTGGGTGCGCACCCTGGTGGGCGCGGCGGCGGCGGCCGCGCTGTCCGGCGGCGCCTTCGCGCAGGAGACGCTGAAGATCGGCCTGCTGGCCACGCTGGAAGGCCCGTTCGCGGCCCCCGGCCAGGACGGCATGCGCGGTGCCGACCTCGCGCTCAAGCAGAAGAACGGCATGGCCGGCGGCAAGAAGATCGAGTTCGTGAAGGTCTCCTCCGACGCCACGCCCGACAAGGCGGTGGGCGCCACGCGCAAGGCGGTGGAGCAGGACAAGGTGCCGATCATGATCGGCCCCCTGTCCGGCGACGAGGGCATCGCGGTCAAGAACTACGCCAAGACCCAGCCCGGCGTGACCTTCGTCAACGGCAGCTCGGGCGCGCAGGCCACCACGCTGCAGGACCCGGCGCCCAACTTCTACCGCTTCAACACCGAAGGCGCGCAGTGGATGGTGGGCCTGGGTGAGCACGTGCTCGGCAAGGGCTACAAGAAGATGTTCCTCATCGCCGAGGACTACGGCTTCCCCTATTCGCAGGTGCAGGGCTTCATGGCCAGCTACTGCGCCAAGGGCGGCAAGGTGGTCGACAAGGCCTGGGTGCCGCTGGGCACCAAGGACTACGCCTCGGTGATCGCCAAGATCCCGAAGGACATCGACGCGCTGCTGGTGGTGCTGGGCGGCTCCGACGCGGTGAACTTCCTCACCCAGTACGAACAGGCCGGCGGCAACAAGCCGATGGTGGGCGGCTCGATCACGGTCGATCAGACGGTGCTGAACTTCAAGGGCAAGCGGCGTGAATCGCTGCTGGGCACGGCCTCGGCCGGCCCGATGGCCGACTCGATCGACACTGCCGAGTGGAAGAAGTTCGTCGCCGACTACAAGGCGGCCTTCAAGGACGGCTTCCCCAGCCCCAGCCTCTTCGCCTACCTGTACTACATCAACACCAAGGCCGTGCTCGACGGGCTGGACGCGGTGAAGGGCGACCTCTCCAACGGCCAGAAGGCCTTCCGCGACGCGCTGCAGAAGACGAACTTCAACGGCCCCGCCGGCACGGTGAAGATCGACGCCAACCGCAACGGCGTCGGCACCACCTACATCACCGAGGTCACGAAGGCGGCCGACGGCTCCTTCTACAACAAGGTGGTGAAGACGGTGCCCGACATCAGCCAGACGCTGGGCCTTTCGGAGGCCGAGTTCAAGAAGATGGGCCTGGGCTCGCGCGACGTGCCCGACTGCCGCAAGTAGGAGGCGGCACATGGCCCGCGTCACCTCTTTCCGGCCGCGCGCGGGCGCGGGCGCGCGCGCCGAAGGCGCGCAGCTGCTCTCGCCCGACGCGCTGGTGCTGGAAGGGGTGACGCGCACCTTCGGCGCCCTGCGTGCGGTGGACGAGGTCTCGCTCACCGTGGCGGCGGGGCAGAAGTACGCGGTGCTGGGCAGCAACGGCGCCGGCAAGACGACGCTGTTCAACACCATCACCGGCGACTTCCTGCCCACGGCCGGGCGCATCCGCTTCTTCGGCGAGGACGTGACGGCGATGCCGCCGCAGGAGCGCATCCGCAAGGGCCTGCGCCGCACCTACCAGTCCTCGCTCCTGTTCCGCGAGCTGACGGTGCGCGACAACCTGTTCCTGGCGGTGCGCGGCGTGGCCAACGGCCGCTTCTCGTTCTGGCGCGCCGGGCCGGGGCATGCGTCGACGCTGGCCACCGACGAACTGCTGGAGCGCACGCGCATGACGCACCTGGCCGGCGAGCGCGTCGCCAACCTGGCGCACGGCCAGCAGCGCCAGCTGGAGATCGGCATGGCGCTGGCCGGCGCGCCGCGCCTGATCCTGTTCGACGAGCCGGCCGCGGGCCTCTCGCCCGCCGAGCGACGCGAGCTGGTCGCGCTGCTGCGGTCGCTGCCGGCGCACATGAGCGACGTGCTGATCGAGCACGACCTGGACATCGCGCTGTCGGTGGTGGAGCGCGTCACCGTCATGCACAACGGCCGCGTGCTGCGCACCGGCACGCCGGAGGAGATCGAGAACGACGAGGAGGTGCACCGCATCTACATGGGGGGGCACCACTGATGGCCTGGTGGTCGCGCAGCGGC
Organism: uncultured Rubrivivax sp.; assembly: GCA_964454485.1. Taxonomy (GTDB): domain Bacteria; phylum Pseudomonadota; class Gammaproteobacteria; order Burkholderiales; family Burkholderiaceae_C; genus Rubrivivax. The sequence goes on from CAYVXO010000289.1 coordinate 5,053, forward strand.
AAGGCCGGTGCCGACGCGCCGGTGCTGGCGGTCGAGAACCTGGACGTGTACTACGGCCACGCCCATGCGCTGCAGGGCGTGAGCTTCACGCTCGCCAAGGGCGTGCTGGGCATCGTCGGCCGCAACGGCATGGGCAAGACGACGCTGTGCAACGCCGTCACCGGCCTGGTGCCGGCGACCGGCAGCGTGCGCATGCTGGGCGAGCCCATCCTGGGACTGGCGCCGCACGAGATCACCAAGCGCGGCATCGCCTACGTGCCGCAGGGGCGGCGCGTCTGGCCCTCGCTCTCGGTCGACGAGACGCTGCGCCTGGTGGCGCGCCACCGGCGCGAGGTCGACCGCGTCTACACGATGTTCCCGCGCCTGGCGGAGCGTCGCGCCAACGGCGGCGCGCAGCTTTCGGGCGGCGAGCAGCAGATGCTTGCCATCGGCCGCGCGCTGCTGCTCGAACCCAAGCTGCTGGTGATGGACGAGCCCACCGAAGGGCTGGCGCCGCGCATCGTCGAGCAGGTGGCCGAGGCGCTGCGCCAGCTGGCCGCCGGCGGCGAGATCGCGGTGCTGCTGATCGAGCAGAACCTGGGCGTGGCCATCGACGTCGCCGACCGCATCGGCGTGATGGTGAACGGCCGCATCGCGCACGAGATGCCGGCCGCCCAGCTGGCGGCCGACCGCGCGCTGCAGGAACGGCTGCTGGGCGTGCGCTCGGGCGGCGCCCATGCCGAGCCGGAGGAGGACGAAGCCCAGGCCGAAGCGCCGCCGCCGCCGGAGGAGGTGCAGGTCTTCACGGTGCGCCGCGCGCACGGCGAGGGCGGCCCTTCGCTGGACGACCTGGCGCCGCGTGCGGTGCGCGGCTTCAACCGCTGGAACACCGCCGACGTGGCGGCGCCGGTGGGCGAGATCCCGCGCGCGCCCGCGCCGCCCG
>CAYVXO010000290.1:0-5957 GCA_964454485.1 uncultured Rubrivivax sp.
GCATCGACCCGAAGAAGTCCGACCAGGTGGTGCGCGGCGCCGTCGTGCTGCCGGGCGGCACCGGCAAGACCAAGCGCGTGGCCGTGTTCGCGCAGGGCGCCAAGGCCGAGGAAGCCAAGGCCGCCGGCGCCGACATCGTCGGCATGGACGACCTGGCTGCCAGCATCAAGGCCGGCAACATGGACTTCGACGTCGTCATCGCCTCGCCCGACACGATGCGCATCGTCGGTACGCTGGGCCAGGTGCTGGGCCCGCGCGGCCTGATGCCGAACCCCAAGGTCGGCACCGTGACGCCCGACGTCGCCGGCGCCGTGAAGAACGCGAAGGCGGGCCAGGTGCAGTTCAAGGCCGACAAGGCCGGCATCATCCACACCACGATCGGCCGCCGTTCGTTCGACGCCGACAAGCTCACCGGCAACCTGCGCGCCCTGATCGACGCGCTCAACAAGGCCAAGCCGGCGAGCAGCAAGGGGATCTATCTCAAGAAGGTGGCGGTGTCCTCGACCATGGGCGTGGGCGTCCGGGTCGACACCGCTTCGATCGTCGCCCAGCAGGCGGCGTGACAAGGATTGGTGGGCTGCCGGGCGTTCACACGCCCGGCAGGCCGTCCAAGACCGCTGGTGGAGCGCACCGGGCAGCCCGGGGTTCCTTAATCGCCAGCGCAGATGGCGGTCCCGCCGCGAAAGGTGCTCTGTTGAAGGGTTCCATGAACGGCAAGGCTGCTGAACCGGGTGTGCCGCAGGCGAACAGTCGCCGGGCACTGTTTCAAGTGAGGAGCAGACCTTGAGTCTCAACCGCAACGAGAAGGCCGCCGTGGTCGAGGGCGTGTCGACGCAAGTCGCACGTTCGCAGACCCTGGCGCTGGCCGAGTACCGTGGCCTCACCGTCGCCCAGCTCGACACGCTGCGCCGCCAGGCGCGCGAGCAGGGGGTGTACCTTCACGTGCTGAAGAACACCCTCGCGAAGCGCGCCGTCAACGGCACGCCGTTCGAGGTGGCGATGGACGCCATGGTCGGTCCGCTGATCTACGGCTTTTCCGAAGACGCCGTCGCCGCCGCGAAGGTCATCGCCGACTTCGCCAAGGGCAACGACAAGCTCGTCGTCAAGGGCGGCGCCTACGCCGGCAAGGTGCTGGACGCGAACGGGGTCAAGGCCCTGGCGTCCATCCCCAGCCGCGAGGTGCTGATCGCCCAGGTCGCCGGCCTGCTGAAGTCGCCCATCCAGCGACTGGCCGGTGTGCTGGCCGCCGTGGCCGAGAAGAAGGGCGCCCCTGCGCCCGCGGCCTGACGCCGACGAGAACCTTTCAACCGATTCAATCTTTCGAGGAACCCCAAATGGCATTCGACAAAGACGCCTTCCTGGCCGCGATGGACAGCATGTCCGTGATGGAACTCAATGACCTGGTGAAGGCCATCGAGGAGAAGTTCGGCGTGTCCGCCGCCGCGATGGCCGCGCCCGCCGCCGGTGGCGGCGGCGGCGCCGCTGCGCCGGTCGCCGAGGAGAAGACCGAGTTCAACGTGATGCTGCTGGAAGCCGGCGCCAACAAGGTGTCGGTCATCAAGGCGGTGCGCGAGATCACCGGCCTGGGCCTGAAGGAGGCGAAGGACCTGGTCGACGGCGCTCCGAAGCCCGTCAAGGAAGGCATTGCCAAGGCCGACGCCGAAGCCGCGCTGAAGAAGCTGGTCGAAGCCGGCGCGAAGGCCGAGCTGAAGTAAGAGGTAGCGCCCCGAGCGGCCGCCGCGGAACCGGCTTTGCCGGGCTGCTGGCGGCGCCCCCTAGAGGGGGAGCGCCGAAGGCGCTTCGGGGGTGGTCCCAGTGACCACTTGCAAGCGGCGAAAGCATCGCCACTTGCAAGTGTTCTCTGATCCGACTGCAGGGAACGGGTTTGGTCGGACTCCGGTGCAACGCCGGGGTTGTCCGCCAGCGGCAGGTAGTGGCCTGCCACCAGACCTCGAACGCAAGGTTCGAGTCGCCAGTCGCCGACGAGTGCCACCTTCGGCCCAGGTGGGCACTCTCGACACGGAGAGGTTCAATGGCGCAAGCAACCCCCTACACGTTCACCGAGCGCAAGCGCATCCGCAAGAGCTTCGGCAAGCGCAAGAGCGTTCTGAACGTTCCCTACCTGCTCACGATGCAGCGCGAGTCCTACGTCGCGTTCCTGCAGAAGGACATGCCGCCGGCCAAACGCAAGCCCGAAGGGCTGCAGGCCGCCTTCCTCTCGGCGTTCCCGATCGTCTCCCACAACGGCTTCGTGGAGATGAAGTTCATCGAATACAACATCGCGAAGCCGCCGTTCGACGTCCGCGAGTGCCAGCAGCGCGGCCTGACCTTCGCCGCCGCCGTGCGCGCGAAGCTGCAGATGATCATCTACGACCGCGAGTCGCACCCGCAGAAGGTCGTCAAGGAGATCAAGGAGCAGGAGGTCTACATGGGCGAAGTGCCCCTGATGACCGACTACGGCTCCTTCATCGTCAACGGCACCGAGCGTGTCATCGTCAGCCAGCTGCACCGCAGCCCGGGCGTGTTCTTCGAGCACGACAAGGGCAAGACGCACAGCTCGGGCAAGCTGCTGTTCAGCGCCCGCATCATCCCCTACCGCGGCTCGTGGCTGGACTTCGAGTTCGACCCGAAGGACATCCTCTACTTCCGCGTCGACCGCCGCCGCAAGATGCCGGTGACGATCCTGCTGAAGGCCATCGGCCTGACGCCGGAAGCCATCCTCGCGAACTTCTTCGTCTTCGACAACTTCCGCCTGATGGATTCGGGCGCGCAGATGGAGTTCGTGCCCGAGCGTCTGAAGGGCGAGATCGCGCGCTTCGACCTCACCGACAAGAGCGGCAACGTCATCGTCGAGAAGGACAAGCGCATCACCGCGCGCCACGTGAAGCAGCTCGAGAGCTCGGGTACCGGTTTCGTGAGCGTGCCGGAAGACTTCCTCGTCGGCCGCGTCATCGCGCGCAACATGGTCGACCCCGACACCGGCGAGATCGTGGCCAAGGCCAACGACGAGATCACCGACTCGCTGCTGAAGAAGCTGCGTGCCGCCGGCGTGAAGGAGATCCAGTGCCTGTTCACGAACGAGCTGAACCAGGGCGCCTACATCAGCCAGACGCTGGCCTCTGACGAGACCGCCGACCAGCTGGCCGCGCGCGTAGCCATCTATCGCATGATGCGCCCCGGCGAGCCCCCGACCGAAGACGCGGTGGAGGCGCTGTTCCACCGCCTGTTCTACAGCGAGGACACCTACGACCTCAGCCGCGTCGGGCGGATGAAGTTCAATGCTCGGGTTGGCCGCGACACGCCGGAAGGCAAGATGACGCTGTCCAACGAGGACATCCTGGACGTCGTCAAGATCCTCGTGGACCTGCGCAACGGCAACGGCGACGTCGACGACATCGACCACCTGGGCAACCGGCGCGTGCGCTGCGTGGGCGAACTGGCCGAGAACCAGTACCGCAGCGGCCTCGCCCGCATCGAGAAGGCGGTGAAGGAGCGCCTGGGCCAGGCCGAGACCGAAGCGCTGATGCCGCACGACCTGATCAACTCCAAGCCGATCTCCGCGGCGCTGAAGGAGTTCTTCGGGGCGAGCCAGCTCAGCCAGTTCATGGACCAGACCAACCCGCTGAGCGAAATCACGCACAAGCGGCGCGTCTCGGCCCTGGGCCCGGGCGGCCTGACGCGCGAGCGCGCCGGCTTCGAGGTGCGCGACGTGCACCCCACGCACTACGGCCGCGTGTGCCCGATCGAGACGCCTGAAGGCCCGAACATCGGCCTCATCAACTCGCTCGCGCTGTACGCCCAGCTCAACGAGTACGGCTTCCTGGAAACGCCGTACCGCCGCGTGGTCGACGGCCACGTGACCGACCAGATCGACTACCTCTCGGCGATCGAGGAAGGCAAGTACGTCATCGCGCAGGCCAACGCCTCGCTCGACAAGAACGGCAAGCTGACCGACGAGCTGGTCTCGGCGCGCGAGAAGGGCGAATCGGTGCTGCTGAGCCCCGAGCGCGTGCAGTACATGGACGTGGCGCCGGCGCAGATCGTCTCGGTGGCGGCGTCGCTGGTGCCCTTCCTAGAGCACGACGACGCCAACCGCGCGCTGATGGGCGCCAACATGCAGCGCCAGGCGGTGCCGGTGCTGCGCCCCGAGAAGGCGCTGGTCGGCACCGGCGTCGAGCGCGTGGCCGCGGTCGACTCCGGCACCGTGGTGACGGCGCGCCGCGGCGGCATCGTCGACTACGTGGACACCAACCGCATCGTCATCCGCGTCAACGACAACGAGACGGTGGCCGGCGAGGTGGGCGTCGACATCTACAACCTCATCAAGTACCAGCGCTCGAACCAGAACACGAACATCCACCAGCGCCCGATCGTCAAGCGCGGCGACCTCGTCGCCGCCGGCGACGTGGTGGCCGACGGCGCCAGCACCGACCTGGGCGAGCTCGCGCTCGGCCAGAACATGCTGGTCGCGTTCATGCCCTGGAACGGCTACAACTTCGAGGACTCGATCCTCATCAGCGAGCGCGTCGTCGCCGAGGACCGCTACACCAGCATCCACATCGAGGAGCTGGTGGTCATGGCGCGCGACACCAAGCTGGGGCCGGAAGAGATCACGCGCGACATCCCGAACCTGAGCGAACAGCAGCTCGCCCGCCTGGACGAGAGCGGCATCGTCTACATCGGCGCCGAGGTGAACCCCGGCGACGTGCTGGTCGGCAAGGTCACGCCCAAGGGCGAGACCACGCTCACGCCTGAAGAGAAGCTGCTGCGCGCGATCTTCGGCGAGAAGGCTTCCGACGTGAAGGACACCTCGCTGCGCGTCGAGCAGGGCACCAACGGCACCGTCATCGACGTGCAGGTGTTCACCCGCGAAGGCATCCAGCGCGACAAGCGCGCCCAGCAGATCATCGACGACGAGCTCAAGCGCTTCCGCCTCGACCTGAACGACCAGCTGCGCATCGTCGAGGCCGACGCCTTCGACCGCATCGAGAAGCTGCTGGCCGGCAAGACGGCCAACGGCGGCCCGCAGAAGATCGCCAAGGGCACGACCATCGACAAGGCCTACCTCGCCTCGGTCGAGAAGTACCACTGGTTCGACATCCGCCCAGCCGACGACGACGTGGCCAACCAGCTCGAGTCGATCAAGAACTCGCTCGAGCAGACGCGCCACAGCTTCGACCTCGCCTTCGAGGAGAAGCGCAAGAAGCTGACGCAGGGCGACGAGCTGCCGGCCGGCGTGCTGAAGATGGTCAAGGTCTACCTGGCCGTCAAGCGCCGCCTGCAGCCCGGCGACAAGATGGCCGGCCGCCACGGCAACAAGGGCGTGGTCTCGAAGATCGTGGCCGTCGAAGACATGCCCTACATGGCCGACGGCACGCCGGTGGACATCGTGCTGAACCCTCTGGGCGTGCCTTCGCGCATGAACGTGGGCCAGGTGCTGGAAGTGCACCTGGGCTGGGCCGGCAAGGGCATCGGCCACCGGCTGGGCGACATGCTGCAGCAGCAGGCGCGAGCCGCCGAGCTGCGCAGGTTCCTTGACGAGCTCTACAACAAGAGCGGCGGCACCGCCGAGCACCTGGAAGCGCTGTCCGACGACGAGGTCGTCGAGATGGCGCGCAACCTGGAGCTGGGCGTGCCCTTCGCGACGCCGGTGTTCGACGGCGCGGCCGAGGAGGAGATCCGCGGCATGCTGAAGCTGGCCTACCCGGACGACATCGCCGCGCGCAAGGGCCTCACGGCCACGCGCACGCAGGCGACGCTGTTCGACGGCCGCACCGGCGACGCCTTCGAGCGGCCGGTCACGGTGGGCTACATGCACGTGCTGAAGCTGCACCACCTGGTGGACGACAAGATGCACGCGCGCTCCACCGGCCCGTACAGCCTGGTGACGCAGCAGCCGCTCGGCGGCAAGGCGCAGTTCGGCGGCCAGCGCTTCGGCGAGATGGAAGTGTGGGCGC
>CAYVXO010000291.1:0-5943 GCA_964454485.1 uncultured Rubrivivax sp.
CGATCGCGCTCGCGGTGTAGCGCACGGTCTCGTAGCCCTGGTTGAAGCGGCGCGCCGCGTGCATGCGGCGCACCAGGTCGGCCGGGATGGCCGCGCCGGTCTGCCAGTGGCGCGCGTGGCGCTCGAGCACCTTCGGCTCCGTCACCCAGTGCTCGAACAGCTGCGACGGCAGCTCGACGAAGTCGCGCAGCACCTGCGTGCCCGACAGGCGCGAGTAGGTCACGTTCGACAGCAGCCCGTGCAGGCCGTGGCCGAATTCGTGGAACAGCGTGCGCACGTCGTCCAGCGAGAGCAGCGTGGGTTCGCCGGGCGCGCCCTTGGCGAAGTTGTTGTTGTTGAGGATGAGCGGCAGGTCGGCGCCGCCGGCGCCCGCCGGGTTGCGGCTCTGCCACTGCAGCGCGCTCATCCAGGCCCCGCTGCGCTTGGACGCGCGCGCGAAGTTGTCGAGCATGAAGATGCCCACCAGCCGGCCGGAGGCGTCGCGCACCTCGAAGGGCCGCACGTCGGGGTGGTAGACCGGCAGCTCGGGCCGCGCGGTGAACGAGAGGCCGAACAGCCGGTTCGCGCAGTCGAACGCGGCGCGCACCATGTTCTCGAGCTCGAAATACGGCTTGACCTCGGCGTCGTCGAGAGCGTAGCGGCGCTGGCGCACCTTCTCGGCCCAGTAGCGCCAGTCCCAGGGCTCGATCGTCCCGCTGGCGCCGCATTCGGCCATCGTGGCCTGCAGCTCCTCGCGTTCGCGCGCCACCGCCTCCAGCGCGCGCGGCCAGACCTCGTCGAACAGGCGCTGCACCGCGCCGCGGTTGCGCGCCATGGTGTCGGTGAGCGCGTGGTCGGCATAACAGGCGTGGCCGTGCAGGCGCGCCTGCTCCTGGCGCAGGCGCAGGATGGCGCGCGCGACCTCGCGGTTGTCGTGCTCGCCGGCATGCTCGCCGCGGCCGACCCAGGCACGCCAGGCCTGCTCGCGCAGGTCGCGCCGTTCGGAGAAGGTGAGGAAGGGTACGACCAGCGAGCGCGACAGCGTCACCACGTGGCCTTCGAGGCCGCGCTCCAGCGCGGCCTGGCGCGCCGCCGCGCGCACGAAGCCGGGCAGGCCGGCGAGGTCGGCCTCGTCCTGAAGCGCCAGCTGGAAGGCCGACTCGTCGTGCAGCACGTTCTGCGCGAAGCGCGTGGTGAGCGCGGCCAGTTCCTCCATCACCTGCGCGTAGCGGCGCTGCGCCGCCGGCGCCAGGCGGGCGCCGGCGCGCACGAAGTCCAGGTGCACGCGCTCGAGCAGGCGCAGCTGCTCGGGGCTGAGGCCGAGCTCGGCGCGCCTGGCGTGCAGGGCGTCGACGCGCGCGAACAGCGCCGCGTCCATGTGGACCGCGCTGTCGTGCGCGGCCAGCGGCGCCGCCATCTCGCGCTGCACCGCCTGCAGCTCGGGGCTGGTCTCCGAGGAGGTGAGGTTGTAGAAGACCGCCGCCACGCGGTCGAGCAGGCGGCCGCTGCGGTCGAAGGCGGCCAGCGTGTTCTCGAAGTCGGGCGGCGCGGCATGGCCGGCGATGGCGCGCAGCTCCTCGCGGTGCACGCGCATCGCCTCGCGCAGCGCGGGCTCGAAGTGAAAGGGCCGGATGCGGTCGAACGGCGGCAGGCCGTGCGGCGCGGTCCAGGGCTCCAGCAGCGGGTTCGGTTCGGGGCTTCTCATTTGCCTTCGGCGCGGATCGCGATCTCGTCGTCTTCGCGGTAGCGCCGGTCGGCGCAGTCGTTGACCCAGGTCTCGCGGTCGCGGTTGAGCGCGCGCGCGCGGTCGGCGAGCTGCGCGTTGCGCTCGTTCCAGGCCGTGACCTTCTGGTCGAGCGCGACGGCGCGCGCGTTGAACGCGTCCACCGCCTTCTGCACGCTGCCGTCGCCGAGCCTGTCGCGGTCGGCGTCGAGCGCGGCCTGCTGCTTCTGCAGGTCGACGCGCTCGCGCTCGAGCACGCCGCGTTCGCGGTCGGCCTTGGCGCCGCCCTGGTCCTTCAAGGCGGTGGCGCGATCGTTCCAGTCCTTGACCTTCTCGCCGTAGGCCTTGTAGCGCGCGTTCAGGTCCGCAATCGCGGCGCGCGACTGGTCGACCTTCTCGCGCTCGCCCTTCAGGGCCTCCTGCTCCTTGAAGAGGTCTTCCTTCTCGCGGTCGATCGGGCCGCGCGCCGCTTCGACCTCGCTGCGGCGCTGGGTGAGCGAGGCCTGCTGCTTCAGGCAGTCGCGCAGTTCGTCGCGCGTCATCAGCTTGCCGCCGCCGGTGCCGCCGGTGTTGCCCAGCGAGAGCGTGCGCCCTTCGGCGGCCTTGGGCGCCGGCGCTGGGGCCGGCTTGGCGGCGGGTTTGGGGGCGGTCTGCGCATCGGCAGCCTGCAGGCCCAGGGCCAGTCCGGCGGCCAGCAGCAGGCGCCAGGGGGCGTTGGAACTCATCTCGAAGAACCTCGGGACATGGGGGCGCCGGGGGCCCGGCGAAGCCTGCAATGATGCCACCGGGGCCATCGCTTGTCCGCGCCGGCGGCCGGCACCAGACTGCGCGCCACGCCGGCTCGCGGCGACGGGGGAGAACGCCGATTAAGATCCTGAAGGGACTGCTCGTGCTCGTGGTGCTGCTGGCGCTGCTGCTGTTCGGCGGCGGGCTGCTGCTGCCGTCCACTTTCAGCGTGCAGCGCAGCGCCAGCCTGGGCGTGCCGCCGGAGCAGGTCTACGCCGCGGTGGCCGACCCGCGGCGCTGGAACGACTGGGGCGAGTGGAACCGGCGCGACCGCGCGATGCAGATCACCTACTTCGGCCCACCCAGCGGCGCCGGCGCGGGCTGGGAGTGGAAGAGCCAGAGCCAGGGCGACGGCCGCATGACCTTCACCGCCGCCGAACCCGGCCAGCGCGTCGCCTTCGACCTCTTCTTCCCCGACTTCGGCACCACCTCGAAGGGCGAACTGCGCTTCGCCCCCGAAGGCGGCGGCACCCGGGTCACCTGGACGATGCAGGGCGACATGGGGAAGAACCCGCTCTTGCACTGGATGGCGCTCTTCATGGACGGCATGGTGGGCAAGGACTTCGACGCCGGCCTCGCGAACCTGAAGCAGCTGCTCGAAAAACGATGAGCCCGGCCGCGGTGGCACACTGCCGCCCGTGGCCCTCCGTTCGACCGTCTACAAGGCGAGCCTGCAGCTCGCGCACCTGGACCGGGGCGTCTTCGCCGATCACGCGCTGACGCTCGCCCTGCACCCTTCCGAGACCGAGGAGCGCCTCATGGTGCGCGTGCTCGCCTACGCGCTCGAGGCCCCGGCCGACGATGCGCGCGGCGCGCTGCAGTTCGCGCGCGGCCTCTCCGACGCCGACGAGCCCGACCTCTGGCAGCGCGACCTCACCGGCGCCGTCGTGCACTGGATCGAGCTCGGCCAGCCCGACGCGCGCCGCTTGGCGCGCGCTTGCGGCCGCGCCGAGCGTGTCTCGGTCTACTGCTTCGCGGCCGCCGCCCCCATCTGGTGGGCCGGCATCGAGTCCGAGGTGGCACGCCTGCCCGGCCTGGCGGTGCACCGCATCGACGCTTCCGAGAGCCGCGCGCTGGCCGCATTGGCGGCACGCTCGATGACGCTGCAGGTCACGGTGCAGGAAGGCCATGTCTGGTTCGGCGCCGGCGGGCAGACGGTCGAGATCACCCCCCTCACGCTGAAAGCCGCAGCCGAGTCCCGCGCATGAACGACGACGATCCCTACCTGTGGCTGGAAGAGGTGGAAGGCGAGCGCGCCCTCGCCTGGGTGCGCGAACGCAACGCCGCCACCGAAGCCGAGCTGCAAGCCGACCCGCGCTTCGAAGCCACCCGCCTTTCGGTGCTGGAAGTGCTGGACTCGCGCGAGCAGATCCCCTACGTGGCGCGGCGCGGCGCGTTCCTCTACAACTTCTGGCGCGACGCCGCCCAGCCGCGCGGGCTGTGGCGCCGCACCCCGCTGGAGGGTTACCGCCAGGCCGCGCCGCCCTGGGAGACGGTGCTCGACCTCGACGCGCTGGCCGCGGCCGAGCACGAGAACTGGGTCTGGTCGGGCGCCATCGCCTTCGGGCCCGAGTACCGGCGCGCCATCGTCGAGCTCTCGCGCGGCGGTGCCGACGCCACGGTGGCGCGCGAGTTCGACCTCGTCGAGAAGCGCTTCGTCGAAGGCGGCTTCCAGCTGCCGGAAGCGAAGACGCTGATCGCCTGGCGCGACGCCGAGCACCTGTACGTCGGCACCGACACCGGGCCGGGCTCGCTCACCGATTCGGGCTACCCGCGCACGGTGCGGCTGTGGCGGCGCGGCACGCCGCTGGCCGAAGCGCCGCTGGTCTTCGAAGGCGAGCCTGGCGACGTGGCGGCCGGCGTCATCGTCGACCGCACGCCGGGCCACGAGCGCACCCTCTTCCACCGCTCGATCGACTTCTACCGCGACCGCCTGTGGTGGCTGGACGGCAGCACGCTGCGCGAGATCGACAAACCCGCCGACGCCGCCGTCGCGCCCTGGCACGGCTGGCTGCTGCTGCAGCTGCGCAGCAACTGGACGGTCGACGGCTACACCCACCCCGCCGGCAGCCTGCTCGCGGCGCCGGCCGCGGACTTCCTGCGCGGCGAGCGGCGGCTGCAGGCGGTGTTCACGCCCACGCCCGGCGTCTCGCTCGAAGGCTACAGCGGCACCCGCAGCCGCCTGCTGCTCACGCTGCTGGACCACGTGAAGAGCCGGCTCGAGGCGGCCACCCCCGGCCCGCAGGGCTGGCAGCGCGAGGTCCTGGAGACGCCGCGCCTGGGCACGCTCTCGGCAAGCGCGCTGCACGACCCGCTGCTGGCCGAGGACCCGCTGGCCGAAAGCTACCTCGTCAACTACGCGGACTTCCTCACCCCCGACTCGCTGCTGCTCGGCGACACCGGCCGCGCCGGCTTCGAGACCCTGAAGTCGCGCCCGCCGATGTTCGACGCCACCGGCATGCGCAGCGAACAGCGCTGGGCCACCAGCGCCGACGGCACCCGCGTGCCCTATTTCGTGGTCTGGCCGAAGGATGCGGCGCCCGGCGACGACCGCCCGACGCTGCTCTACGGCTACGGCGGCTTCGAGGTCTCGCGCCTGCCGGCCTATTCGGCCACGCTGGGGCGCGGCTGGCTCGCGCGCGGCGGCGTCTACGTGCTGGCCAACCTGCGCGGCGGCGGCGAGTTCGGCCCCGCCTGGCACCAGGCGGCGGTGCGCGAGAACAAGCAGAAGAGCTACGACGACCTGATCGCGATCGCGCAGGACCTGGTCGCGGCGAAGATCGCGCGGCCGGCGCGCCTGGGCATCCAGGGCGGCAGCAACGGCGGCCTGCTGGTGGGCGCGGTGATGCTGCAGCGGCCCGATCTCTTCGGCGCCGTGGTCTGCCAGGTGCCGCTGCTGGACATGAAGCGCTTCCACCGGCTGCTGGCCGGCGCCTCCTGGATGGCCGAGTACGGCGACCCCGACAAGCCCGAGGACTGGGCCTTCATCTCGAAGTACAGCCCCTACCAGAACCTGAAGCCCGGCCTGAAGCTACCGCCGGTGCTCTTCACCACCAGCACGCGCGACGACCGCGTGCACCCGGGCCACGCGCGCAAGATGGCCGCGCGCATGCGCGAGCTGGGCCACGAGGTGCTGTACTGGGAGAACCTGGAAGGCGGCCATGGCGGCGCGGCCGACAACGCGCAGCGCGCCCGCATGATGGCGCTGGAGAACACCTTCCTGTGGCAGCGTCTCGGCCGCTCCGGCTGACCTGGATCGACGACGAGACGCCGCTGCCGCCCACCCGGCTGGCACTGGGCCCGGACACCGACGCGCCCGGCCTGCTGGCCGCCGGCGGCCTGGTCACGCCGGCGCGGCTGGAGGAGGCCTACCGCGCTGGCGTCTTCCCCTGGTACAGCGCCGGCCAGCCGGTGCTGTGGTGGAGCCCCGACCCGCGCATGGTGCTGCCGGTGGC
>CAYVXO010000292.1:0-5791 GCA_964454485.1 uncultured Rubrivivax sp.
CGATCGCGCTCGGCCACCCGCTGGGCGCCAGCGGCGCGCGGCTGGCCACCACGGCAGTCAACCAGCTGCACCGCACGGGCGGGCGCTACGCGCTGTGCACCATGTGCATCGGCGTCGGGCAGGGGATCGCGGTGGTGCTCGAAAGGGTCTGAGCGCGGCGGCGCTTGAGCCTGCGCACGAGGGGGTCAAACAAGCGGTCTACGATGGTCCTTGCGCGGCCGCCCCTGCGGCCGGAAGGAGCGCTCATGGACAGGCTGGACGCGCTGGTCGAGCAGCATGTCAGGGAAGCCGAACTGCGCCTGCGCCAGGTCGACGCGTTGATGGACCGCGCACGCGGCGCCGCCGCCGCCGCCCCCGCGCCGCTGGACGACAGCCTGCTGGCGCGCGTGGAGGCCGACCGCCGCGCGCTCATGGCGGCCCTGGAAGGGCTGCAGCGCGCCGCACCGGCCGACCGTGCCGCAGCGCTGGAACAGGGCCGCGGCCTGCGCGCGGCGCTGGAAACCGTGGGTTCCGAACTGGAGAAGGCGCTCGCCAGCGTTATGGGCGGCGGCTGAGGTGCCGCCGCGCGCGCGGGATCACTCCGGCTCGATCTTCGCGTCCTTCACCACCTTGGCCCAGCGCGGGCGCTCGGCGCGGATCAGCGCCGCGAAGTCCTCCGGCGTGCCGCCGCCGATCTCGTTGCCCTGCTCCAGCATGCGCTTGCGCTGCTCGGGGTCCTGCAGCGCCTTGTTGCCGGCCTTGTTGAGCAGCGCCACGATCTCGGGCGGCAGGCCCTTGGGCCCGACGATGCCCTGCCAGTTGAGCACCTCCACCGCCGGGAAGCCGGCCTCGCCCATCGTCGGCAGGTCGGGCAGCAGCGGGCTGCGCGTCTTGCTGGTGATGGCCAGCGGCCGCAGCAGGCCGCCCTTGAGGGACGGCATCGCGGCGTACATCTGCTCGAACATCATCTGCACCTGGCCGCCGATGAGGTCGGTGGCGGCGGCGGCACCGCTCTTGTAGGGCGCATGGATCATGTCGATGCCGGCGGCATGCTCGAAGAGCGCGCCGCTCAGGTGGTGCGAGCCGCCAATGCCGCCGGAGGCGTAGGCCAGCTTGCCCGGCTGCGCCTTCGCGGCGGCGACGATGTCCTTCACGGTCTTGAAGGGCGAGTCGGGCTTGACCATCAGCACCAGCGGGCCGCGCTCCAGCAGCAGGATCGGCACCAGGTCGGTCAGGGCGTCGAACGGCACCTTCTTGAAGAGGGCGTGGTTCACCGCCAGCGGCGCGAAGTTGCCCATGCCGATGACATAACCGTCCGGCTTCGCCTTGGCGATCACGTCGGTGCCGATGTTGCCGCCGCCGCCGGCCTTGTTGTCGACGATGATGGTCTGGCCGAGTTCCTTCTCCATCAGGCGCGCGATCTGGCGCGACCGGTTGTCGGCATTGCCGCCCGCCGCGTAGGGGCAGACCCAGGTGATGACCTTGCTCGGGTATTTGTCCTGCGCCGGCGCCAGCAGCGGCCAGGCGGCGCCGCCGGCGGTGGCGGCCAGGAGGGTGCGTCTCTTCATGCGGCGGTGCTCCGGGGTGCGTGGGTGGCGGGCGCATGATCGGGCGCGCCGGGCCGGCCTGTCGTCGGTGTTTCCCACATCGGCTGGAACCTGTCAGCGCTGCACCGAAAGTGCAAGCCGGTGCGGCTTTCGTCCCTTGAGCCCCGGGCTTGGCGGGCTTAGCCTTCGCCGCTTCGAAAATGCAAGGAGACATCACCATGCGCACCCAGGTCGCGATCATCGGCGCCGGCCCTTCGGGCCTGCTGCTCGGCGCGCTGCTGCACAAGGCCGGCATCGACCACGTCATCCTCGAACGCCAGAGCGGCGAGTACGTGCTCGGCCGCATCCGTGCCGGCGTGCTGGAACAGGTGGCGGTGGACCTGCTCGACGAAGCCGGCGTCGGCGCCCGCCTGCACGCCGAAGGCCTGCCGCACGACGGCGTGAACCTCAGCTTCGCCGGCCGCCTGCACCGGGTGGACCTGAAGGCGCTCACCGGCAAGCACGTCACCGTGTACGGCCAGACCGAGGTCACGCGCGACCTCATGGACCACCGCGCCGTGGTCGGCCGCCCCACCGTGTACGAAGCCGCCGACGTGGCGCTGGAAGACTTCGGCGGCACGAAGCCCGTGGTGACCTACCGCCACGGCGGCCAGCGCCACCGGCTGGAGGCCGACTTCATCGCCGGCTGCGACGGCTTCCACGGCGTGTGCCGCGCCAGCGTGCCGCCGGCGGCGATCCACAACTTCGAGAAGGTCTACCCCTTCGGCTGGCTGGGCATCCTGGCCGACGTGCCGCCGGTGAACCACGAGCTCATCTACGGCAACACCGAGCGCGGCTTCTTCCTCGCCTCCATGCGCAGCAAGACGCGCAGCCGCTACTACGTGCAGTGCAGCCTGACCGACAAGGTGGAGGACTGGTCCGACGAGCGCTTCTGGGACGAGTTCCGCCGCCGCCTGCCGCCCGAGGCCGCGGCGCACCTGGTCACCGGCCCTTCGATCGAGAAGAGCATCGCCCCGCTGCGCAGCTTCGTCGCCGAGCCGATGCGCTTCGGCCGCCTGTTCCTGGCCGGCGACGCCAGCCACATCGTGCCGCCCACCGGCGCCAAGGGCCTGAACCTGGCCGCCGGCGACGTGGCGCTGCTGGCCCGCGCGCTGGTGGAGTACTACGCCGGCAGCAGCGCCGGCATCGACAGCTACTCGCAGCGCGCGCTGGCGCGGGTGTGGAAGGCCGAGCGCTTTAGCTGGTGGATGACCTCGCTGCTGCACCATTTCCCCGAGAACGGCGACTTCGGCACCAGGATGCAACTGGCCGAGCTGGACTACCTGAGCCAGTCGCACGCGGCGCAGGTGGCGATGGCGGAGAACTACGTCGGCCTGCCGTTGTAGCTACCGCCGCATCCGCCGCGGCGGCGGCTCCGCCTTCCCCGGCCGCGCCTTCTGCCCCTTGAGCGACTTCGGCATCGGCGCGCGCGTGCTCTCCAGCGTGTCGAGGTTGGCCGCCATCCACTTCTGCACGTCGGCCGGGATGCCCTTGCGCTTGGGGTCGTCGCGGTCGTAGTACAGCGCGTATAGCTCGGCGAAGAACTCGGCCGGGCTCTGCGCGGCGTAGACGTCGGGCATGCGCCGGTTGACGAAGTCCAGCGTCGCCTCGTCCACGCACATCAGCGTGGCGTACCAGAAGTTGAACGCGAAGGCCTTGCCGTTGGCGCGGTACCAGGCCTTGTTGTTGGCGTACCAGTTCTCGCCGCTCTGCTCGAAGGCCAGGCGGGGGCCGAAGCCGGCGGCGCGCCAGGGGCTGGCGGCGCCCGCCTCCGGCGTCTTGCGCGGGCCCCACACGCTGCCGTCGCCGCAAGCCTGGCGGATGAGGGCGCGCACCTGCGTCTTCTGCGCCGCCGTGAGACCCTTCCAGCCCGAGCCCGCTCCCATCTGCGCCACCCAGTCTTCCACGCCCTGCTGCGTGGACTCGAAGCTGGCCCAGCCGAAACGTTCCCACAGCCAGCCGTTGATCAGGTCCGGGTGCGATTCGTGCACCGCGTGGCCCACCTCGTGGCGCAGGGTGTCCTCGAAGCGCTCCTTGAAGGCGAGCTCGGACGAACCGATCTCGATCTCGCTGGTGCTGGGCGAATAGGTGCCGCCGCCGCCGCGCCCGAGCGCGATCTCGGCCAGCTTCACGTTGCCCTCGACATGGCTGTCGGGCAGGTTCTTCAGGAGCTGCCAGAGGTCGTCGATGTCGTCCTTGTCCTCGTTGCGGTACCAGCTGTCTTCCAGCTCCACGCCGAAACGCAGCTCGAACAGCTGGTCCTGCAGCTTCTGGTGGTTCTTCTTCTTCGCCCACAGGAAGAGCTTGCGCAGGTCCTGCTTGCCCTGGCCCGAGAGCGCGCTGCCGCGCGGCAGGCGCTTGAGCATGGACTGGAAGGGTTGGCTCTCCGGCTGCGGCTCGCCCCGCTTCGCGAGCGCGGCCACCACCTCGTGCAGCTGCGCCACCGCGTCCTGGCTGGGCAGCCAGCGGCGGTAGTTGACCCAGGACTCGCCCTTCTCCGGCAGCCGGTACAGGTCGTGGCGCGCCAGCGTGCCCGACCACGCCCGCAGCGTCTTCTCGTCGCCGGCGAAGAGTTCCGGCGTGCGGTAGGTCAGCGCGAAGGCCTTGGGCGAGTGGTCGTACTGGGCGAGGAACTGCGCGCCCTGCGCGTCGACGCGGTCGAGCGACAGGCGCAGCCGCGCGCGCGTGAGCAGCACCGGGTGCTCGTGCACCAGCGCGGCCTTCATCAGCTCCACCGCGCGGTCGTCCAGGCCGGCGTCGGCGGCGACCAGCTTCTCGCGCAGCTCCTCCAGCCCGAAGACGACGCGCTGCTGCTGCGCCTGCGCCTGCATCGAAGGTGGCAGCACCTTCAGCATGCGCGCCAGCGCTGCCGAGGCGTCGGCGTGGCGGTAGCGCTCGCGCGGCGGCTGCACCAGGAAGGCCTGACCGCGCGCCAGATCCAGGTAGAAGAAGGCCTTCTCGACCTGCAGCGTCTCTCCGTCCACCTGCAGCTGGTGGAAGCGGCGCGCCAGGATGGCGTCGCGCGCGGCCGGCGTGCGCTGGATGTTCAGGCAGTCGGCCAGCGTGGTGGGGTGGCGCGTGCCGTCGCGGTCGGTCACGGCGTAGGGGTGCATCAGGCTCATGGCTCGTCTCCCGGCGGCGTTCTGATCGGCCGCAATGTGCCCTCGGTTGGCGAGCGCCAACCTCGCGCAAACCCCAAGCGTAGCGGCCCGGCGCCACGGGCATGCTTGGCGCCCTTCCCCCTTTTCCGCCTGCCCTCCACGCGAAGAGAAACACCATGAAGACGCGCCGCCAGTTCACCGCCCTCACCGCCCTCGCCCTGGCCGCCGGGGCCCTGCCCGCCGTCCCCGCGCTGGCACAGACCGCGCCGCTGAAGGTCGGCTTCATGCTGCCCTACACCGGCACCTACGCCGCGCTGGGCGACATGATCGAGAAGGGCTTCAGGCTCTACGTGCAGGAACAGGGCGGCAAGCTCGCCGGCCGCGAGATCCAGTACTTCAAGGTCGACGACGAGAGCGAGCCCAGCAAGGCCACCGACAACGTCAACAAGCTCATCAAGCGCGACCAGGTCGACGTGCTGGTGGGCACCGTGCACTCGGGCGTGGCGCTGGCGATGGCGCGCGCCGCCAAGGAGAGCGGCACGCTGCTCATCGTGCCGAACGCGGGCGCCGACGCCATCACCGGGCCGCAGTGCGCGCCCAACATCTTCCGCACCAGCTTCTCCAACTGGCAGCCGGGTTACGCGGCCGGCGTGGTGGCGGCGCAGAAGGGCTACCGCAAGGCGATGACCATCACCTGGAACTACGCCGCCGGCCTGGAAACGGTGAAGGGCTTCAACGAAGCCTTCGAGAAGGGCGGCGGCAAGACGGTGAAGGACCTGACCCTGCCGTTCCCGAACGTCGAGTTCCAGGCCCTGCTGACCGAGATCGCGAGCCAGAAGCCCGACGTCCTGTTCGCCTTCTTCGCCGGCGGCGGCGCGGTGAAGTTCGTCAAGGACTACGACGCCGCGGGCCTGAAGAAGACGGTGCCGCTGGTGGCCTCGGGCTTCCTCACCGACGGCACGATCGAGGCGCAGGGCGCGTCGGCCCAGGGCATCCTGTCCACGCTGCACTACGCCGACAACCTGGAGACGCCGCGCAACAACGCCTTCCGCAAGAGCTTCGCGCTCGCGTACAAGGCCAACGCCGACGTCTACGCGGTGCAGGGCTACGACGCCGGCCAGCTGC
>CAYVXO010000293.1:0-5787 GCA_964454485.1 uncultured Rubrivivax sp.
AGGCTTGGTAGGCCTTTACCCCACCAACTACCTAATCTGACATCGGCCGCTCCAATAGCGCGAGGTCTTGCGATCCCCCGCTTTCACCCGTAGGTCGTATGCGGTATTAATCCGGCTTTCGCCGGGCTATCCCCCACTACTGGGCACGTTCCGATGCATTACTCACCCGTTCGCCACTCGTCGCCAGGTTGCCCCGCGTTACCGTTCGACTTGCATGTGTAAGGCATGCCGCCAGCGTTCAATCTGAGCCAGGATCAAACTCTTCAGTTCGATCTTGAAGTTTGCTCAAAACGGAATTGAAGTGAACTTCACTTCAGTTTCCATGAGCGTTTGAGACCTTGCGGCCTCGAGTCTTGCGACTCTTGGCACTCGCCTTCAAACGCCCACGCTTATCGGCTGTGTGTTGTTAAAGAGCTTTCGAAACTTTGCGGTTTCGAAGCGCTGACCGTGATCAGCGAAGACAGAGATTCTGGCATTGAATCGAAACCTCTGTCAAGCGCTTGGGCTTTTGTCTCGATTCCCGCTGACTGCTTTTGCGCAAGGCGCCTTCGCGATCAGCGGAGCCTGTGACTGTAGCACGGTTTCGAAGCGCCTGCCAAGTGGGCCCGCTTCAGGCCGCCAAAGGCCAGAGGTCAGTGCATGGGCGCCGCCGACCCCATGCGCAACACGGCAGCGGCGATGTCGTCGGCTGCCATCACGGCGCCCAGCCCCGCCGCCAAGCGGCGCGTGTCGGCGCGCAGCACGCGCTGCTTGATCGACGCGATGCGCGCCGGGTGCATCGAGAAGCTGCGCAGCCCCATGGCGAGCAGCAGGTCGGTGAACGCGGCGTCGCCGGCCATCTCGCCGCAGACGCTGACGCCGCGCCCGGCGGCAAGGGCGCGCTCGATCGTCCGCGCGATCAGCTGCAGCACCGCCGGATGCCAGGGGTCGTAGAGGTGCGAGACGGATTCGTCCGCACGGTCGATCGCCAGCGTGTACTGGATGAGATCGTTGGTGCCGATGGAGACGAAGTCGAAGTGCTCGAGGAAGCGGTCGATCATCACCGCCGCCGCCGGCACCTCGATCATGGCGCCCACCTCGACGCGGCCGTACGCGCGCCCCGCGTCGTCGAGCTGCTGGCGCGCGCGGGCGATCGCCTCCATCGTGAGCCGGATCTCGCTCAGGTGGGCCAGCATCGGCACCAGGATGCGAACCTTGCCGAAGGCGCTGGCGCGCAGGATGGCGCGCAGCTGCTGGCGGAACATGCCCGGCTCCGAAAGGCTCCAGCGGATCGCCCGCAGCCCTAGCGCGGGGTTGAGCGCGTGTTCGTGCCGCGCCTCGGCCGGCGTCAAGCGGTCCAGCGGCTTGTCGGCACCGATGTCCACCGTGCGGATCGTCACCGGCAGCCCGCGCATCGCCACCACGGCGTCGCGGTAGGCCTCGAATTGCTCCTCCTCGTCGGGCAGCTGGCCTTCGCGGTTCATGAAGAGGAACTCGCTGCGGAACAGGCCCACGCCCACCGCGCCGGCGTCGACCGCCGCCAGCGCGTCGTCGGGCATCTCGATGTTGGCCAGCAGTTCGATGTTCTGGCCGTCCAGCGTGACGGCCGGCGTGTGGCGCAGGCGGTCCAGGCGTGCCCGTTCCAGCTCGCTCTGGCGCTGCCGGAACCGGTACTCCTCCAGCACGATGGCCGACGGGTTCACGATCACCACGCCGGCGTCGCCGTCGATCACCACCCAGTCGTCCTGGCGGATCAGGCGGCTCGCCTCGCGCGCGCCCACGACCGCCGGGATGTCCATGCTGCGGGCCACGATCGCGGTGTGCGAGTTGCGCCCGCCGACGTCGGTGACGAATCCGGTGAACACGCTGCGCTTGAACTGCAGCATGTCGGCCGGCGCCACGTCGTTGGCCACCAGCACCAGCGGCTCCTCGCCGCCGAAATCGGGCGCCGGCGCCGGCGCGGCCGACCGCCCGGCGGCGCGCGGCGCCTCCGGCGCCAGCAGCCGCAGCAGGCGTTCGACGACCTGCTCGATGTCGGCCTTGCGCTCGCGCAGGTACTCGTCCTCCATCTCGTCGAACTGGCGCGCCATCACCTCCAGCTGCGCCGACAGCGCCCACTCGGCGTTGTAGTGGCGCTCGCGGATCCAGGTCTTGGTGGCGCCGGCGAGCGTGTCGTCGTGCAGCAGCATCAGGTGCACGTCCAGCAGCGCCGAAAGCTCGGGCGGCGCTTCGGGCGGCAGGTCGCGCTTGAGCCCCTCGAGCTCGGCGACGACCGCGTCGCGCGCCAGCCGCAGGCGGTCGATCTCGTGCTCCACCCGGTCGGGGGCGACGAAGTAGTGCGCCACGTCGACCCGGCTCGACGCCACCAGCACCGCGCGCCCGATCGCCACCCCGCGCGAGACGGGCATGCCGAAGACCTGGATGCTCATCGGTGCCCTCGCCTTCGCCGCCTACTCGCCTTCGCCGAACTTGCCGTCGATGAGGGCGCGCAGCGCTTCCATCGCCGCCTGCTCGTCGTCGCCGGTCACCTCGATCTCGACCTCGCTGCCCAGCCCGGCGGCCAGCATCATGACGCCCATGATGCTCTTGGCGTTCACGCGCCGGCCGTTGCGCGAGAGATGCACGTCGCTCCTGAAGCCGCCGGCCAGCTTGGTGAGCTTGGCCGACGCGCGCGCGTGCAGGCCCAGGCGGTTACTGATCGTGATCGTCGACTTAAGCATTTCGGCCGGAGGAAGGTGACTGGTTCTGCGGCGGCACGGCGCCCGGCACCGGCATCACGCCACGGGCGGCGCCTTCGAGCGCCTTGCGCATGATCTCGTCCAGGCTCTGGTCGCGGTAGCACAGCGTGCGCCACAGCATCGGCACGTTGACGCCGGCGACCACGCGCACGCGCTCGTCCTGCG
The DNA here is from genome assembly GCA_964454485.1 of uncultured Rubrivivax sp. Classification (GTDB taxonomy): domain Bacteria; phylum Pseudomonadota; class Gammaproteobacteria; order Burkholderiales; family Burkholderiaceae_C; genus Rubrivivax. The sequence continues at coordinate 2,883 of CAYVXO010000293.1, forward strand.
CCACCCGCTGCGCCGCGTTGCAGGGCGTGGCACCAAAGGTGTCCACCATCACCAGCGCGGGCCGGCCGGCGAGCAGGGCGCGCAGCCGGCGTTCGACCTCGTCGACGCCCTGCTGCGGCTGCACGTCCAGCGCCACCAGGTCGCCCGCGCATTCGGCGTACACGTGCGAAGCCACCGAGGCCAGCGCGGTGGCCAGCGGCGCGTGGGCAACGATCACGAACAGCGTCATCGGGGGCTTGCTCGGGGCTTCTTGGGCTTGCTGCGGCGATTATGGGCGCGAAGCGCGCCCGCCCCGCCAGAACGCGAGATAACTGACCACGCTGCCGCACCAGAAGACACCGAAGGCGAAGCGCATCGCCTGCGGCTCGGGCAGGCCGGCCGCCACCAGCGCGTCCACCGCCAGCCCGATGCCCCATTGGAGCGCGAACACGCCGCTGAAGATCACCAGGTTGAAGGCCGACAGCGCGCGCCCGGCCTGCGCGGTGGGGAAGGCCATGCCCACCGCCGGCTGGCTGAGCGACACCACGCTGCAGCTCACGCACCACGCCGCCCAGTGCCAGGGCCCGGCATCGGCGCCGAGCGCGATGTTCAGCGCCAGCAGCGCCAGCGCCACCGGCACGCCCCAGGTCATCAGGCGCGCCGCGTCCAGCCCGCGCTTCACCAGATGCGGCATCGCCATGCCCCAGCCCATGAAGGTGAACAGCATCGACAGGTTGATCACGAACAGCCCCGCCGCCGCGGCCTGCGGCGACAGGCCGCCCACGCGCGTGAGCCAGGGCCCGGCCCACAGCGCCTGCACCGCGATCAGCCCGCCGTAGACGAAGAAGCCGGGCGGCGCCATGCGGCGGAACAGCGGGTGGCGCAGCACCTCGGCGTAGCCGCCGGGCGGCGCCGCATTCGCCGCCGCCGGCACCGCCGCCGCATCGCGCGGCACGCGCAGCGCGATCAGCAGCATCGCCAGCGCCAGCATTGCCGCCACGCCCCAGAAGAGGCCGCGCCAGCCCACCAGCGGCAGCAGCAGCTGCACGGGGACGGTCGACGCCAGCATGCCCAGCGAACCCGTCATCAGCATCCACGAGTTCGCGCGCAGCTGCGCCGCCGGCGCGAAGTGGCGCCTGAAGCAGGTGAGCGGCGCCATCAGGCAGGCGCCCACGCCGACGCCGATGAGCACCCGCGCCGCGATCAGCGCCGCCAGCCCGCGCGCCAGCGCGAAGGCCGCGCAGCCGACCACCGCCAGCGCCAGCAGCGCGACCAGCACCCGGCGCGGCCCGAAGCGGTCGAGCGCGCCGCCCAGCGGCAGCTGCATTGCCGCGAAGCCCAGGAAGTAGGCCCCGGCCAGCAGGCCCAGGTCGGCGGCGCGCAGCCCCAGCTCGGCGCTGAAGGCCGGCGCCAGGGTGGCCGTCACCGCGCGCAGCAGGGCCGAGAAGAAGTAGGTGAAGGCGAACACCAGGAACACCTGCACCGCCGTCGGCCGCGGCAGCAGGCGCGGCTCGGCGGCAGCCCGCGGCGCCATCACCGCGCTCACGAGCCCAGCCTCAGGCTGTCGAAGAAGGTGGCCGCGGCGTCGGCCGGCAGCGTCGCCCCCACCACCGTGGCCTGGTAGACCCAGGTGCCGCGGGTGAAGAAGGCGGCCTGCTCGGCGACCTCGGTGCCGTCGGGCAGCTGGCCGGCCAGGCGCAGGCGGCCGCTGGTGGGGTTGGGCGTGGCGCCGCGCGGCGCGAAGGCTTCCGGCTCGGTCCCCGCCGGCGCACCCAGGTTGGCGGCTGCGGCGCGGCGCAATTCGCCCAGCGCCGGGCCCACGAGCGCCGGGTCGCCCATGTCGCCGGCGGCCAGGCCCCAGGTCTGGCCACCGGCGCTGCAGGCCACCAGCGCCAGCGCCACCGGCCGCCCGGCGAGCGTCACGCTGCGCGTCTGGCGGCTCGGACGGCAGGGCATCAGCAGCACGAGGTCGGCGCCTTCGGGGCGCACCTCGCGCCAGTCGAGCGCGGGCGAACAGGCGGCCGCCGCGGCCGCCACGACCGCAAACAGCACGGCGGCGAAACGGCGGTGCAAGGGCATCGGCCGATTATCGACACCGCGGCGGGCCGACAATCCGGCCGATGGACGCTCCCCCGACCCCGAACGCCCTCGCCGGCCTGCGCGTGCTGGACCTCTCGCGTGTGCTCGCCGGCCCCTGGTGCACGCAGACGCTGGCCGACCTGGGCGCCGACGTCGTCAAGGTCGAACGCCCCGGCAGCGGCGACGACACGCGCGGCTGGGGACCGCCCTTCCTGAAGGACCGCGAGGGCCACGACACCGCCGAAGCGGCCTACTACCTGGGCACCAACCGCAACAAGCGTTCGGTCACGATCGACATCGCGCGCCCCGAGGGCCAGGACCTGGTGCGCCGGCTCGCCGACACGGCCGACGTCGTGATCGAGAACTTCAAGGTCGGCGACATGGCCCGCTACGGCCTCGATGCGGCCAGCCTGCGCGCCACGCGGCCGCGGCTGGTGTACTGCTCGATCACCGGCTACGGCCAGACCGGCCCCTACCGCGACCGTGCCGGCTACGACTACGCGATCCAGGGCCTGGGTGGCCTGATGAGCGTGACCGGCGAACGCGACGACCGCCCCGGCGGCGGCCCGCAGAAGGTGGGCGTGGCGGTGGCCGACCTCTTCACCGGCATGTACGCCACGGTGGCCATCCTGGCCGCGCTGCGCCACCGCGACGCCACGGGCGAGGGCCAGGTCATCGACATGGCCCTGCTCGACACCCAGGTCGCGATGCTGGCCAACCTGGGCGCCAACTACCTGGTCACGCGCAAGGCGCCGCGGCGCGCCGGCAACGCGCACCAGAACATCGTGCCCTACCAGGTGTTCGAGGTCGCCGACGGCCACCTCATCCTGGCGGTGGGCAACGACGG
>CAYVXO010000294.1:0-5744 GCA_964454485.1 uncultured Rubrivivax sp.
GGCACAGGTAGGTGGGCACGTTGTGCAGGATGGGCTTCTCGCCGAGGTAGAACTCCACCATCTTCGGCACGTAGGGATAGATGCTCTTGTCGTCGGCGATGCCGGTGCCGATGGCGTTGGCGAGCGTGATGTTGCCGGCGCGGTAGACGTCCAGCAGGCCGGCGCAGCCGAGGGTGGAGTCGGGCCGGAAGGCCTGGGGGTCGAGGAAGTCGTCGTCGACCCGGCGGTAGACCACGTCGACCCGCCGCGGGCCCTGCGTGGTGCGCATGTAGACGAAGCCGTCCTTGACGAAGAGGTCCTGGCCCTCGACCAGTTCCACGCCCATCTGCTGCGCCAGGAAGGCGTGCTCGAAGTAGGCGCTGTTGTACATGCCGGGGGTGAGCACCACCACCGCGGGATCGTTGACGCCGGCGGGCGCCACGGCGCGCAGCGTCTCCAGCAGCAGGTCGGGGTAATGCGCGACCGGCGCCACGCGGTGGCCGGCGAAGAGCTCGGGGAAGAGCCGCATCATCATCTTGCGGTTCTCCAGCATGTAGCTCACGCCGCTGGGCACGCGCAGGTTGTCCTCCAGCACGTAGTAGCTGCCGCTGCCGTCGGGGTTGGCGGCGCGCACGATGTCGATGCCGGCGACGTGCGAGTAGACGCCGCCCGGCACGTCGACGTTCATCATCTCGGCGCGGAACTGGCTGTTCCGCAGCACCTGGTCGGCCGGCACGACGCCCGCCTTCAGGATCTCCTGGCCGTGGTAGACGTCGTGGATGAAACGGTTGAGCGCGGTCACGCGCTGCGCCAGCCCGGCCTGCATCTCGCGCCATTCGTGGCTGGGGATCACGCGCGGGATGAGGTCGAAGGGGATCAGCCGCTCGGTGCCGGCGCCGTCCTCGTCCTTGGCGCCGTAGACGGCGAAGGTGATGCCGACGCGGCGGAAGATCATCTCCGCCTCGTGGCGGCGCGACAGCATCACGTCGGCCGGCTGGGTCTTGAGCCACGCGTCGTAGGCGCGGTAGTGTTCGCGCACCGCCTGGCCGGCGGCGTGCATCTCGTCGAAGCGGGCCTGCATGTTGAGGGGATCTTCCTGCTCAGGCGTTAGCAACAACCGGGCCCGCCAGGCGGGTGGTGACGGCCACCGTCAGCGTGTGGCGGCCGCCGCCGCGGATCACGCCGCGCAGCGGGGTCACGTCGCCGTAGTCGCGTCCCACGGCCACGCGCACGTGGCCGCTGCCGGGGACCAGGTCGTTGGTGGGGTCCAGGTCCAGCCAGCCGTCGGCCGGCACGCCGGGCGTGCCCGGGCACCACACCTGGACCCAGGCGTGGCTGGCGTCGGCGCCCAGCATGGCGGCGCCGCCTTCGGGCGCGCGCGTCAGCAGGTAGCCGCTGACGTAACGTGCCGGCAAGCCGGCCATGCGCAGCATGCCGGCCATCAGGTGCGCGAAGTCCTGGCAGACGCCGCGCTTCTGCTCGAAGGACTGCTCCAGCGGCGTGTCGACGTCGGTGCTGCGGCTTTCGTAGCGGAAGTCCGCGTGGATGCGGTGCATCAGCTCGATCGCCGCCTCGGCCACCGGGCGCGCCGGCGCCAGGCTGCGCTGGCCGTAGTGGCGCAGCACCTCCAGCCGCGGCACGTAGGGCGAAGGCAGGGTGAATTCCACCGCCGGCTCGAAAGGCGCGCGCGCCACGTAGCGCAGGCGCTCGGCCAGTTCGCCGCAGCGCGGGCCGGCGGCCGGCTCCAGCGCCCCGAAGCGCGGCCGCACGCGCACCCGGCTGGCCGCGCGCACCGCCAGCGTCTCGTGCGGCGCCAGCAGGCTGAAGTGGCAGACGCCGTTGCCGAAGCCGTCCTGGCCGTCGCGCCGCTGCTCGGGCACGGGCGCGATCTCGAGCGCGAAACCCAGCAGGCGCTGGCCGGCGTCTTCCAGCGGCCGCAGGTGCGCCCGGTGGTGCGCCAGCGAGACCGGCGCCGCGTACGCGTAGCGCGTCTCGTGCACGACTTCGAGCTCCGAGCTCATACACGCTGTTCCAGGCCCTGCGCCAGCGTGAAGTAGCGCAGCGCGATGTCCTCGGCCAGCGTGCTGCCGGCGCGCGCCAGGGTCTCCGACAGCGCGCGCAGCCGGCGCGCGATGTCGGGCTCGGCGGCGTCGCGCAGTTCCTCCAGCGTGAAGCCCACGCCTTCGGCCGGCAGGCGGGCCAGGAAGGGCCCGATCGATTCCTCGCTGCCCGGCAGCTTCCTGAGTTCCGTGCGCAGGCGGCGCAGCACGCCGCCGAAGGCGCGCGGGTTGCTGGTGTCCAGCACCAGCATGTCGGTGATCGCCAGCAGGTCTTCGTGGCGCTGGTAGCGGGCGCGGAAGGTGATGACGCTGTCGAACAGCTCCAGCAGCAGGTCGATGCCGGCCGCGCTGGCGAGCGCGCCGCTGTCCAGGAAGGCCTGCAGGTGGGTCGTGAGCCCGATCAGACGCTCGAGCAGGCGGCCCACGGTGAGCAGGCGCCAGCCGTGGTCGCGCGTCATGCGGTCGGTCTGGGTGCCGGTGAGCGCCGCCAGCTGCAGCGCCAGCCGGTCCAGCGCCGGCAGCACCTGCGGCAGCGTGGGCAGCGCGCCTTCGGGCACCGCGAGCGCCGCCTCGAAGCGCTCGCCCATCGTGCGGATCAGCCCCCATTGCTCGGACGACAGCCGCTCGCGCAGCGCGAGCGAGGCGCGTTCCAGCGCGCGCAGGTTGAAGGCGACGCTGGTGGCGCCTTCGGCGTCGGCCAGGCCGGCGAGCAGCGCACGCTCGAAGACATGCGGCGCCTGCACCAGCGTCGGCACGCCCCAGGGCGCCAGGCCGTTGGCCACCGCCATCGCCGAGACGGCCTTCTGCACCGGCTCGCCGGCGTCGCTGTCGGCGTCGATCAGGCCCAGCGTGGCGCGCGCCAGCCGCACCAGCTGCTCGGTGCGCTCCGTATAACGACCGAGCCAGAACAGGTTCTCGCCGGTGCGGCTGCTCACCGGGCGGCGGCGGCCGGTGATGTCTTCGACGCGCAGGCGCTGCGGCAGCATCGAGAAGGTGTCGACCGCGCCGTCGGTCAGCACCCAGGTGTCCAGGCTGGTGCCGCCGCGCTGCATGCTCAGGCTGGCGTCTTCGCGCTGGGCGACGCGCGTCATGCCGCCGGGCAACACGTGCCAGCGGCCGTTGCCGTCGGCGATGGCGTAGACGCGCACCATCGACGGGCGCGGCGTGAGCGCACCGTTGCCCCAGATCGGGGCGCGGCTGAAGCGCACCCGGCCCTGCACCGTCCAGGCTTCGGGGTCGAGCTCGACCCGCAGGCCCTGCCGGTCGTGCACCTGCGAAGTGCGGCCGCCGCGCGGGAAGGTGCTGCGCACGACCTTGTCGGCGAGCTTTTCGCGCACGTCGAGCCAGGCCGCGCGTTCGCCGCACCACCAGGTGGGCAGCGAGGGCAGCGCCAGCGGCTCGCCGAGCAGGCGCTGGGCGATGCCGGGCAGGAAACCCTGCACCGCGGGCGACTCCAGGAAGGCGCTGCCGAGCGCGTTGGCCATCACCACGCTGCCGGCGCGCGCGGCCTGCAGCAGGCCGGGCACGCCGAGCTGCGAGTCGGGGCGCAGCTCGAGCGGGTCGCACCAGTCGTCGTCGACGCGGCGCATCAGCGCGTGCACCGGCTCCAGGCCTTCGACCGTCTTCAGGAACAGGCGTTCGTCGCGCACCGTGAGGTCGCCGCCTTCGACCAGCGGCAGGCCCAGGTAGCGCGCCAGGTAGGCGTGCTCGAAGTAGGTCTCGCTGTAGGGACCGGGGGTGAGCAGCACCACGCGGGGGGTGGCGCCGCCGGCGACTTCGCGCGCGCTGGCTTCCAGCGTGTCGAGCAGGCGGCGGTAGCTGCTGGCGATGTGCTGCACGCGCATCTCGCGGAACGCGTCCGGGAACTGGCGCGAGATGACGAGCCGGTTGTGCAGCACGTAGCCCAGCCCCGAAGGGCCCTGCGTGCGCTGCGCCACCACCCACCACTGGCCGGCGGCGTCGCGCACGAGGTCGAAGGCAACGATGTGCAGGCGCAGCCCGCCGGGGGGCACCACGCCCTGCATGGGCCGCAGGTAGCCCGGGTGGCGCAGCGCCAGCGCCGGCGGCAGCAGGCCTTCGGCGAACAGGGTGCGCGCGCCGTAAAGGTCGGCCAGCATCGCTTCGAGCAGGCGCGCGCGCTGGGTCGCGCCGGCCTCGATGGCGGCCCAGTCCGCGGGCTCGATCAGCAGCGGCAGCAGTTCCAGAGACCAGGGCCGCGCGGCGGCGCCCTTCTCGTCGAACACGTTGTGGGTGACCCCGTCCTGGCGGATCTGCTGCGCCACCTGCGCCACCCGGCGGTCGAGTTCCTGCGCCAGGTCGCCCTGCGCCGGCGCGGGCAGCAGGTCGGCGAAGCGCTGCCAGTGCGCGCGCGCGGCGCCGCCGGCGCCGCGCAGTTCGTCCCACACCGCGGGCTCGGGCGGCAGCGCGTGGCGCAGCAGCGTGTCCAGCGCCGGCGCGGAGCCGCCGGCGTCGAAGGGCAGCGAGCCTTGGGTGGGCGTCAAGCGGCGGCGCTCCTCATGCCAGACGCATGTCCAGCGTGAACGGGAACTCGCGGCTCGGCTGCGCGGGCTTCACGTCCATCGTGCCCGGCGTGTGGCCGAAGCGGAAGAAGCGCGCCAGGCGGCGGCTTTCGGCTTCGTAGGCGTTGACCGGGAAGACCTCGTAGTTGCGGCCGCCCGGATGCGCCACGTGGTAGCGGCAGCCGCCGATGGAGCGCGAGAGCCAGCGGTCGACGATGTCGAAGGTGAGCGGCGCGTGCGGCGGGATCGTCGGGTGCAGCGCCGAAGGCGGCTGCCAGGCGCGGTAGCGCACGCCGCAGACGAATTCGCCCACGCGGCCGGTGGGCTGCAGCGGCGCCGCCTGGCCGTTGACGGTGATGACGTGGCGGTTGTCGTTGAGGCCGCTGACCTTGAGCTCCAGCCGTTCGAGCGAGCTGTCCACGTAACGCACGGTGCCGCCGGGCGCGCCTTCCTCGCCCATCACATGCCAAGGCTCGAGCGCGTTGCGCAGCGTGAGGCCGATGCCCAGCGTGGCGACCTCGCCGATGAGCGGGAAGCGGAACTCGAAGTGCGGCGCGAACCAGGCGGCGTCGAACGCGAAGCCGGCCTGGCGGAGCTCGGCCATCACGTCGTCGAAGTCCATCTGCACGAAGGTGGGCAGCAGGAAGCGGTCGTGCAGCCCGGTGTGCCAGCGCGTGAGCCGCGTGTTGCCGTTCGGCTTGAAGGGCTGGCGCCAGAACCAGGCCACCAGCGCGCGCAGCAGCAGCTGCTGCGCCAGGCTCATGCGCGCGTGCGGCGGCATCTCGAAGGCGCGCAGTTCCAGCAGGCCCAGACGGCCGGTGGCGGTGTCGGGCGAGTAGAGCTTGTCGATGCAGAACTCGCTGCGGTGGGTGTTGCCGGTGACGTCGACCAGCAGATTGCGCAGCGTGCGGTCGACCAGCCAGGGCGGCACAACCCCGGAGACCGGGGTCCCTTCCCCGGTCCGGCCCTGCAGGCCCAGCTGGCGCTCCAGCTCCTGCAGGCCGATCTCGAGCTCGTAGACCTGGTCGTTGCGCGCCTCGTCGATGCGCGGCGCCTGGCTGGTGGGGCCGATGAACAGGCCGCTGAAGAGGTAGCTCAGCGAGGGGTGGTTGTGCCAGTAGGCCAGCAGGCTGGCCAGCAGGTCGGGCCGGCGCAGGAAGGGGCTGTCGGCCGGCGTGGCGCCGCC
>CAYVXO010000295.1:0-5704 GCA_964454485.1 uncultured Rubrivivax sp.
TCGAGGTGCTCTCCACCAACGGCGACACCTTCCTCGGCGGCGAAGACTTCGACCAGCGCATCATCGACTACATCGTCACCGAGTTCCGCAAGGAACAGGGCGTCGACCTGACGAAGGACGTGCTGGCGCTGCAGCGGCTGAAGGAAGCGGCCGAGAAGGCGAAGATCGAGCTGTCCAACAGCACCCAGACCGACGTCAACCTGCCCTACATCACGGCCGACGCGTCGGGTCCGAAGCACCTGAACATCAAGCTCACGCGCGCCAAGCTGGAGGCGCTGGTCGACGAGCTGATCGAGCGCACGATCGAGCCCTGCCGCATCGCGGTGAAGGACGCGGGCGTCAAGCTCACCGAGATCGACGACGTCATCCTGGTCGGCGGCATGACCCGCATGCCCAAGGTGCAGGAGAAGGTCAAGGAGTTCTTCGGGCGTGAGCCGCGCAAGGACGTCAACCCCGACGAGGCCGTTGCGGTGGGCGCGGCCATCCAGGGCCAGGTGCTCAGCGGCGACCGCAAGGACGTGCTGCTGCTGGACGTCACCCCGCTCAGCCTGGGCATCGAGACGCTCGGCGGCGTGATGACCAAGATGATCAAGAAGAACACCACGATCCCGACCAAGTACGCGCAGGTGTTCAGCACCGCCGACGACAACCAGCCGGCGGTGACGATCAAGGTGTTCCAGGGCGAGCGCGACATGGCCGCCGGCAACAAGCTGCTGGGCGAGTTCAACCTCGAAGGCATCCCGCCGGCGCCGCGCGGGCTGCCGCAGATCGAGGTGGGCTTCGACATCGACGCCAACGGCATCCTGCACGTGAGCGCGAAGGACAAGGCCACCGGCAAGGAGAACAAGATCACCATCAAGGCGAACTCGGGCCTGTCGGAAGCCGAGATCGAGAAGATGGTGAAGGACGCCGAGGCCAACGCCGCCGAGGACAAGAAGAAGCTCGAACTGGTGCAGGCCCGCAACCAGGCCGACGCAATGGTCCACTCGGTGAAGAAGAGCCTCACCGAGCACGGCGACAAGCTCGAAGGCGGCGAGAAGGAGAAGATCGAGGCGGCGATCAAGGACGTCGAGGAAGCGCTCAAGAGCGAGGACAAGGCCGCGATCGAGGCCAAGACCGACGCCCTGATGACCGCCAGCCAGAAGCTCGGCGAGAAGGTCTACGCCGAGGCCCAGGCCGCGCAGGCCGGCGCGGCGGCCGGTGGCGGTGGTTCGGAAGCCGGCGCGAAGGCGCAGGCCAAGCCGGCCGACGACGACAACGTGGTCGACGCCGAGTTCAAGGAAGTCAAGAAGGGTTGAAGCCGAGGGGCGGGCCGGCGGCAGCCGGCCGGCCCGCTGCCGCCGCGCCAGGGTCGCGGGCCGGAGGGCCTGCGGGCCTGCGCGGCGTTAACGCTTGAGGGATGCGGGTCTTTTCATGGCGAAGCGCGACTACTACGAGATCCTGGGGGTGGCCAAGAACGCCTCCGAGGACGACATCAAGAAGGCCTACCGCAAGCTGGCCATGAAGCACCACCCTGACCGCAACCAGGGTGACGACGCCAAGAAGGCCGAGGAGAAGTTCAAGGAGGCCAAGGAGGCCTACGAGATGCTCTCAGACGCGAGCAAGCGGCAGGCCTACGACCAGTTCGGCCACGCCGGCGTCGACCCCAACATGGGCGGCGGCGGCTTCCGCCCCGGCGGCCCGGGCGCGGATGGCTTCGGCGGCTTCGCCGAGGCCTTCGGCGACATCTTCGGCGACATCTTCGGCGGCGGCGGCCGCGCTCGCGGCGCCGGTGGCCAGCAGGTCTACCGCGGCAGCGACCTCAGCTACGCGATGGAGATCACGCTCGAGGAAGCGGCCTTCGGCAAGGATTCGCAGATCCGCATCCCGAGCTGGGACACCTGCGAGACCTGCAAGGGCAGCGGCGCCAAGCCGGGCACGAGCGCCAAGACCTGCCCCACCTGCTCGGGCAGCGGCACGGTGCACCTGCGGCAGGGCTTCTTCAGCATCCAGCAGACCTGCCCGCACTGCCACGGCAGCGGTCGCGTGATCCCCGACCCCTGCACCACCTGCAACGGCGCCGGCAAGATCAAGAAGCAGAAGACGCTGGAGGTGAAGATCCCCGCCGGCATCAACGAAGGCATGCGCATCCGCTCGGCCGGCAACGGCGAGCCGGGCACCAACGGCGGCCCACCGGGCGACCTGTACATCGAGATCCGCATCAAGCAGCACGAGATCTTCGAGCGCGACGGCGACGACCTGCACTGCACGGTGCCGGTGGGCCTGACGACGGCCGCGCTGGGCGGCACGATCGAGGTGCCCACGCTGGGCGCCAAGGCCGAGATCGAGTTGCCCGAAGGCACCCAGCACGGCAAGACCTTCCGCCTTCGGGGCAAGGGCATCAAGGGCATCCGCTCCAGCTACCCGGGCGACCTCTACTGCCACGTCACGGTGGAGACGCCGGTCAAGCTGACCGAGCACCAGCGCAAGCTGCTGAAGGAACTGGACGAGTCGTTCCGCAAGGCCGGCGACCGCCATTCGCCGAACGCCAAGAGCTGGACCGACCGGGTCAAAGACCTCTTCAAATAACTGACGCGCTCAAGTGGCGCAGTCAGCGGCCGAAAAAGAGTTCTGACGCTGCCCCGCCACGATGAAGACGCTCGCCCGACTGTCCCGTCCTGCCGGTCGCTCCCCCAGGGAGGCCGGTTGATGGCGCTGCTCGACCGTGACATCCATCTCGCCAAGGCACTGGTGATCGACGGCAACGCCACGTCGCGCAGCATCCTGGCCGGCCAGCTGCGCGACCTGGGCGTGGGCACCGTGGTGCAGTGCGGCAAGGTCGTCGAGGCGCGCACGCACCTCGAGGCGCGCGCGTTCGACTTCGTGCTCTGCGAGCACAGCTTCCACGGCACCGACTATTCCGGCCAGCACCTGCTGGACGATCTGCGGCGCGCGCAGTTGCTGCCGCTGTCCACCGTGTTCATCATGATCACCGGCGAGGCCACCTACGCCAAGGTGACCGAGGCGGCCGAATCGGCGCTCGACAGCTTCCTCATCAAGCCGCACACCGCCAGTTCGCTGGCCGAGCGGCTGGCGCACGCGCGCCGCCGCAAGAAGGTGCTGAAGGACATCTTCGAGGCGGTGGACGCCGGCCGCTTCGAGGACGGCGCCGCGCTGTGCCGCAAGCGCTTCGAAGACCGCGGCGAGTTCTGGGTGTTCGCCGCCCGCATCGGCGGCGAGCTGCTGCTGAACCTGGGCCGCGCCGCCGAGGCGCGCGAACTTTACGAAGCGGTCGGCGCCGCGCAGCCGGCACCCTGGGCCCGGCTGGGCGTGGCGCGCGCGCAGCTGCTGGCCAACCAGCCTTCGCAGGCGCTGAAGACGCTGGAGGCGCTGGTCGCCGAGGCGCCCACCTTCGTCGACGCCTACGACGTCATCGGCCAGGTGCAGTCCGAGCAGGGCAACCTGGAGGCGGCGCTCGAAGCCTGCCGCCGCGCCGCCACGCTGACGCCCGGCTCGATCACGCGCCTGCAGAAGCAGGGCATGCTGGCCTTCTACCAGGGCGAGCGCGAGGAAGCCGCGAAGGCGCTCGACCGCGCGGTGGCCGGCGGCATCAGCTCCAAGATGTTCGACGCCCAGAGCCTGGTGCTGCTGGCCTTCCTGCGCTACCAGCAGAAGGACACCAAGGGCCTGCAGCGCTGCGCCGACAACCTGGCGCATGCCTTGTCGCGCGCGCCCGAGAACCCGCGCCTGCAGCGCTTCACGCGCCTGGTGGCGGCGCTCGTGCGCGCCGCCGCGCTGCAGCCGGCGGAAGCCGCCGCCGCGCTGGCCGAACTCTCGCGCGAGGTGCGCGACGAGGCCTACGACGTCGAGGCCGCCTGCAACCTGCTCACGCTGGTCTCCGCGCTGGCGGCGGCCGGGGTGCCGGTCGAAGGTGCCGAGGTGACGATCGACGCCGTCGCGCTGCGCCACGGCACCTCGAAGGTGGCGACCGAGCTGCTGGTGCGCGGCGCCGCCGGCCACGAGCCCTTCGCCGAGCGCGTGCGCGCGAGCGCGCACCAGATCACGCAGCTCACCGAGCAGGCGCTGGCGCACAGCCTGGCCGGCGACCCGGCGACCGCGGTGCGCAAGCTGCTGGCCGAGGCGCGCAACACGCTCAACGGCAAGCTGCTGGACAACGCGCGCTCGGTGCTGGCGCGCCACCAGGACAAGATCGAGAACGCTGCCGCCCTGGCCGGCGAGGTGGAACAGCTGCGCCGCCGCTACTGCAGCGGCAGCCGGCTGCCGCTGGGCGACGTCGGCCGCAAGGCCGGCGCGATGGCGCTGCGCACTTCGGCGCCGGTGGCCGAAGCCGCCGCCCAGGCCGCGGCCTGAGTCGGGTTCAGAACAGCGTGCCCTGAAGCGCTTCGCCCGCGGCCGCCGGCGGGCGGAAGCGCGTCAGGTCCAGTTCGGTTCGCTCCGTGCCGTAGCCCAGACGTGCGCAGGCCTTGTCGAAACGCTGGCGCAGCAGTTCGGCCCAGATGCCCTCGCCTCGCATGCGCTTGCCGAAGCGCGGGTCGTTGTCGCGGCCGCCGCGCATGTCTTGAACGCGTGCCATCACGCGTTGCGCGCGTTCGGGGAAATGCTGGTCCAGCCACTGGCGGAACAGCGGGCTCACTTCCCAGGGCAGGCGCAGCACGATGCTGAAGGCGCGGCTGGCGCCGGCGGCGCGCGCTGCTTCCAGGATGCGCTCCAGCTCGGGTTCGTTGAGGAACGGGATGACCGGGGAGACGCTCACGCCCACCGGCACGCCAGCCTTCGCCAGCGTCTCGATCGTGCGCAGCCGCCGGTGCGGTGCCGCGGCGCGCGGCTCGAGCACGCGCGCCAGTGCCGGGTCGAGCGTGGTGATGGAAACATAGACCGCGGCCAGGTTCTCGGCCGCCATCGGCGCCACGAGGTCGAGGTCGCGCTCGACGAGGCTGGACTTGGTGATGACCGAGAACGGGTGCTTCGCCTCGGCCAGCACCTCGATCACGCCGCGCGTGATGCGCAGCCTTCGTTCGGCCGGCTGGTAGGCGTCGGTCACCGAGCCGATGTTCAGCAGCAGCGGCTGGTAGCTGCGCGCGCGCAGCGCCTCGCGCAGGCGCGCGGCCGCGTTCACCTTGGCGACGATGCGCGTCTCGAAGTCGAGCCCGGGAGACAGGTTCAGGTAGCTGTGCGTCGGCCGCGCGTAGCAGTAGACGCAGCCATGCTCGCAGCCGCGGTAGGGGTTGATGGAGAGGTCGAAGCCGATGTCCGGGGAATCGTTGCCGGCGAGGATGGTCTTGACGCGTTCCTCGATGATCTGCGTGTCGGGCCCGACCTGCTCTTCCTGCGCCGCCTGCTCCAGCGAGCCCCAGCCGTCGTCGTAGGGCTCGCGCGGGTCGCTCGTGAAGCGGTGCTCGATGGCCCAGGCGGTGCCGCGCCCCTTGAGGGCAGTGGCTTGCGGCGGCTTGGCAGGCATACTGTAAATATATACAGCTCTCCTGCCCTGCCGCAAGCAGGGTGTGCGCGCGGCTTCAGTACTCGCCGCTGCTGCCGGGCGCCAGGTTGTCGAACTTGGTGAGCGGCTTCAGGAAGGTCAGCTTCACGGTGCCCACCGGGCCGTTGCGCTGCTTGGCCACCACGATCTCGGCCACGCCCGGCTCCTTGCTGTCCTTGTTGTAGTAGTCGTCGCGGTAGATGAACATGATGACGTCGGCGTCCTGCT
>CAYVXO010000296.1:0-5632 GCA_964454485.1 uncultured Rubrivivax sp.
GTCTGACGCAAGCCGAGTTCGACATCGTGCGCAGCCTCGGCGCGCAGGGCGGCCGGCGCTTCCTGGTCAAGCAGGGACATGCCAGCGCGATCTGCGAGCTGGACCTCGCCGGGCTCGAGGACTTCATCACCGTGCTCTCGGCCACGACCGACAACGTGGCTCTGCTGGATGCCGTGCGCGAACGGCATGGCAACGATCCGTTTCAATGGCTTCCGGTGCTGCTTCGCGAGGTTCAGGATCGAAGGCTTCGTACCTCCAGGAGAGCCGCATGAAAGCAGTTCGTCATCTCCTCGCGCTGGGCGCGCTGGCGCTCGCCGCCACCACCGCCAGCGCCCAGTTCGTCAAGGGCAACGAGGCCGTTAAGGTGATGCCCGATGGTTCCAAGAAGGTAGAGACACCTTCAACCGCAGGCGCACTGCTCGCGAAGCCATGCCCTGCCGCAAAGGCCGGATGTGCCGGGGGCGGCTGGAAGATGGTCGAGACACCTGTCGGCCTGATGGAGTGCACCGAGGTCTACGCGCGACCGACGACATGCCGGCCTTCAACGTACGGCTCGGAGAAGGTTTCGCGAGTGTGGGTGGTGAAGACCGGAACCGAGTGGAAGCACTGCCAGTACCCCGATCTCACCAAAGGCTGCGTGGGCATCAAGAACCTGCCGAACCCGGCGGTTCAGTAGCGAGTGCAGACGTCATGTTCACCTGGGTTGGCAATCAATTCAACAGCGTCCTCAGCACATACGTGCTGGGCGTGGTGTCGAGCTTGATGACGGCCATTGCGCCGATCGCGCTGACGTGCATGACGATCTGGGTGACTCTCTACGGATGGGCCGTCCTGCGCAACGAGGTTTCGGAGACGCTCCCGGTATTCATGTGGAAGGTCTTCAAGATCGGCGTCGTCCTGGCCTTCGCACTTCAGTCGGGCTTCTACATCAGCAACGTGGCGGACAGCGCAAACGCGCTGGCGACGGGCGTGGCGACGACGTTCCTGCCGGCGGCCACTGATCCGATGACCGTGACATCGCCGTATGCGCTTCTGGACGCATTCAACGAGCAAGCAAGTCTGCTCGTTCTTGATCTGCTCAAGGATGCCGGGATCATGCGGCTCGACTTGGTCTTCGCCGCAGTCGTCACAGCCCTGGGCAACGTGATCTTCCTGTGCATCGCGCTGTTCGTAGTGACGTTGGCGAAGCTCTTTCTGACCTTTGTCATTGCCATTGGTCCGCTGTTCGTCTTGTGTCTCGCCTGGCGCCCGACGGCCCGGTTCTTCGACAGCTGGCTGTCGATGGTCCTGAACGCCGTCGTCCTGACGTGGTTCGCGTTCTTCGCGCTTGGCCTCAGCATCTACATGGGACAGGCGATGGTGCAAGTCATCCAGTCGCAAGGCGGCTTCCTCGGCCCGACCTTCAACGTCGTCGGCGAGAGCCTGAAGTACTGCGTCGTCATGATCCTCATGGCCATCATCTGCTTCCAGGCTCCGAGCCTCGCCTCCGCACTCACCGGCGGCGCTGCGGTTCAGCAGGGGATTCAGATGATCCAGAACGCCATGATGGTCTCTGGCCTGCGCTCGGCTTCCTCTGCGCGCAGCGCGGGCGCCGCAGGCGCGGCCGGTGGCGTAGTCCGGGCCGGAGCCGGCCTGCCCTATGCGGCGGGCCAGGCCACCGGAGCCGCCGCGGTCGCGACCGGTCGGGCGGCGGGCGCGGTTGCCACCGGCGCCGGCGCCGTCGTCCGCCGGGGTTACGGAGCGGTGCGAACCGCTGCCTACAAGCTCGCCGCGCTTCGCGGACGAGCATGAATGTCAATCAGCGTCAACCAGCACAGGAGCGAAACCATGCACACACGTCTCAAGGTCGCTGCCGCCGTCCTCATCGCCTTCGGCGCCAGCGGCGCCCGTGCGCAGGGCATTCCGGTCATCGATGTCGCCAACCTGGTCCAGACGATCCAGCAGGTGCTCGACGGCATCACGCAGATCAACAACCAGGTGCAGCAGATCAACCAGCTGCAAAGCCAGATCAACAGCATCAACGGCATCCGCAACCTCGGCAACGTGTTCAACAACCCGCTGCTGAAGAACTACGTGCCGGCCGAGGCCTACACCTACGTCAATGCGATCAACACCTCCGGCTACTCCGGCCTGAACGCCACGGCCAAGGCGCTGCGTGACGCGGGCATGGTCTACAACTGCATGGACCTCGCCGGCGACGCCCGGACCAGCTGCCAGGCCGCCCTGGCGCAGCCGTACCAGCAGAAGGGCCTGCTGCAGGACGCGATGAAGTCGGCCGCCGGCCGCCTGTCGCAGATCCAGTCGTTGATGGGTCAGATCAACGCCACCACCGACCAGAAGGCGGTGCAGGAGGTCCAGGCCCGTATCGGCGCCGAGAACGCGCTGCTGGCCCACGAGATGTCCCAGGTGCAGATGCTGCAAGGCATGGCCGACAGCGAGGAGCGCATCGCCCGATCGCGGGAACGCGAGCGCCAGTACCAGATGCTCACCCGCACGGGGAAGGTGGCCGACTACCTGCCCTGACGCCCGTTCCCGGAATCGCTGCGCCGGGCCGTCGGCGCAGCACCACGGAGGTTCCCATGAGTGCCGTCCTGACGCCAGGAAGAGCCGCTGCATTGTCTGAAGGCTTGCGAGACCGAGCGCAGATCGAGCCCGAGACGACGACGATCGAAGCCAATCGCGCGTGGGAAGTCGACCGCGCGCTGATGCTGGAACGCTCGGAGCGCCGGGCCTGGTGGGTCGCGATCGCAGGCCTGGTGCTGGGCCTGATCGGCATCGCCGCGGTGTTCGTTCAGGGTCCGCTGCGGCGCGTGGTGGAGATCCCCATCGTGGTCGACCGGGTCACCGGCGAGGCCACGGTCCAGCAACGACTCTCTGTCGAGACCATCCCGCCGATGGAGGCGCTGGACAAGCACAACCTCGCCACCTTCGTGCGGGCACGCGAAGGCTACAGCTGGATGTTCCTGCAGCGCGACTTCGACCAGGTGGCGCGCATGGCGGTACCTGCCGTGTTCGCCGACTACAACCGCCAGTTCGAGGGCGACGCCGCGCTGCAGAAGAAGATCGGCGCCGCAGAGGACTGGCGCATCAACGTCATCGGCGTGCGCCTGGCTGCGTCCGGCCGCCCCGGCAACCAGGGGGAGGCCACGGTCACCTACGACAAGGTGGTCCGCCTGACGGACCGCAACCTGCCCGAGGTGACCACGCGGCACGTGGCCAGCGTCGTTTACCAGTATCAGCCGAAGGTGCTGGTCAAGGAGCGCGACCGGCTCGAGAACCCGTTCGGCTTCGTCGTCACAGCCTACCGGTCCGATCCCGAGATCAACACCGCCGCACCGGGGGCCAAGCCATGAAGCCGCTGGTCCGGCTGGCCTCCCTGGCCTGCGTCGCGGCCTTCGGCTCCACAACGGTCGCTGCGGAGCCTGCAGATCCGCGTCTGCGCGAAGTGGTCTACGACCCGCGCGCCGTCGTCACCGTCCCGGTCAAGCGCGGCGTCGTGACGCTGGTGGTGCTCGATGCGGACGAGGCGATCACCGAGGTCGCAGCGGGCCTGGGTGGCGACTGCACGAAGGCCGATGCCGCGTGGTGCATCGCAGCCCAGCCCGGAGGCCGGAACCTGTTCGTCAAGGCCAAGAGCTCGGCCAGCGCCGCGAACACCCTGGCCGTTGTCACCGACCGCCGAACGCACAGCTTGCGCTTCGTCGTTCTGGCAGACGGCGACCCGAAGCCGCCGGTCTACCGGCTCGTCGTCAAGGCACCGGCCCGGGTGGCACCCCCGGCGCGCCTCGCGCTGCGCGACACGACACCACTGACGGCGTTGCCTGTCATGCCGCCACCCCCGTCACCGCACCAGGTCGTCGCCGAGCGCCTGCAGGCCAAGGCGCAGGTGATGAACACCCAGTACTCGATCGCCGAGGGCGCCGGGTCCCAGGACATCGTGCCGACCCTGGTTTACGACGATGGTCGATTCACCTACCTCCGCTTCCCGGGCAACCGTGAGGTGCCTGCCGTGTTCCATGTACTGGGCGACGGCAGCGAGACGCTGGTCAACGCCCGCATGGAGGACGACCTGCTGGTGGTCGATCGCGTCAGCCGGCGGCTGATGCTGCGGGCGGGCTCGGCCGTCGTCGGCCTGTGGAACGAAGCCTTCGACCTCGACGGCAGGCCGCCGAGTGACGGCACCACGGTGCCCGGCGTGCAGCGCGTCCTGAAGGCCGACGTCAGTGGCAGTAACGCGCCGTCCGAAGCGCGCAAGGGAGCGACACCATGACGCACGACCCAAGCGATCCGCGGAACCGCGATCCAAACCTTGGCGCCGAGATCGAACCCGACGGCAACGCCATCTCTCCTCTGCCCGGCGAGCCCGGCATCCCCAATGTCGCTGCCCGGCAGCGCGTTTCGATGTCGAAGAAGGGACTGCTGGCCGTGGCGCTGCTCGTCGGCTCCCTGGTCGCGGTGGCCGCCGTCACCATCCAGCGCTTCTCTGCCAGCGGCAAGAAGGCCGACGAGACCGAGTCGAAGCTGGTCCGGGACAGGCCTGCCGCCGCCACGGCCGAGCCGCGCAAGCTCGAGATGCCACCCGCTCCGACTGCCAGCGCCGCCGTCGCGACCGCGCCGCGCATCCCCGCCCTGACGCCTACGAGCGAGGAGCTGGCCGAGCCCATCGGGGTGCGGCGCACCGGATCGGCGGCACCCGCACCGGGTGGCCCGAAGGTGGTCCCGCCGGAGGATGCCCCCGTCTTGCTGGTCACCACCCGGCCTGGGGCACTCCCTCCGCAAGGGGCATCCACCCGAAGGATGGATGCTGGTGCACCGCCTGACGAGAGCCCGACGGCGGCGGAGCCCGCCGACGCGAACGATCCGCTCGCCGCAACCTCCCGCAACCTGCAGGGCTATCAGCGCCAGCTCCAGGGCCTGCTCGACAACCTCACCAAGACCGCGGCGCTGGCCACGGGCCAGGCCACCGGGCAGCTGCCGTCGGGGGCCCTCCTCGGTGGGCCCCCGATGGCGGGCACCGCACCCATCGGTGCGCCACCCGCAGGGGGCGGCCTGTTCGGGGGCCAGCTTCAGGGGTCCTCCACCCCGAAGGTGGCCGCCTCGATGCTGGGCAACCGCAGCCTGACGCTGCCCAAGGGCACAGCCTTCACCTGCGCGCTGAAGACCAAGGTGATCAGCGCCACCTCGGGCCTCGTCGGCTGCCAGGTCCAGCGCAACGTCTTCAGCGACGATGGCCGCGTGCTGCTGATCGAGCGTGGCTCGCACCTTGACGGTGAGTACCGCATCGCCTCGGTCCGGCCGGGCACGGTCCGCATCCCGGTGCTCTGGACCCGCATTCGCACGCCACTGGGCGTCACGGTGGACATCGACTCCCCCGGCACCGGCCAGCTCGGGGAGTCCGGCATCGACGGCTACGTCGACAACCGATGGGGCGAGCGGATCGGCGCGGCGATGTTGCTCTCGCTGATCGACGACTCGGTGAAGCTCGTTATTCAGAACCAGGCCAGTGACCGGCAAGCCGACACCATCGTGCTGCCGTCCACCACGGCCAACACCAGCAAGCTGGCCGAGAAGGTGCTCGACAGCACGATCAACATCCCGCCGCTGATCTACCAGAACCAGGGCGGCATCGTCG
>CAYVXO010000297.1:0-5612 GCA_964454485.1 uncultured Rubrivivax sp.
TCGAGATGGGCTGCTACGGCATCGGCGTGACGCGCATCCTGGGCGCGGCGATCGAGCAGAACCACGACGAGCGCGGGATCATCTGGCCGGACGCGATCGCGCCCTTCACGGTGGTCGTGTGCCCGATTGGCATGGACCGCAGCGCGGAAGTCGCGGCGGCCGCGAACCGGCTGCACGACGAACTGGCCGCGCTGGGCGTCGACGTGCTGCTCGACGACCGCGGCGAGCGGCCGGGCGCCATGTTCGCCGACTGGGAACTCATCGGCGTGCCGCAGCGCGTGGTGGTCTCCGACCGCGGGTTGAAGGCAGGCACGGTGGAAGTGCAGGGCCGGCGCGAGACCAGCGCCAGCGTGGTCCCGCTGGCCGGGGCGGCGGCCTTCGTGAAGGGCCGCCTCGCGGTCTGATGCTGGCGCGGCGGGCGCTGATCGCACTGCCGCTGGCAGCGGCCTGGCGTGGCGCCTCGGCCGGCGCGCAGGTGGAGGAGCCGTTGGCCGACGCCGTGCGCGGCGCGCTGGCCGCGGCCATCTCCGACAGCCGGCCGCCACGGCCCGAGTTCGGCGAACTCAACGCGCGCCTGGCCTACCTGCGCTGGCTGGGCACCGCGAGCGAGAAGCTCAAGCGCTGGAAGTCCGAGCACCAGACGCGCGTCGAGTTCCTCGAGACCGTCTACTACGAGAGCCGGCGCGCCGGGCTCGAGACCTCGCTCGTGCTGGGCCTGATCCAGGTCGAGAGCGGCTTCCGCAAGTACGCCATCAGCAACGCCGGCGCGCGCGGCTACATGCAGGTGATGCCGTTCTGGTGCCGCCTCATCGGCGACGGCGACGCGAGCCGCCTGTTCCACATGCAGACCAACCTGCGCTTCGGCTGCGTGATCCTGCGCCACTACCTCGACCTGGAAGGCGGCGACCTGGTCTACGCGCTCGGCCGCTACAACGGCAGCCGCGGCCGGCGCGAGTACCCGAACCTGGTGTTCGGGGCGCGCAACGGCTGGAACATCAAGGTCGGCTAGAGCCCTTGCCAGGCGTGCGGCGCGGCGCCCGGCAGCTGCAGCAGCGCGAGCGCGCGCTCGACGCTCTCGTCCACCAGCTCGTCGATGCTGCCGGGCCGCAGGTAGAAGGCCGGCAGCGGCGGGAAGACGATCGCGCCCATCTCGGTGGCGGCCGTCATGTTGCGCAGGTGGGCCAGGTTGAAGGGCGTCTCGCGCACCATCAGCAGCAGGCGGCGGCGCTCCTTCAGCGTGACGTCGGCGGCGCGCGTGAGCAGGTTGTCGCCGAAACCGTGGGCGACGGCGGCCAGCGTCTTCATCGAGCAGGGCGCCACCACCATCGCCGCCGTGTCGAAGCTGCCGCTGGCGATGCAGGCGCCGACGTCGGCCGGTGCGTACGAGCGGTCGGCCTTCGCCTCGAGCGCGCCGCGGTCGAGCCCCAGCTCGTGATGGACGTTGAGCACGCCGGCGGGCGTGACCACCAGGTGCGTCTCGACACCGAGTTCGCGCGCCCGCTCGAGCAGGCGCACGCCGTAGACCGCGCCGGTCGCGCCGGTGATGCCGACGACCAGCCGCGTCACGTCACTTGGCCAGCAGCTGCTGCAGCTCGCCCGACTGGTACATCTCCATCATGATGTCCGAGCCGCCGACGAATTCGCCGTTCACGTACAGCTGCGGGATCGTGGGCCACTGGGCGTAGTCCTTGATGCCCTGGCGGACTTCCTCGTCCTCGAGCACGTTGAAGGTGTCGAACTGGTTCACGCCGCAGGCCTTGAGCACCTGCACCGCGCGGCCGGAGAAGCCGCACATCGGGAACTGGGCCGTGCCCTTCATGAAGAGCATCACCTTGTGGCCTTTGACCAGCTGGTCGATGCGTTGCTGAACGTCGCTCATGCGCGCGCCTTGAATATGGTGGTGGCGATGCGCGAAAGCATAAGCCAAAGCCGCTCCGCCCCGCCCAGGCAGGGCCTTCGCGCGCCGATCAGAACGCGTAGTTCACGCCGAGCTGCAGCACCGGCGAGAAGCGCATGTCGCGCAGCGCCGCGTCCCAGCTCTGGCTGCCGTTGCCGAACAGCGCACGGCCCACGCGGCCGGCGTTGCCGGGCTGCTCGGCCACCAGGCCCAGGTCGGCGGTGAGGCCCCAGCCGCCCTTGAGCGACAGGCCCGTGTAGCCCAGACCCAGGTAGGGCACCGTGCCGTCGGCACCGTCGGCAGCCTGCGGCGAGACGCCGCTCTGCAGCGCGAAGCCCAGCCTCGCGTCGCCGCGCGGTCGCGGTGCCAGGCCGCTGGCCGCCAGCCCGCGCGCGCCCGCCAGCAGGCCGCTGGTGGCGCGCAGGCCGCCGGTGGCAGCGGGCAGGCGCAGGCCCGGCATGTCGAAGTAGTAGTCGGAGAAGAGCGCGCCCGACTGCAGGATCTGGCGCGGCGCGGTGCCGGCGTCCGCCGTCAGCCGCACCGGCGCCAGCGTGGCCGTGCTCACCGTGATGCGCGCCTGCCATTGCGGCCAGACGTCGGCGTCCTTCGGCGGGGCCATACCGTCGGCTGCCAGCGCGGCGCCGGTGCCGGCGGTGGCAAACAGGATCGCGAACAGGGCACGGTGCTGGCGCATGTGGAACTCCCGTCGGGCGAGCTTCCATCTTGCGCCGGCCGTGCCGCCGTGGCATCCCCTGCCTGAGGCAGGACGTGAATTCCGGACGCCGCCCGTGGCGCCGTCACGTCGGCCGCCGCCCGCCGCTGCAGCGCGGCAGGCCCGCCAGGTCGCGCCGGGTCTCGACGGCTTCGAAGCCGGCGGCGGCCAGCAGCGCGCGCACTGCCTCGTCCTGGTCGAAGCCATGTTCCAGCAGCAGCCAGCCGCCGGGGTTCAGGTGCGCTCCGGCGCCGCGGCAGATCGCGGCCAGCGCTGCCAGGCCGTCGCCTTCGGGTGTGAGCGCGCCCCGCGGCTCGTGCGTGAGCGCCGCCAGGTGCGGGTCGTTGCCGGCGATGTAGGGCGGGTTCGAGATCGCGATGTCGAAGCGGCGTCCATCCAGCGGCTGCCACCAGTCGCCTTGCAGCCACTCGACCGCGAGGCCCAGCCGCTCGCCGTTGCGGCGCGCCACCGCCAGCGCTTCGGGGCTGGCGTCGGTGGCGGTGACGCGGCACGAGGGCAGCGCCGCCGCCAGCGCCAGCGCGATGGCGCCGCTGCCGGTGCCCAGGTCGACCAGCGCGCTCTCCGGCGCGGCCAGGGCGAGCGCCCAGTCGACCAGCCCTTCGGTCTCCGGCCGCGGCACCAGCACCGCGGGCGTCACCTGCAGTTCCAGGCCGTGGAACTCCTTCGTGCCGACCAGGTAGGCCAGCGGCTTGCCGGCGGCGCGCTCGGTGACTGCAGCCGACCAGGCCGCGGCAGCGGACGCGTCGAGCTCGTCTTCGTCGTGCGCGATCAGCCACGCCCGCGGCCGCCGCAGCACGTGCGCCAGCAGCAGCTGCGCGTCCAGCCGCGCCACGCCGGCGGCGCGCGCCTGCTCCAGCGCTTCGCGCACGCGCATGTCAGTGCACGCCGGATTCCAGCTGCGCCAGCTGCTCGGCCGCGCGTGCGCCCTGCAGCGCGGCGACCAGTTCGTCGAGGTCGCCGTCCATCACCGCGCCCAGCTTGTACAGCGTGAGGTTGATGCGGTGGTCGGTCACGCGGCCCTGCGGGAAGTTGTAGGTGCGGATGCGGTCGCTGCGGTCGCCGCTGCCGATCAGGCCCTTGCGCGTGGCTGCTTCCTTGGCGGCACGCTCGCTGCGTTCCTTGTCGCGCAGCCGCGCCTGCAGCACCGCCATGGCCTTGGCCTTGTTGCGGTGCTGCGAGCGGTCGTCCTGGCATTCGGCGACCAGCCCGGTGGGCAGGTGGGTGATGCGGATCGCGCTGTCGGTCTTGTTGACGTGCTGGCCGCCGGCGCCGCTGGCGCGGAAGGTGTCGATGCGCAGCTCGGCCGGGTTGAGCTGCACCTCCTCGGCCTCGTCGGGCTCGGCCATCACCGCCACCGTGCAGGCGCTGGTGTGGATGCGCCCCTGCGCCTCGGTCGCCGGCACGCGCTGCACGCGGTGGCCGCCGGATTCGAAGCGCAGCCGGCCGTAGGCGCCGGCGCCTTCGACGCGGAACACGATCTCCTTGTAGCCGCCGAGTTCGCTGTCGCTCTGGCTCATCACCTCGCAGCGCCAGCCCTGGCGCTCGAACCAGCGCGTGTACATGCGCGCCAGGTCGCCGGCGAAGAGCGCCGACTCGTCGCCGCCGGTGCCGGCGCGGATCTCGACGAAGGCGTTGCGCTCGTCGTCCGGGTCCTTCGGGATCAGCGCTGCCTGCAGTTCCTGCTCGAGCCGGGCGAGGTCGGCTTCGGCGGCGGCGATCTCCTCCTTCGCCATGTCGGCCATCTCGGGGTCGTTGTCGTGGTCGCGCATCTCGCGTGCGGCGGCGAGGTCGCTCTCGCGCTGCTGGTAGCGGCGCCAGCGGCCCACCACGTCGGCCGCCTCGGCCTGTTCGCGCGCCAGCACGCGGTAGCGCTTCATGTCGGACGCCACCTGCGGGTCGGCGAGATTCGCGTCGAGCTCGGCCAGCCGGAGCGAGAGGCGGTCGAACTGCTGGCGGAGGGATTCGTTCATGCGGACAAGGGCAAAGAGGCCCGCGCAGCCGGCACCCGAAGGCGCGGCCGCGGGCGCAGGAGGTTCAGCTAACGGCCTTCGCCGCCGGGAGTGCGCGAGCTCTGGCGCAGGAACAGGCGCGAGACGGTCTGCGCGAGGTGCTCGCGCTCTGCCGCGTCGGCGCTGTGCAGTTCGGCCAGGGTGCCGTGCAGCATCTTGTGGGTGAGGCCGCGCGAGAGCGCTTCCAGCACCGCTTCGATCGACTCGCCCTTGGCCAGCAGGCGCTTGGCGCGCTGCATCTCGACCAGTGCCCAGTCCTCGGCCTGGCGGTTGAGCGCCTGGATCAGCGGCACCGCGGCGCGCTGGTCCAGCCAGTGGGCGAAGCTCTGCACGCCGGCGTCGATGATGGCTTCGGCCTGTTCCACCGCGGCCTGGCGCTTCTCGCCCGCGCTCTGCACCAGCGCCGAGAGGTCGTCCACGGTGTAGAGGTAGACGTCGCGCAGCTGCGCCACTTCGGGCTCGATGTCGCGCGGCACCGCCAGGTCGACCATGAACATGGGCCGGTGGCGGCGTGCCTTGAGCGCGCGCTCGACCGCGCCCAGGCCGATGATGGGCAGCGAACTCGCGGTGCAGGAGATGACGGCGTCGAACTCGTGCAGCCGGCCCGGCAGGTCCGCGAGGCGCAGCGCCTGGGCGCCGAAGCGGCTGGCCAGCTTCTCGCCGCGCTCCAGCGTGCGGTTGGCCAGCGCCATGCTCTTGGGCGTGCGCGCCGCGAAGTGGGTGGCGACGAGCTCGATCATCTCGCCGGCGCCGACGAAGAGCACATGGATGTCGGCCAGATCCTCGAACAGCTGGCCGGCCAGGCGCACCGCGGCGGCGGCCATGCTGATGGAGTGGCTGCCGATCTCGGTGGAGGTGCGCACCTCCTTGGCGACCGAGAACGAGCGCTGGAACAGCTGGTGCAGCGTGGTGCCCAGGGTGCCGGCCTCGTCGGCCAGGCGCACCGCCTGCTTCATCTGGCCCAGGATCTGCG
>CAYVXO010000298.1:0-5606 GCA_964454485.1 uncultured Rubrivivax sp.
GGCCGCGCGAACAGCACGCCGCCGACGCCGGCGCCGGCCTGCATGCGATCGGCCAGCGGGCGCAGCGTCTCGTTGGCCTCGGCCGCGCGGCCGCCTTCCAGCAGCGCGGCGGCGAGCCACAGGCGCGCCTCGACCGCATGGCCCAGGCGGTCGATCGCAGCCTCGTCGGCGAGCGCGTGCTGCCACTGCGCGATGGCGCCTTCGCGGTCGCCCGCCAGCCACGCGCGCTGCGCCTGCAGCGGCCCCAAGAGCGGCATCTGCGTGGCCGGCGCGCTGACGCCGCTGGCCGCCTGCTCGATGCGGGCGAGGTGGCGCTCGAACAGCGCGCGTTCGTCGAAGCGTGCCGCGATGCGCGCGGCGTAGTACACGTTGGCCCACAGCGACCAGCCGCCGCGCCCCGGCGGGTGGTCGTCGACCAGCACCTGCGCCGCCGCGAGCGCGCGCGCGCGGTTGCCGCGCATCGTGTGCACGAAGGCGGCCAGCAGCTGGATCTGCCCCTTCACGTTGACCGGGTCGCCGAGCCAGCGGCTGTCGTCCTGCGCGGTGGCGAGCGCGTCTTCGGCCGCCTCCAGGTCGCCCACCTGCCAGGCCTGGTGCCAGCCGGCCTGCGTGTGCCCGAGCGCGCGCAGCGGCATCGGCCTTTCGCCGGCCAGCCGCAGCGCACCCTGCACGTAGCGCTGCAGCGCCGCCGCGGTGCCGGGCAGGCCGTTGATGCGCGGCAGCGGGTGGCCGCGGTACCACAGCGACGGGTCGTCGTTGCGCTCCAGCAGGTCCATCAGCTCGTCCTGCAGCGGGCCGATGCGGGTGGTGGCGTTGAGGTCCAGCGCATGCCAGGTGCAGGCCACGAGCACGACCACGCGGGTGGTGGGCGCCAGCGACTCGCGCCGCAGCACCGTGAGCCGGGTCGCGCTCTCGGCGTTGCGGCCGAGCGCGTTGAGCGCCAGCGACTGGTAGGCCGCGGCGGCGCGCGCGCGGTCGGCGTCGCCGGCGGCGACGAAGCCCTGCTCGGCACGCTGCATGGCCTGCAGCATGGCCGGGAAGTCCCAGCGCGCCCAGGCGGCCAGCCCGAGCGCCTGCTGCATCACCGGCGAGGCGGCGACGAAGGGACCGGGGAACTGGTCCACCAGGTGCGACACCGCGGCCAGCGCGCCGCCGGTCAGCAGCGTGGGCACCTCCTGGCCCAGCGTCTCGGCGGCGCCGTCCAGGTCGCCGCCGGCGCGCAGCATCTCGATGCGCCGCACCGGATCGGGCTCGCCTTCGGCGGCGCGCCGCCAGAGTTCGCGCTCGCGGCCGGGCATCTCCGAGGCCCGCCGTTGCGCGAGCGCGGCGCGGAACAGGTCGTGCAGCTTGAAGGTGGGCTCGGCGGCGTCGAGCCGGGTCACGAACAGCCCCAGGCGCTCGACCTGGTCGAGCCATTGCGCGGCCTCGGCGTCGCCGGAGACGGCGGCCGCGCGCGCCGCCGTCAGCTCGGGCAGCACCGAGGTCTGCAGCAGGAAGCGGCGAAGGCCTTCGGGCAGGCGCGCGATGACCTCGTGGGCGAGGAAGTCGAACATCGCGCGTTCGCCGGCGCGCGGCGCACGGTCGCCGCCGCCGCTGAGGCCCAGCCGCAGCCCGGCGGCCCAGCCCTGGGTGCGTTCGAAGAGCGCGTCGGCCACCTCGGGGCCCAGCCCGGCGGCGGCGACGAGCGAGCGCACCTCGTCGAGGTCGAACTGCAGGTCGGCCTGGCGGAACTCGGCCAGTTCGCCCGAGGCGCGCAGCCGCGGCAGCGCCAGCGGGGGGTCGTGGCGGGTGGAGACGACGAGCGTCCAGCGCGGCGTCATGCGTTCGAGCAGGCGGTCGAGGAACTCGAACACCGCGCCGTCGTCGACGCGGTGCAGGTCGTCGAGCACGATGAGGCCGTGCTCGACGTCGCAGGCGTCGAGCGCGTTCAGCAGCTCGGCGGCGGCGCGCGCGCGGCCGCGGCTTTCGTCGACCTGCGCGATCAGCGCCTCCGGCGCGGTGCGCCAGGGCGGGTCGAAGGGCTCGAGCGCGGCGACCAGGCATTCCAGCAGCCGGTGCAGGTCGTCGCCGGCGTCGGCCGAGATCCACGCGCAGGCCGTGCCCGGCCGTTCGAGCTGGCGCGCCAGCGCGGTCGTCTTGCCGAAGCCGGCGGCCGCGCTCATGAGCACCAGGCGCGACTGCGCCAGTGCCGCGGCGAGCCGGGCGTCGAGCGCGGGCCGCGCGACGAGCGCGCCGGCGCGCGGGCGCGGCGGCTGGATCTTGGTGCGCGCGAAGCTGGGCTCGCGGCCGTTCATGGCCTTGCGGGGCGAAGGGGCCGGAGCGGGCCGCGCCGGCCGTGCGGCAGAGAACCGTGCCGCG
Organism: uncultured Rubrivivax sp.; assembly: GCA_964454485.1. Lineage (GTDB taxonomy): Bacteria > Pseudomonadota > Gammaproteobacteria > Burkholderiales > Burkholderiaceae_C > Rubrivivax. The sequence goes on from CAYVXO010000298.1 coordinate 2,359, forward strand.
GGGTGTTCGATCGTCTGCATGCCGCCAGTGTGGCCATGCGCGCCGGCCGGCGCAGCCGGCGTGCGACGAAACGCGGCCATGCCGCGCCGAAACGCTGCGGCCGGCGGCTGGATCGGTTCGTGGCGTCCAAGGTCACGCGAGGGCGCTGTACTTCTCGTAGGCCTGGGCCAGCTTGGTGTCGTACTGGTTCTTCGCGTACTGGGGCCCGTTGTAGCCCTCGGCGAAGCGCGCCCACTGGTGGTCGCGCAGCCAGTCCTCGAGCTTGCGGCCCTGGAAGCGGTTGACGCGGATGAAGGCGCCGAAGGCCTTCAGCTGCTCGGCCTCGGAGCGGTTCATCGCGTCGACGAAGGCCTTCACGTCGGCATAGCCCAGCGACTCGGCGTGCAGGCCCAGGATCTGGAACAGCCCGTAGCTGGCCGAGCGCAGCGCCGGCACTTCGGCGATGCGCCGGGCGCGGTCCAGACGGTCGTACTCGGCCAGGCCGCCGACGTAGCTGCGCGGGTCGTATTTCGGGAACAGGATGTCGGCGTTGCCCTGCGCCGCCCTGGCGGGGTCGATGCCGGCGCGCTGCAGCTGGTCCCAGAAGACGTGGCCCTCGAACAGGATCTTCGGCTTCACGCCGAAGAAGCCCGAGCCGCCCGATTCGACGCCGTAGACCGTGCGCACCAGCGGCACCTCCAGGTCGTGCTCGGCGGCGAAGGACTCGATGTCCTGCTGCGAGAGCCACTTCGAGGCCATCTGCGCCAGCAGCTGCGGCTGGGCGGCGAACAGCGTGGTCCAGGTCTTCTCGCCGGCCACGCCGTCGGCCACGAGGCCGTTGCGCTGCTGGAAGTCCTTGATCGCCTGCGTCGTGGCTGGGCCGAGAACACCGTCCGGATTGACCTTGCAGCCGCAGGCCTGCAGGAACACCTGCAGCGTGACGGCTTCGCGCTCCGGGGCGATGCCACGGGTGATCGGGTCCATCAGTCCTCCTCTTGTGCGGGCCGCCGTGCGACCGGGTGGCGGCGATCTTAGTCACGCTGCCAGCAGGTGTCGACGCACGCGCGGCGCTTCGCGTCGATACACTGAATCGTTCAAGGCGGAGGGAATGGACCGAGTCTGGCAGTGCGCTCCGGCCCCGGCGTTGCGTGCATGGCGCGACGGCGACGGGCACCTTCGCGTGCAGGCGAACGACGCCGCGCTGCGCTGGTCGCAGCTGCACGGTCTGAGCGAGGCCGACTGGCGCGCCTTCGCGGCGGCGCGCGAATCGCCCGCCGCGCCCGAAGTCGAACGGCTGGAGATCGGCCCGCGGCGCCAGCCGCTGACGGTGCGGCGCGTGACGCTGGCCGACGGCGGGCTCTTCTTCTGGCTCGACGCCGGCGCCGAGGAGCTGGCGCAGCACGCGCAACTGGTGGCCGACGCCGTCGGCGTGGGCTTCTGGAGCCGCGACCTCGACGCCGGCATCGCCTGGTGGGACGAGCAGATGTACCGCATCCACCGCCGCCGCCCCGAGGAAGGCCCGCCCGACTACGGCGACTGGATCGCGCGCCACGTGCACCCGGCCGACCACGCCTGGGTGGCCGAGCTGCACCGGCGTGCGAACGAGGAATGGCGGCCGGTGGTGGACGTGACCTTCCGCGTGCCCGACGGCGCCGGCGGCGAGCGCTGGGTGCAGACCTGGACGCGCCGGCTGCGCCGCGGCGGCCGCCGGGTGGCCTTCGGCATGCACATGGACGTGACCGACCGCGAGCACGCGCGCGCGCTCATCGAGCGCGAACGCGCGAGCGCGCGCTTCGCGATCGAGGCCGCCGAGCTGGGGGTGTGGGAACGCTCGCTCGACGGCCGGCTGGTCTACTGGAACGAGCCGATGTACCGCCTGCGCGGCCTGGACCCGGCCGACCCGCGCCCGCTGGAGGAGCTGGCGCGCATCACGACCCACCCCGACGACCACGCCGCGATCGCCCCGCTGGTGCGGCAGCACGTGGCCGAAGGGCGGCCCTACCACTTCGAGTTCCGCGTGCAGCGCCCGGACGGCCAGTGGCGCTGGCTCGTCACCCAGGGCCGCGCGCTGCGCGACCCGCAGGGCCGCGTGAGCGGCGTCGCCGGCATCAACCTGGACGTCACCGAGCGCAAGCAGGCCGAGGCGCTGCGCTTCGCGAAGGCGCGTGCCGAGCAGGCCAGCCGCGACAAGTCGGCCTTCATGTCGCGCCTGTCGCACGAGCTGCGCACGCCGATGAACGCGGTGCTGGGCTTCACCCAGCTGTTGCTGGCCGACGAGGCCGAGCCGCCGAGCGCGCGCCAGCGCGCGCGCCTGGGCCGCATCGGCGAGGCGGGCGCGCAGATGATGACGCTCGTCGACGAACTGCTGCAGCTGGCGCAGGCCGACGAGGCGGCGGCACCCGCGTCACCCGCCGGCGGCCCCGAAGGCGAAGCGCCCGGCGACGCACCGCCGCTGCGCGTGTTGTGCGTGGAGGACAACCCGGTCAACCTGCTGCTGGTGCGCGAGCTGCTCGCGCGGCGGCCGCAGGTGCAGCTGCTGGAGGCGGTGGACGGCCGCAGCGCGATCGAGGTGGCGCTGGCGCAGCGCCCCGACCTGCTGCTGGTGGACCTGCACCTGCCCGACATCGACGGCGTGCAGGTGCTCGCGCGCCTGCGCCCGGAGCCGGCGCTGGCGCACAGCACCTTCGTGGCGCTGTCGGCGAATGCGCTGCCCGAGCAGATCGCAGCGGCGCGCGCCGCCGGCTTCGACGACTACTGGACCAAGCCGATCGACTTCGGCCGCTTCCTCGCCGGCATCGACCGCATCGCGCGCGATCAGGGCGCCAGCCGCTCGCGCAGCCAGCCGCCGCCTTCGGCCGGCCGGTAGCGCAGCCGGTCGTGCAGGCGGCTCTTGCGTCCCTGCCAGAACTCCCAGCGGTCGGGCACCAGCCGGTAGCCGCCCCAGTGCGGCGGCCGCGGCGGGTTGAGCGCGTGCAGCGCGGCGTGCTTGGCCACCGCGGCCACCAGCACCGCGCGCGAGGAGATCACCTGGCTCTGCGGCGAGGCCCAGGCGCCGATGCGCGAATCGAGCGGCCGGCTCGCGAAGTAGGCGTCGGACTCCTCGGCGCTGGTCTTCTCGACCCGGCCTTCGATGCGCACCACGCGTTCGAGCTCGACCCAGTGGAACTGCAGCGCCGCCTGCGGGTGCGCCGCCAGCTCGCGGCCCTTGCGGCTCTCGTAGTTGGTGTACCAGACGATGCCGCGGGCGTCGAAGCCCTTGATCAGCACCA
>CAYVXO010000299.1:0-5452 GCA_964454485.1 uncultured Rubrivivax sp.
GCTCGCGCTGCTGCACGCGCGCGCCGCCGAGCCGTGGACGCTCGAGGCGCTCGGGCGCGAGGTCGGGCTGTCGCGTTCGGCGCTGCACGAGCGTTTCGTGCGCTTCGTCGGCATGCCCCCGATGCAGTACCTCGCGGGCTGGCGCATGCAACTCGGCGCCCGGCTGCTGCGCGGCGGCCACGCCACCGTGGCCGGCATCGCGCAGGAGGTCGGCTACGAGTCGGAGGCGGCGTTCGCGCGCGCCTTCAAGCGCGCCACCGGGCTGCCGCCCGCAGCCTGGCGGCGCCGCGGCACCGAACCGGCCCTTGCAGCCTGAGTCCGGTGCCTCCTCGGCAACGAGACAGGGCCGCGCTCAGCGCTCGACGATCGGCGCGACGAATTCCTCGTGGCGGCTGTTGACGAGCGCTGCGCGCCCCACGAGCAGCGGATCCACCGTACCGATGACGCCGCTGTCCTTGTTGGCGTAGGGCAGCCGGTGCAGCAGGTAGCGCATCGCGTTCAGGCGCGCGCGCTTCTTGCAGTCGCTCTTGATCACGGTCCAGGGCGCGTCGCTGGTGTCGGTGTGCAGGAACATCTGCTCCTTGGCGACGGTGTGCTCGTCCCACTTGTCCAGGCTGGCCAGGTCGACCGCGCTCAGCTTCCACTGCTTGAGCGGGTGCGCCTTGCGCTCCTTGAAGCGGCGGCGCTGCTCGCCGCGGCTGACGCTGAACCAGAACTTGAACAGGTGCACGCCCGAGCGCACGAGGTGGCGCTCGAACTCCGGGCACTGGCGCATGAACTCGTCGTACTCGGCCGGCGTGCAAAAGCCCATCACGCGCTCGACGCCGGCGCGGTTGTACCAGCTGCGGTCGAACAGCACGATCTCGCCGCGCGTGGGCAGGTGCTCGACGTAGCGCTGGAAGTACCACTGGCCGCGCTCGACTTCGCTGGGCTTGTCCAGCGCGACGACGCGCGCACCGCGCGGGTTGAGGTGCTCCATGAAGCGCTTGATGGCGCCGCCCTTGCCGGCGGCGTCGCGGCCCTCGAACAGGATGACGACGCGCTGGCCGGTCTCCTTGACCCAGGCCTGCAGCTTGAGCAGTTCCACCTGCAGGCGGTACTTCTGCTGCTCGTAGCTGCGGCGCGACATCAGGTTCTTGTACGGGTAGCCGCCTTCGCGCCAGCCGGGCGCCAGTTCCAGGTCGGGGTCGGCGCCCTCGGCGGGCTCGGGCCGCCTGAAGAGCAGGCGGCGCAGCGACTTGACCTCGTCGGGCGCGGCGCCTTCGATGAGCGCCTGCAGCTGGCGCATCCAGTCGCCCGGCGGGCCTTCCTCGCCGCGCGCGTGGCGGTCGAGCACGTCGCCGAGCGCCATCGCGGTGGTGGTGCGCGTGCGTTCGGTGGCGCGCGCGACCGCGTTGCGCTCGATCGCGCGCGGCGTCAGCGAAGGCGGCGTGTCGCCGGCGGCGACGCGGCGCGGGTGCGCCGGCGCACGGCCGTTGCGGGCACGGGGAGCAGGGGGGCTTGCGGCAGAATCCTTGGCCATGGCATCGCCTTCGCTTCACGAGGAATCGTGCCTCCGATGATGGAAGCGGGCGCCGCGGCACCACTTGAGCCGCGTCAAGCCGTCCGCCCGCTGACCGAACTGCCGGCCGCCGGCGTGACGGGCGTGATGACCGACATCGACGACACGCTCACGCGCGACGGCGCGATCGAGCCCGCCGCGCTGGCCGCGCTGCACGAGTTGAAGGCCGCCGGCCTGCCGGTCGTCGCCATCACGGGGCGGCCGCGCGGCTGGAGCGAACCCTTCGCGCGCACCTGGCCGGTGGCCGCCATCGTGGCCGAGAACGGCGGCGTCGCGCTGCTGCCCGAAGCCGGCGAGCTGCGCGTGGAATACGCGCAGGACGAAGCTACGCGCGCCCGCAACGCGCAGCGCCTGCAGGCCGCCGCGCGCCGCGTGCTGGCCGAAGTGCCCGGCGCCACGCTGGCGCAGGACAGCGCCGGCCGCGACACCGACATCGCCGTCGACCACTCGGAGTTCGCGCACCTGGACGCCGCCGCCATCGGGCAGGTGGTCGCCGTGATGCGCGAGGAAGGCCTGGTCGCCACCGTGAGCTCGATCCACGTCAACGGCTGGATCGGCGAGCACACCAAGCTCAGCGCCGCCCGCTGGATGGTGCGGCGCCTCTTCGGCCGCGACCTGGGCGCGGAGATCGACCGCTGGGTCTACGTGGGCGACAGCACCAACGACCAGCTCATGTTCCAGGCCTTCCCGCTGTCCGTCGGCGTGGCCAACCTGATGCGCTTCGCCGGCCAGTTGCGGCACTGGCCGCGATACATCACGAGCGGCGAGCGCGGCGAAGGTTTCGCCGAGCTGGCACGCCATCTGATAACGGCCCGCTAACGCCCCGTTTCCTACAAGGGTCTCCGTCGTCGAACGCTGCCATCCCGGCAGCCGACCTCAGCGCCGGAGACGCCATGAACCGACCGATCACCAGCCCTGCTGCCTTGCTGCGCCTGGGCGCCTTGGCCACCACGCTGGCGCTCGCCGCCTGCGGTGGCGGTGGCGACGCGCCGGGAACCGGGTCCAGCCCCAGCCCGTCCCCCGTTGCCTCGCCCAGCCCTTCGCCCGCGCCGGCCGCGTACACGGTGTCGGTCACCGTGACCACGGTGGTGGCCAGCGGTGAAAGCTTCAGCTTCGGCCTCGGCGGCCAGACCGTCAGTGTCACCGCCAGCGGCGTCGCGGCGGCCTTCGGCAGCGCGCTGTCCGCCGGCAGCAGCTACACGGTGAGCCAGCTGTCCGGCCCGCGCACCTGCACGCTGTCGGGCAACCGCACCGGCACCATCGTCGCCAACGTCAGCGTCACCGCCAGCTGCGGCGCGCCGGCGAGCGGTTCGCTGCTCGGCGGCCGCGTCTACGGCCCGCAAGGGGCCCAGGTCCTGCTGCGCAACAACGGCGCCGACGACCTTCCGGTCACCGTGGCCCCTTCGGCGTCCATCGCGGGCCCGTACAACGTCCAGGACTTCAGCTTCGCCACCGCGCTGCCCGACGGCGCGGCCTATGTGGTGACGGTCGCCGGCGCTTCGACCCACCAGACCTGCCGGCCCTACCTGAACGCGACCGGCACCATGCCGGTGGCCGCCGGCGCGCTGCGCGTGGGTTGCGAGTTCACCTTCGACCACGTCTCGCGCAGCAGCAACGGCGCGACGCTGGGCACCTACTACGAGAGCGACTCGCCCGTGCTGGGCGGTGCCTCCGTCGGCATCGGCAAGACGGGCACCGGCTACGGCGAGGGCCGCTTCGTCGCCTTCGTCTCCAGCGCGCCCATCACCGGCACCGGCGGCGGCAACCGGCAGGTCTACTGGCGCGACCGCTTCACCGACGACGTCTACCTGGTGAGCGCCAACGCGGCCGGCGTGGCCGGCAACAACAACAGCTTCGCCCCCGCGATCTCGGCCGACGGCCTGACCGTGGCCTTCGAGTCCTACGCGACCAACCTGGACGGCAGCGACGGCAACGGCGCGCGCGACGTCTTCATCTGGTCGGCGATGAACCCGACCGCGGGCGCGCGGCGCGTCAGCGTTGGCGCAGGCAACGTGGAAGCCAACGGCGAGAGCTACGCACCCACGCTGTCCGGCGACGGCTCGGTGATCGCGTTCTCCAGCCGCGCCACCAACCTGGTGGCCGGCGTCGCCGGCACCGGCACCGTCAACGTCGTCCGGCGCGACCTGGTCACGGGCACCACCACGCTCATCAGCAAGAACGCCGCCGGCACCGCGGTCGGCGGCGAGTACGCCTCGCTGTCCGAGGACGGCCAGCGGCTCGCCTTCTGGTCCTATGCGCTCACGCCGGCGGGCGACACCAACGGCCTGTGGGACATCTTCGTGTACGACCATGCCACCGGCGCGACCAAGCGAGTGAGCCTCGCTGCCGGCGGCGGCGAACGCAACCAGGGCGACGACAGCGCGAGCCGCGTCGTCGCGCCCGTGATCTCGGGCAACGGCCGCTTCGTCGCCTACGCCACCTCGTCGACCAACGTCGTGCCGGACGACACCAACGGCGAGCAGGACGTCTTCGTGGTCGACGTCGACAGCGGCGCCGTGGCGCGCGCCAGCACCGCCACCGGCGGCGCCCAGGGCAATGCCGCGAGCCCGATCGGCCAGGGCGAGCGCCTCGGAATCTCGTACGACGGGCGCTGGGTCTCCTTCACCAGCACCGCCACCAACCTGGGCACGGCCACCACCACCACCGGCATCGGCAACGCCTTTCTGCACGACATGCTGACCGGCGAGACGCGCGGCCTGAGCGAGCAGCTCTCCAGCGGCTCGGTCGGCCCGACCGCGATGTCGCGCGACGGCGGCTACGTCGTGTTCGGCGCCGCCGGCTCGCTGGACCCGCGCTTCGCCAGCAGCGGCCTGTTCGTGCGCTTCACCGGCAACACGAGGGCCTTCTTCTGGGTGGTGGACTGAAGGCTCGCGGCAGGCGGCGCGCCGCGGGCTCGTTATGCTCGACCCGATGAGCGCGCCGCCCCCCGCGATCCGCTTGCTGCTGGCCGATCTGCCCCGGGTCGACGGGCTCGGCAGCCCGCGCCCGCTGGCGCTGCGCGACGCCGCGCTGCTGGCCTGGCTGGCGCTCGAAGGACCGACGCCGCGCGAGCGCCTGCTGCCGCTGCTGTGGCCCGGCAGCGACGTGACGGCGGCTCGCAACTCGCTGCGCCAGCGCCTGTTCCAGCTGCGCCGCAGCCTGGGGGTCGAACTCGTCGAGGGCGGCGCCACGCTGGCGCTCGCACCCGGGGTGAAACACGACCTGGACGACGCCGACGGCGTGCTGGGCGAGCTGGCGCCGGACCTCGGGCCCGAGTTCGCGCAGTGGCTGGAGCGGCAGCGCGGCCGCCGGCGCGGCCGGCTGCGCGAGTCGCTCGCCGAACTGGCCGACATGGCCGAGCGCGCCGAGGACTGGGCCGACGCGCTGGCGCACGCGCAGGAACTGCTGGCGCTGGAGCCGCTGTCCGAGGCGGCGCACCGGCGCGTGATGCGCCTGCACTACCTGGCCGGCGACCGCGCGGCCGCGCTGCTGGCCTTCGACCGCTGCGAGCGCGTGCTGAAGGACGAAGTCGGCGCGCGCCCGGACGGGCAGACGCTCGCGCTGCTGCAGACCATCGAGTCGGCCGCCGTCCCGGCGGTGCGCGGCGGCGGCCCGGTGCCGGCGGCGGTGCTGCGCCCGCCGCGTCTGGCGGGCCGCGAACGCGAGCGCGACGCGCTGCTCGGTGTCGCCGGCACGCGCACGATCGCCGTCCTCGCCGGCGAGGCCGGGCAGGGCAAGTCGCGCCTGCTCGCCGAGGTGTGCGCGGCACTCGGGGCCGACGCCGCCTGCGCGGTCGGCGCGCGCCCGGGCGACGCCGCCGTGCCCTATGCGCTGCTGGCGCGCCTGCTGCGCGCGCTGCGCAGCCGCGAAGGCGTGGCCGGCGACGCGGTG
>CAYVXO010000300.1:0-5449 GCA_964454485.1 uncultured Rubrivivax sp.
GCCGAGTTCTCGCGCGGCAAGTCCGAGCTGATCAACGCGATCTTCTTCGCCGACGCCGGCCGCCGCGTGCTGCCGGCCACGCCGGGCCGCACCACCATGTGCCCGGTCGAGCTCTTCTTCGACCCCACGCAGCGCCCGGCGCTTCGGCTGCTGCCCATCGAGACCCGCCTGCGCGGCCTGGCCCTGTCCGAACTGCGCCAGCGCGACGAACCCTGGCAGGTGGTGCCGCTGGAGGTGAACGATCCCGAATCGCTCGCCAAGTCGCTAGCCGCCGTCACGCGCACCCAGCGCGTGAGCGTCGAGGACGCCACCGCGCTCGGCTTCTGGAGCCAGGAACACCCGGAAGAGAACCCGCCGCTCGAAGCCGACGGCCAGGTGGAGGTTCCGGCCTGGCGCCACGCGCTCATCAACTACCCGCACCCGCTGCTGCGCCGCGGCCTGGTGGTGCTGGACACGCCGGGCCTGAACGCCATCGGCGCAGAGCCCGAGCTCACGCTGTCGCTGCTGCCGAGCGCGCACGCCACCGTCTTCGTGCTGGCGGCCGACACCGGCGTCACGCGCTCCGACCTGGCGATCTGGCGCGAGCACCTGGCCGGCAACGCGCTCGAGCGCTTCGTGGTGCTCAACAAGATCGACACCCTGATCGACCCGCTCGCCACGCCCGACGAGGTGCGCGCGCAGATCGACAAGCAGTGCGAGCAGACCGCGTCCACGCTGGGCGTCAGCAAGCAGCGCGTGTTCCCGGTGGCGGCGCGCAACGCGCTCGCCGCCCGCGTGGCCGGCGACGCGCAGGCCCTGGCCGACAGCCGCCTGCCCGCGCTGGAAGAAGCGCTGACTGCCGAGCTGCTGCCGCGCCAGCACGAACTGCTGGGCGATTCGGTCGAGGCCTCGGTGCAGCAACTGCGCACGGCCGCCTCGCGCCGCCTGGCCGACCGCCGGCGCCAGCACGCCGAGCAGCTGCTCGAACTGCGCGGCCTGCGCGGCAAGAGCGGCTCCAAGGTGCGCCTGATGCTGCAGCGTGTGGACCAGGAAGCGGCCGAGTTCGAGCGCTGCACCTCGCGCCTGGCGGCGGTGCGCTCGGTGCAGGCGCGCATGCTGCGCGGCGTGCTCGCGCGCCTGGCCAGCGACGCCCTGCGCTCCGAGGTGGCGGTGATGCAGTCGTCGATCGGCACCTTCAACATCGGCGCCAAGGCCGCCTTCGGCACCTTGTTCGACCGCCTGCGCACGCGGCTCAACCAGGCCGCGCACCAGGGCGACGAGCTGCGCCAGATGCTGGAAGCCAGCTTCCAGCAGCTGAACGCGGAGTTCGGCTTCGCCTTCGCGCTCGGCGCGCTGCCCGACCTTGCCGTCTTCAAGCGCGAACTGGACCTGCTGGACCGCAACTACAGCCGCTACCTGGGCCTCTCGCAGGCCTGGCGCATGGCCGCGCCCGGCTTCGCCGAGCAGTTCCGGCGCATGCTGCTGTCCAAGCTGCGCGTGATCTTCGAGAACGCCGCCGGCGAGCTGGAGATGTGGAGCAAGTCCGCGTCGAACCAGGTCGACGTGCAGCTGCGCGAACGCCGCCGCGCCTTCAAGCGCCGGCGCGAGGCGCTCGAACGCATCCAGACCGCCGCCGGCGAACTGGAGCAGCGCATCAGCGAGGTCGAGTCGCAGGAAGAGCGCCTGCTCGAACTGCAGCGCCAGCTGGACCGCGCCGGCGACGAAGTGCTGGCGATCGCGCGCGCGATGCCGCAGCGCGGCGCCGCGTCGCTGGAACGCGCCGCCTGATGCCCCCGGTCTCGTTCGCGCAGCGCGTGGTGCGCTGGCAGCGCAGCCATGGCCGCCACGACCTGCCCTGGCAGGGCACGCGCGACCCCTACCGCGTCTGGCTGTCCGAGGTGATGCTGCAGCAGACCCAGGTGGCCACGGTGCTGGACTACTACCCGCGCTTCCTGGCCCGCTTCCCCGACGTGCGTGCGCTCGCCGCCGCGTCGCTGGACGACGTGCTGGCGCTGTGGAGCGGGCTGGGCTACTACAGCCGGGCGCGCAACCTGCACCGCTGCGCGCAGGCCGTGGTGGCCGAGCATGGCGGCGAGTTCCCGCGCACGAGCGCGGCGCTGGCCACGCTGCCCGGCATCGGCCGCTCGACGGCGGCGGCGATCGCCGCCTTCTGCTTCGGCGAACGCGCCGCCATCCTGGACGGCAACGTCAAGCGCGTGCTGACGCGTGCACTCGGCTTCGGCGACGACCTGGCGAAGCCGGCCGCCGAGCGCGCGCTCTGGCAGGCCGCGGAAGCGCTGCTGCCGGCACGCGGCATCGAGGCCTACACGCAGGGCCTGATGGACCTGGGCGCGCAGGTCTGCGGCGCGCGCAAGCCGGCCTGCGAACGCTGCCCCCTGGCCGCCACCTGCGTGGCGCGCGCCGAAGGCCGGCCCGAGCGCTACCCGGTGAAGACGAGGAAGCTCAAGCGCGGCCGGCGCCGCCACGCGCTCCTGTGGCTGCAGCGCGGCAACGAGGTCTGGCTGGTGCAGCGCCCGCCGCGCGGCGTGTGGGCCGGGCTCGCGAGCCTGCAGGAATTCGAGAGCCGCACCGCGCTGGAAGCCTTCGTGCAGGGCTGGCCCGGCCGCGGCACCTGGTTGCCGAACATCGAACATGCACTGACCCATTTCGACTGGACGCTCGAACCCTTGCACTGGACGCTGCCGGCGCGCGCGAAGCTGCCGCCGCCGGGCGAAGGCCGCTGGGTCACGTTGCCCGAAGCGCTGGCGCTGGGCCTGCCGGCGCCGATCCGCAAGCTGCTGGAACGCGCGAACTAGCCGATCACGACCTTCTTGTCGCGGAGGAAGCCATCCACCAGCGAGAGCCGGATCACCGGGTCTTCCAGCTCCATGAGCTTCTGCTTGGCCGCCAGCGGCACCGGCAGCAGCTCGCACCAGCGGTTGGCCACCCAGCCGGCGTCGTCCAGCCGGTAGGGGCGGGCGAAGGGCTCGCGGCCCTGCTCGGCGAGCGCCTTGATCGCGCCGCCCAGCGCCTGCACGGTCTGCAGCATCGCCGGGCCGGGCAGGTGCAGCGGGTCGTCGGCCAGCACTTCGGCACGGCAGACCCACAGGCCGTTGTCGCGCTGCTCGGGCGCGGCGGTGCAGCGGAATCGCCGGGTGCCGGTGCAGCGCACGCGCAGGATGCCGGCCTCGTCGGCGTCGACCTCGTCGACCCTCGCCAGCACGCCCACCGTCTCCAGCTGCACCGCGGCGTTGCCGCGCCCGGTCTCGCTGCCCTGGCGCAGGCAGACGACGCCGAAGGGCCGGCCCTCGCGCAGCGAGACGCCCACCAGGTCCAGGTAGCGCGCCTCGAACACCCTCAGCGGCAGCAACGCGCCCGGGAAGAGCACCGTGCGCAGCGGGAACAGCGGCAGCGGGTCGGGCAGCGCGGTGGTCTCACTCACGGGGATCACTCACGGGAATCACTCACGGGCGTCGAGCTCGCGGTGGCGCACCAGCGTGGCGTGCCGCCCTTCGAAGCGCCGCGCCAGCCATTCCACGCCGTAGACCGAGCGGTGCTGGCCGCCGGTGCAGCCCACCGCCACCGTGAGGTAGCTGCGCTGGTCGTCCTCGAAGGCGGGCAGCCAGCGCTGCAGGAAGGTCTCGATCTGGTGCAGCATCTCCGCCACCTCCGGCTGCGCCTCCAGGTAGGCCACCACCGGCGCGTCGCGCCCGGTGAGCGGGCGCAGGTCGCGCACGTAGAACGGGTTGGGCAGCACGCGCAGGTCGAAAACGTAGTCGGCGTCCAGCGGCACGCCGCGCTTGTAGGCGAAGCTCTCGAACACCAGCGTGAGCTGCGATTCGCGCGCGCCCACCAGCGATCGCACCCAGTTGCGCAGCATCGCCGGGCGCAGCTGGCTGGTGTCGATGACGGTGGACACCTCGCGCAGGTCGGCCAGCAGCGCGCGTTCGAGCTCGATGGCTTCGATCAGCGCGCGCGAAGCGTCGCCGCTGGAGCCCACCGCGGAGAGCGGGTGCGGGCGCCGCGTCTCGGAGAAGCGGCGCACCAGCGCGTCGGTGCTGGCGTCCAGGAAGATGGTGCGGATCGCGAGGCCTTCGGCGCGCAGTTCGTCGATGAGCGGCAGCAGCCCGGGCAGCGACGTGGCGGTGCGCACGTCCACCGCCACCGCCACCCGGTGCGTGAAGCGCGCGCGCTCCAGGTGGACGAAGTCGCGCAGCAGCTCCGGCGGCAGGTTGTCGACGCAGAAGTAGCCGGCGTCTTCCAGCGCGTGCAGCGCCACCGACTTGCCGGAGCCGGAGATGCCGGTGACGAGCACGATGTCGTCGCGCCCGCCTTCGACGAGCGGCATCCAGTCGCTCACTTGGACCCGCCTTCCAGCATCGCCTGCGCGTGCGCGCGGCTGGTGTGGGTGAGCTTCTCGCCGCCCAGCATGCGCGCGACCTCGGCGACGCGGGCTTCGCCGCTCACCGCCTGCACGCTGCTGGTGGTCTTGCCGCCCTGCGCCGCCTTCGCGACGACGAAATGGTGGTCGGCGCAGGCCGCCACCTGGGCCAGGTGCGTCACCGCCAGCACCTGCGCGCGCGTGCCCAGCTGCTTCATCAGCCGGCCCACGCTGTCGGCCACCGCGCCGCCGACGCCGCTGTCGATCTCGTCGAAGATCAGCGTGCCGGGCATCGTGGCCGAGCGCTGCGCCGTCGTCGTCGCGATGGCCAAGGCCAGACGCGAGAGTTCGCCGCCCGAAGCCACCTTGGCGAGCGCGCGCGGCGTGCTGCCGGCGTGGCCGGCGACGCGCAGTTCGACGTTCTCCAGTCCGTACGACTGCGGCTCTTCCAGCGGCAGCAACGCCACTTCGAAGCGGCCGCCGGCCATGCCCAGCTGCTGCATCGCCTGCGTGACCGCCGCGGCGAGCGCCGGCGCCGCCTTCTGGCGCGCCTTCGTCGCCTTCTTCGCTTCGTCGCGGAAGGCGCGTTCGGTGTCGGCCGCGGCGCGCTCCAGCGCTTCCAGGTCGGCCGCGGCGTCGAGCGCGCGCAGCTCGTCCTTCCAGCCGGCCAGCAGCGCCGGCAGCTCGGCCGGCTGGCGCCGGTAGCGGCGCGCCAGCGAGACCCAGGCCGAGAGCCGCGCATCCAGTTCGGCCAGGCGCTCCGGGTCAGGCTCGCGCCGGCCCAGGTAGCCGCCCAGCGTGTGCGCCGCGTCTTCCAGCTGCGCCTGCGCGCCGCGCAGCACCTCCACCACGGCGGCGATCTCGGTGTCGTAGCGCGCCACCTCGTCGAGCGACTCGATCGCGCGCGCCGCCAGCCCGTCGGCCGAGGTCTCGCCTTCGGACACCGCCTCCAGCGCGGCGCGCGCCGCGTCCAGCAGCGCCTGCCCGTGCGAGAGGCGCGAATGCTCGGCGTTGAGTTCGTCCCACTCGCCTTCGGCCGGCGCCAGCTTGTCGACTTCGCCGATCTGCCAGGCCAGGCGCTCGCGTTCG
>CAYVXO010000301.1:0-5445 GCA_964454485.1 uncultured Rubrivivax sp.
CCGCTCGCCGGCAAGCCGGTGATGGAAGGCAAGGGCTGCCTGTTCAAGAAGTTCGCCGGCATCGACGTCTTCGACATCGAACTGGCCGAGAAGGACCCCGACAAGCTGGTCGAGATCATCGCCGCGCTCGAGCCCACGCTGGGCGGCGTCAACCTCGAGGACATCAAGGCGCCCGAGTGCTTCTACATCGAGAAGAAGCTGCGCGAGCGCATGAACATCCCGGTCTTCCACGACGACCAGCACGGCACCGCGATCATCAGCGCCGCCGCGCTGCTGAACGGGCTGGAGCTGGTGGGCAAGAAGATCGGCGAGGTCAAGCTCGCGGTCTCCGGCGCCGGCGCCGCGGCCATCGCGTGCCTCGACGTGATGGTGGGCCTGGGCGTTCGGCGCGAGAACATCTTCGTCGTCGACAGCAAGGGCGTGATCCGCGAAGGCCGCGCCGACTTCAAGGAAGGGCGGCTCGACGAGAGCAAGCAGCGCTACTGCCAGCGCACCGAAGCGCGCACGCTGGCCGACGTGGTGAAGGGCGCCGACGTCTTCCTGGGCTGCAGCGCTGCCGGCGTGCTCTCGGCCGAGATGGTGCTGACGATGGGTCCGAAGCCCATCATCCTGGCGCTGGCCAACCCCGAGCCCGAGATCCGGCCCGAGCTGGCGAAGGCGGCGCGGCCCGACTGCATCGTCGCCACCGGGCGCAGCGACTACCCGAACCAGGTCAACAACGTCCTCTGCTTCCCCTACATCTTCCGCGGCGCGCTGGACTGCGGCGCGACCAAGATCACCGAGCAGATGAAGCTGGCCTGCGTGCGCGAGATCGCCGCGCTGGCCAAGGCCGAGACCAGCGACGAGGTGGCCGCCGCCTACGCCGGCCAGGAACTCGCGTTCGGCCCCGATTACCTCATCCCCAAGCCCTTCGACGTGCGGCTCATCCTGCGCATCGCGCCCGCGGTGGCGAAGGCGGCCGCCGACAGCGGCGTGGCGACGCGGCCGATCGCCGACTACGACGCCTACCGCGACTCGCTCACGCGCTTCGTCTACCAGACCGGCATGTTCATGCGGCCGGTGTTCGCGGCCGCCAAGGCGCGCCCGGCGCGCGTGGTCTACGCCGAAGGCGAGGACGAGCGCACGCTGCGCGCGGTGCAGGTGGTGCTGGACGAAGGGCTGGCGCGGCCGATCCTGGTCGGCCGCCCCGAGGTGGTGAAGATGCGCATCGAGCGCGCCGGCCTGCGCCTGGCGGCCGGGCGCGACTTCGAGCTCGTCGACCCCGAGAACGACCCGCGCTTCCGCGAGTACTGGGAGACCTACCGCGGCCTGATGGCGCGCGAAGGCGTCACGCCCGAGGTGGCGAAGGCGGCGGTGCGGCGCTCGAACACGCTCATCTCCTCGATCATGCTGCGGCGGGGCGAGGCCGACGCCATGCTGTGCGGCCTGGTCGGCCGCTACGACCAGCACCTGGACCACGTGCGCAACGTCATCGGCCGCCGCGCCGGCGCACGCACGATGGCGGCGATGAACGCGATCATGCTGCCGCAGCAGACGCTGTTCGTCACCGACACCTTCGTCAACGAGGAACCGGGCGCCGACGAGCTGGCCGACATCGCACTCATGGCCGCCGCCGAGGTGCGGCGCTTCGGCGTGCCGCCGAAGGTGGCCTTCGTCTCGCATTCGATGTTCGGTTCGTCCAGCCGCGCCTCGGCGCGCCGCATGCGCGAAGCGCACCTGCTGTTCCGCGAACGCGCGCCGGCCGACGTGGAAAGCGACGGCGAGATGCAGGGCGACGCCGCGCTGTCGGAAGACGTGCGGCGCGGCTTCCTGCCCGAGAGCACGCTCAACGGCAACGCCAACCTGCTGATCCTGCCCAACCTGGACGCGGCCAACATCCTGTTCAACGTGCTGAAGATGACCGGCGGCCACGGCATCACGGTCGGGCCGGTGCTGCTGGGCGCTGCCAGGCCGGCGCACATCCTCACGCCTTCGGCGACGGTTCGGCGCGTGGTCAACATGACCGCGCTCGCGGTGGCCGACGTGGCCGCCGACGCCAGCGGGCGGTAACCCGGTCGTAACCGGGCATCGGCCCATTTCCGCGGTGCGGCGCCGATAATCGGCGCCCGCCCGAGTCCCCTCACATTCGAAGACCCGCCCATGCGCGCCACCAAGATCGTCGCCACGCTCGGACCCGCCTCGTCGTCCCCCGAAGTGCTGGAGGCGATGATCCGCGCCGGCGTCGACGTGGTGCGCATGAACTTCAGCCACGGCAAGGCGGAAGACCACATCGCGCGCGCGCAGCTGGTGCGCGACGTGGCCGCAAAGGCCGGCAAGGAAGTGGCCATCATGGCCGACCTGCAGGGGCCGAAGATCCGCGTCGGCAAGTTCGAGTCCGGCAAGGTCATGCTGGAAAAGGGCCAGCGCTTCGTGCTCGACGCCTCGCGCACCGAGCCCGGCAACGCCGAGGTGGTGGGCCTGGACTACAAGGACCTGCCGCGCGACGTGCGCCCGGGCGACACGCTGCTGCTCAACGACGGCCTGCTGCGCCTGACGGTGGACCAGGTGCTGGGCGACCACGTTGTGACCACGGTGGTGGTGGGCGGCGAGCTGTCCAACAACAAGGGCATCAACAAGGCCGGCGGCGGCCTCACGGCGCCAGCGCTCACCGCCAAGGACATGGAGGACATCCGCACCGCGATGAGCTTCCAGGCCGACTACCTGGCGGTGAGCTTTCCCAAGAGCGCCACCGACATGGAGATGGCGCGCCAGCTCGCCAACGTGGCCGGCGAGCCCTGGCGCCACAAGCCTTCGCTGATCGCCAAGATCGAGCGTAGCGAGGCGATCCCCGTGCTCGACCAGATCCTGCGCGCCTCCGACGGCATCATGGTGGCGCGCGGCGACCTGGCGGTCGAGGTGGGCAACGCCGCGGTGCCGGCGCTGCAGAAGCGCATGATCCGGATGGCGCGCGAGATGGACAAGATCGCGATCACCGCCACCCAGATGATGGAGTCGATGATCGTCAACGCGGTGCCCACGCGTGCCGAGGTGAGCGACGTCGCCAACGCGGTGCTCGACGGCACCGACGCGGTGATGCTCTCGGCCGAGACCGCGGCCGGCAAGTACCCGGTGGAGACGATCACGCAGATGGCGGCGATTGCGCTCGAAGCCGAGGCCGCCGACGACGTTTCCATCGACACCGACTTCGCGAACAAGCAGTTCGGCCGCATCGACCAGAGCATCGCGATGGGCGCGCTCTTCACGGCGCACCACCTGGGCTGCAAGGCGATCATGGCGCTCACCGAGTCGGGCTCGACCCCGCTGTGGATGAGCCGCCACCACATCAAGGTGCCGATCTACGGCCTGACGACGCAGGAAACCTCGCAGCGGCGCATGGCGCTGTACCGAAACGTGCGGCCTGTGCTGGTGCCCAAGCTGGCCGACCGCGACGAAGCGCTGCGCGCGGCCGAGCAGGTGCTGGTGCAGCGTGGTGCGCTGAAGCCCGGTGACACCTACGCCATCACTTGCGGGGAACCCATGGGGCACCCCGGCGGCACCAACATGCTCAAGGTCTGCCGCGTCGGCTGACGCGGCCGCGGCCTCAGGCTGCCTGCACGCTGCGGATCATCTCCGCCACGCGCGGCGCAATGCCCACCGGCACCAGTTCCAGCGTGGGCTGGGTGGCCGGCACGACGCGGAACAGCTCGTCGGCGAAGCCCTGGCCGATGTCCTCGATGCCGGTGAAGTCCAGCTCGGCGCGGCGGAAACTCGCCAGCCGAAGCGCGACGCGTCGCGCCTGTGCGCGCGACTCGAGGCCGGTGGTCACGTCGGCCAGCAGGCCGACCGGGACCTGGGTGGTCTCGAACGCGTAGCCGCCGCCTTCGCAGGCGTGGGCGCGCAGCACGGCGTCCAGCGTGCGTTCGGTGTCGAGCGCGATCGCCACGTAGACCGAGCTGCCTTGGCGCGCCATCGGCTTGCCGGCATGCCAGCGCCGGCGGTCCCAGCCGCGGAACTGGAAGGCGCGCTGGTTGGCGTGCAGGTCGAACATGTCGGCCAGGCGCGCGGTGAAGAACAGGCCGTGGCCGCGGTGCGCCTCGGGCTGGCTGGTGAGCTTGCCCTTGGCCAGCTCCAGCATCGCCAGCGTGGGGTCGGCGATCTGGTGCGTCTGCTGGATGCGCTCGAAGATGCCGCAGCCGTCGTCGGACACCAGCAGCTGCAGGTGGGCCGCGGTCTGCCGCACCGACACCGTGACCATGGTGCCGCCGCTGTGGTCGATGGCGTTGTTGAGCAGCTCGCTGAAGGCGTGCTGCGCCATCCGGTTGACGTTGGGCCGCAGATCGAAGAAGGGCGCGAAGTCGCGGCGCCAGGGCAGGTCTTCCTCCAGCCCCGGCAGCGCGTAGCGCTGCACCACCTGCTTGAGCGGGCCGGGCCGCCACTGCGGCTTGCGCATCGTGCCTTCGCGCTTCAGCCACTGGGCGGCGGCGAGCCGGGCGAGCAGGTGCTGCGCGCCGCGGCGGCTGATCGAAACGCGCTCCATCACGCGGTCGGCGAGGTGGTCGCCGTCGCGGCTGGCCGCCACCGTGATCCACTGCGTCACGGCGTTGAGGTCGATGCGTCTCGTCTTGCGGGTCATGGGTGGGCCTTTTCCGGGCGCCGATGCCTGGGCGGCCAGTTTCCGCCGGCGTGCGTCAGACTTGAGCCGGAAAAGCCGGGCCAAGCGCCGTCAATTCCGCGCCAGGGGGCGGGGAATAGAATTCGGGGCACAGCTCTCGCCCGGTTCCAGCGGCCGGGCCACGCCCGAATCCCCCACAACCCGACGGAACCCGCCATGCCACTCGTCTCGATGCGCCAGCTGCTCGACCATGCCGCCGAAAACGGCTACGGCATCCCGGCCTTCAACGTGAACAACCTCGAACAGGTGCAGGCGGTGATGACCGCCGCCGCCGAGGTCGACGCCCCGGTGATCCTGCAGGCCAGCGCCGGTGCCCGCAAGTACGCCGGCGAGGCCTTCATCAAGCACCTGATCCAGGCCGCGGTGGAGGCGTACCCGAAGGTGCCGCTGGTGATGCACCAGGACCACGGCCAGAGCCCGGACGTCTGCAAGGGCGCCATCGACCTGGGCTTCAGCTCGGTCATGATGGACGGTAGCCTGCAGGCCGACGGCAAGACCATCGCCAGCTACGACTACAACGTCGACGTCACGCGCAAGGTGGTGGACATGGCGCATGCGCTGGGCGTCACCGTCGAAGGCGAGCTGGGCTGCCTGGGCAGCCTGGAGACGATGAAGGGCGACAAGGAAGACGGCCACGGCACCGACGCCACGATGACGCGCGAGCAGCTGCTCACCGACCCCGAGCAGGCCGCCGACTTCGTCAAGCGCACCCAGCTGGACGCGCTGGCCATCGCCATCGGCACCAGCCACGGCGCCTACAAGTTCACCCGCAAGCCCACCGGCGACATCCTGGC
>CAYVXO010000302.1:0-5439 GCA_964454485.1 uncultured Rubrivivax sp.
ATTCGCTGTACTTCTTGGTGCCCAGGTAGAACACGTGGCCCACCTCGATGCCGCGCTGGATGGCGAGCACGCCCTTGCCGTCGGGCGAAGGGTCGCCGGCGACGACGTTGCGGATGTCGGCCACGAGGTCGGGCTCGGGCAGGTCGCGGCCCCAGTTGACGCCGGTGATGTGGAAGTCGGCCTCGTTGGCGCCGCAGACGAAGTCGGCCATCGCCGCCACCGTGCGGTCGGCCACCACCTTGACCGGCTTCTTCGTGCCGATGGGGCCCAGGTAGCCGGGCTTGCAGCCGAAGTGGTCCTCGATCTCGGCCACGGTGGCGAAGCGGAAGCCGGCCTTCAGCGGCGGCACCTTGCCGGCCTTCACCTCGTTGAGGCTGTGGTCGCCGCGCACGAGCAGCAGCCAGACCGTGGTGGCGACGATGTCGCCCGCCTCGTTGCGCTCGTCGGTGGCCAGCACGAGCGACTTCACCGTGGTCGCGAGCGGAATGCCCAGCAGCGCGGCCACGTCCTCGCAGGTGCTCTTGCCCGGCGTCGGCGTCTTCGCCATCGGCTGCGAAGGCGCGGCGCGCGAAGGCAGCAGCGACACCGCCTCTGCGAGCTCCACGTTGGCGGCGTAGTCGCTGGCCGGGCAGTAGGCGATCGCGTCCTCGCCGGTGTCGGCGATGACCTGGAACTCGTGCGAGGCGTCGCCGCCGATCGCGCCGGTGTCGGCCGCCACCGCGCGGTACTGCAGCCCGAAGCGGTCGAAGATGCGCTTGTAGGCGTCGAACATGACCTGGTAGCTCTTGAGCGCCGAGGTCTTGTCGCGGTCGAAGGAGTAGGCGTCCTTCATCGTGAACTCGCGCCCGCGCATGACGCCGAAGCGCGGCCGGCGCTCGTCGCGGAACTTGGTCTGGATGTGATAGAAGTTCCGCGGCAGCTGCTTGTAGCTGCGCAGCTCCTGGCGCGCGATGTCGGTGATGACCTCTTCGCTGGTGGGCTGGATCACGAAGTCGCGTTCGTGGCGGTCCTTCACGCGCAGCAGCTCGGGGCCGTAGGCCTGGAAGCGGCCGCTTTCCTGCCACAGCTCGGCCGGCTGCACCACCGGCATCAGCAGTTCCACCGCGCCGGCGCGGTTCATCTCCTCGCGGATGATGGCCTCGACCTTGCGGATGACGCGAAGCCCCATCGGCATGTAGTTGTAGATGCCGGCGCCCAGGCGCTTGATGAAGCCGGCTCGCATCATCAGCTTGTGGCTGACGATCTCGGCGTCGGCGGGCGCTTCCTTGAGCGTGGAGATGAAGGTCTGCGAGGCTTTCATGCGATGCGCGCAACCGGCCTCAGGGCAGCTGGCGCGCACCCCCTGCATGCGGGAAAGCGAGGGGCTCGCGTGCCGCACCGGCCCGGTGCTATATTGATTTCAGTCACAAATTCGGGGTCCGATTATGCTCGACAGGGAAGGCTTCAGGCCCAACGTCGGCATCGTCCTGCTGAACTCGCGCAACCAGGTTTTCTGGGGCAAGAGGCTCAGGACGCACTCCTGGCAGTTCCCGCAAGGCGGCATCAAGCACGGCGAATCGCCCGAGCAGGCGATGTTCCGCGAGTTGCACGAAGAGGTGGGTCTGCTGCCCGAGCACGTGCGCATCATCGGCCGCACGCGCGACTGGCTGCGCTACGAGGTGCCCGAGCACTACATCCGCAAGGATGCGCGCGGCCACTACAAGGGGCAGAAGCAGATCTGGTTCCTGCTGCGCCTGGTGGGCCGCGACAGCGACATGAACCTGCGCGCCACCGACCACCCGGAATTCGACGCCTGGCGCTGGAACGACTACTGGGTGCCGCTGGACGTGGTGATCGAGTTCAAGCGCTCGGTCTACGAGATGGCGCTCACCGAACTGGCGCGCTACCTGCCGCGCTTGAACCACCACAACCGCTACCTGCGCTCGGGCATGCGCGCAACGCGCTTCGACGAGTTCGGCCCGCCGGCGCCGCAGGGCGCCGAGTAGCCCTCTCTACACCAGGACCAGGTTGGTCCGGTGGATCAGCTCGGGCTCGTTCGCGTAGCCCAGCAGTGCCTCGATCTGCGAAGATGGCTTGCGCGCGATGAGGCGCGCCTCGGCCGAAGAGTAGTTCGCCAGCCCGCGCGCCAGCTCGGCGCCCGAAGCCGAGCGCACCGCGATCACGTCGCCGCGGCTGAACTCGCCCTGCACCTCGACCACGCCGATCGGCAGCAGGCTCTTGCCTTCGTCGCGCAGCTTCGCGACAGCGCCGTCGTCGACCACCACTGCGCCGCGCAGCTGGAGGTGGTCGACCATCCACTGCTTGCGCGCCGCCATCTTGGCGGTGCCGGCCACCAGCAGGGTGCCGATGCTTTCGCCGCGCGCCAGGCGCAGCAGCACATCGGGCTCGCGGCCGGAGGCGATGACGGTGGAAGCGCCGCTGCCGGCGGCGCGCCGGGCGGCCAGCACCTTGGTGATCATGCCGCCGCGGCCGATGCTGGAGCCGGCGCCTCCGGCCATGCGTTCCAGCGCCGGGTCGCCGGCGGTCGCCTCGTCGATGAAGCGCGCCTGCGGATCCTTGCGCGGGTCGGCGCTGTACAGGCCGCGCTGGTCGGTCAGGATCACCAGCGCGTCCGCCTCCACCAGGTTGGCCACCAGCGCGCCCAGGGTGTCGTTGTCGCCGAACTTGATCTCGTCGTTGACGACGGTGTCGTTCTCGTTGATCACCGGGATGACGTTGAGCGACAGCAGCGTGAGCAGCGTCGAGCGCGCGTTCAGGTAGCGCTCGCGGTCGGCCAGGTCGGCGTGCGTCAGCAGCACCTGGGCACTGTGCAGACCCTGTTCCGACAGCCGCGTCTCGTACATCTGCGCCAGCCCCATCTGGCCGACGGCGGCGGCGGCCTGCAGCTCGGGCAGCTCCTTCGGGCGCGTGCTCCAGCCCAGCCGCTTCATGCCCTCGGCGATGGCGCCGCTGGAGACCATGACCAGTTCGCGCCCGTCCTTCGCCAGCGCGGCGAGCTGGCGCGCCCAGTTGCCGATGGCGACGGCGTCGACGCCGCGCCCTTCGTTGGTGACGAGGCTGGAGCCGACCTTGACGACGATGCGGCGGGCACCGGCGAAGACGCTACTCATGGGCGTGGGCGGCGACGTGGTTCTGGATCGCTTCCAGCATCGGCTGCAGGCCTTCGCGCGCCAGCGCCGAGATCGCGAACACCGGGCCCTTCCAGCGGAAGCGGCGCACGAAGTCGTTCACGCGCGCTTCGCGCTCGTCGACCGGCACCATGTCGAGCTTGTTGAGCACCAGCCAGCGCGGCTTGGCGTGCAGCTTGGGGTCGTACTTCTTGAGCTCGGCGACGATGGCGCGCGCCTGCTTGACGGGATCGACACCTTCGTCGAACGGCGCGATGTCCACCACGTGCAGCAGCAGCCGCGTGCGCTGCAGGTGGCGCAGGAACTGGTGGCCGAGGCCCGCACCTTCGCTCGCGCCTTCGATCAGGCCCGGGATGTCGGCGACGACGAAGCTGCGCTCGGGGCCGACGCGCACCACGCCCAGGTTGGGGTGCAGCGTGGTGAAGGGGTAGTCGGCGATCTTCGGCCGCGCGTTCGAGACGGCCGCGATCAGCGTGCTCTTGCCGGCGTTGGGCATGCCCAGCAGGCCGACGTCGGCGAGCACGCGCAGTTCGAGCTTGAGCTTCTTCTTCTCGCCCGGCCAGCCCGGCGTCTTCTGGCGCGGCGCGCGGTTGGTGCTGCTCTTGTAGTGCAGGTTGCCGAAGCCGCCGTCGCCACCCTTGGCGATGAGCACCTTCTGCTCGTGCTCGAGCAGTTCGGTCAGCACCTCGCCCGTGTCGGCGTCGGAGACGATGGTGCCCACCGGCATGCGCAGCACGATGTCGTCGCCGGCGGCGCCGAACTGGTCGCTGCCGCGCCCGGGCTCCCCGTTCCGCGCCTCGTGGCGGCGCGCGTAGCGGTAGTCGATGAGGGTGTTGATGTTGCGGTCGGCCTGCGCCCAGACGCTGCCGCCGCGCCCGCCGTCGCCGCCGTTCGGGCCGCCGAAGGGGATGAACTTCTCGCGCCGGAAGCTCACGCAGCCGCTGCCGCCGTCGCCGGCGGCGACGTCGATGGTGGCTTCGTCGACGAACTTCATGGTGCGGGTGCCGAGAAACGAAGAAGCCCCGGCGCTGCGGGGCTTCGGCGTCCGTGCGGCGCGGCTTCAGGCCGGCGTGACGGACACCGTCTGGCGGTTCTGCGGGCCCTTGACCTCGTAGCCGACCTTGCCGTCGACGAGCGCGAACAGGGTGTGGTCACGGCCCATGCCGACGCCGTTGCCGGCGTGGAACCTGGTGCCGCGCTGGCGCACGAGGATCGAACCGGCCGAAACGGCCTGACCGCCGAACACCTTCACGCCCAGCATCTTCGGCTGCGAATCGCGGCCGTTGCGGGTGGAGCCGCCGCCCTTCTTCTGTGCCATGGTGCGTTACCCCCTTCAGGCGTTCACCGAGCTGATTTCCAGCTCCGTGTATTGCTGGCGGTGACCGCCGTGCTTCTGGTAGTGCTTGCGGCGGCGCATCTTGAAGATGCGCACCTTGTCGTGCTTGCCGTGCGCCACGACCGTGGCCTTCACGCTCGCGCCTGCCACCAGGGGAGTCCCGACCTTCAGGTCCGCACCGTCGCCGACGGCGAGCACCTGATCGATCACGATTTCCTGGCCCGGTTCCGCAGCAATCTGTTCTACCTTGATCTTCTCGCCGGCAGCAACCTTGTATTGCTTGCCACCGGTTTTTATGACCGCGTACATACGTGCCTCTCGAAAGACTGTCTTCGTTTCTCCCTGCCGCCCCGGTCCGGCACCGTGGTGCGTGCCCGGAGTGAGAAGAGCCTGCCAGTATAGCACCCGGCGACCCCGGGTCCGGGGTTGGCCGAGCATCCCGCCGTGCGATCCGCCTGCCTGCGCGGGACCTGCGGCCGGCCGGGAACCGCGCTTCCTATAATCCGCCACGACGTCGCCGCCCCGCTGTGCTCGAAACCACCGCTCCCGCCGCCCCGACCGCGGATCCCATCGACGCCGCGATGCGGCAGGTCGATGCCGTCATCCGTGAGCGCCTGGCCTCGCGCGTGGCGCTGATCGACCAGATTTCCCGCTACATCATCTCCGCCGGCGGCAAGCGCATCCGGCCGCGGCTGGTGCTGCTGTTCTCCGAGGCGCTGGGCTTCGAGGGCCCGGAGCGCTACGAACTGGCGGCGATCGTCGAGTTCATCCACACCGCGACGCTGCTGCACGACGACGTCGTCGACGAATCCTCGCTGCGGCGCGGCCGCGCCACCGCCAACGCGATCTTCGGCAACGCCGCCAGCGTGCTGGTGGGCGACTTCCTGTACTCGCGCGCCTTCCAGATGATGGTCTCGGTCAACCGCATGCGCGTGCTCGACGTGCTGGCCGACGCCACCAACGTGATCGCCGAAG
>CAYVXO010000303.1:0-5418 GCA_964454485.1 uncultured Rubrivivax sp.
CCCGCCCAAGTCGCAGAGCCCGCCGCAGGCCGCCGTGCAGGCGGCGCAACTGGCCGGGCAGCGTGCGCTCGCGCGCGGCGACCTGGCCGGCGCGCAGGCCGCGTTCGGCCGCGCGCTCGTGGCCGCCGAGTCGGTGGAGGACTTCGATGGCATCGCCACTGCGCGCCTGAACCTGGCCGCGGTGCACGCCCGCGCCGGCCGACCGGCCGAGGCCGAGGCCGAGCTCGATCACGTGCTGGACACCGCGCAGCGCACGCCGGTGCCGCTGCTGCAGCAGGCGGCGGCGCGCAAGGCGCTGGTCGCGCTGGACGCCGGCCGCAACGCCGACGCGCTGGCCTGGGCCGACCGCGCGCAGGAAGGCTGCGCCGCGCCTTGCGCAGTGGCGCCGGCAATGGACAACGTGCGTGCCGCCGTCGCCCTGCAGCAGGGCGAGGCCGCACGCGCCGCCAGCCTGGCCGCGCACGCGGCGGCCGCGGCCACCGGTGCCGAACACGCCAACGCGCTGCGCCTGCAGGGCCGCGCGCTCACGAAGGCGGGCGACACCACCGGCGCCGCCGCGCTGCTGGCGCAGGCACTGGCCGAGGACCGCGCGCTCGGGCTGCCCGAACGCATCGCGCTCGACCTCATCCACGCGGCCGAGAACGAGGAGCGACGCGGCCAGATCGCGGCTTCGCGCGACTACTACGAACGTGCACTGCAGGTCAGCCGCGCCGCCGGCCTGGCGACGCTGGCCGAACGCGCGGCGGCGCGCCTGGCGGCACGCTAGCGAGATCTCAGCCCGGGCAAGCCGGTGTGCGGCCGGCGTCCAGCTGCAGCAGCGCGTCGGCCAGCGCCGCGGCCAGGCGCTCGACGTTGCGCCGCTGGCCGGCGGCGAGTGCCGGCACGCCATCGGCCACGCCTTCCTCCAGCTGCGCCGTGCAGCGCAGGCTGGTGCTGCCGCCCTGCACGCGCCACAGCGCCGAGAGCGTGGCGCGGCCGGGCGCGGCATCGAAGCGCTGCACCTCGACCGTGACGCGCCAGTCGGCATGGCCGGCCGCGGGCGGCGCCGCCGGTGGCCCCAGGCGCGCCGCCAGCCGTTCGGCCAGCGCCTCGCGCAACTCGTCCTGCAAGGGCGCGACCCAGCGCTCCTGTTCCAGCACCGCGTAGCTGCCGTCGGCGCGCCGCAGCACGAACTGCGGCTGGTCCACCTGCGCCGGCACCGTGAGCGTGGCCAGCTGCCAGGCCAGCGCCGGCGCGGCCGGCTTCAGCGGCGCGCCCAGCAGGCTGTGGAAGCGCGGCGGCGGGGCCGAGCCGCACGCGGCCAGCACGAGAGCGGCGCTCAGCACCCACGGGGTCCGGCGCAGGGCCAGTTTCATCGGCGTCCTTCCATGCCGGTTTCGGGGTCGTCGGGCTTGCCGCGCAGCAGCGACTCGGGGTGCTGCTGCAGGTAGTCGCCCAGCACGCGCAGGGCGCGCGCGGCCCGCTGCATCTCGCTCAGGGTCTGGCCGGCGCTGCGCTGCAGCGGCGCGTCGGGCTGGGCGACGTTGCGGTCCAGCTCGCCCAGTGTGCCCTGCAGCGCCTTCAGCGCGGATTGCGCTTCCACCAGCGCGGCCTGCAGCGGCGGCGCCAGCTGGCGGATCGCGCCGTCGGCGCCTTCCAGCGTCTTCTGCAGCTGCACCGCGGCCTCGCCGGCGCTGCGCAGCGTGCCCTGCGCGGTGGCGCCGGCCTCGCCGGCGTTCTTCAGCGCCTGCTCGAGGCGGGCGCCGATGGCTTCGAAGTCGATGCGCGCCAGCCGGTCCAGCACCTCGCCGGCCTGCGCCTGCAGGTCGCCGCTGCCACCGGCCAGCGTGGGCAGCGTCGCCACGTTGCCCGCCATCACCAGCGCCGCGCGCGGCGCCTGGCGCGCCAGGTCGAGCGAGACGTAGGGCTGGCCGGTGAGGATGCTGCCGCTCTTCAGGCTGGCGCGCAGGCCCTGCCCCACCAGCCGCTGCAGGAAGCGCACGTCGGCCGGCGCGCTGCCGGCGCCGGCGGACTTCAGGAACTCGTCGCGCGCCTCGCCCAGGCGCGAGAGGTAGATGTCGGCCTGCACCTCGGTCGGGAAGCGGCCGCGGCGGGCGTCGTAGTGCACGACCACCGAACGCACGTTGCCGATCTCGTTGCCCAGCAGTTCCACCGGCGCGCCGGCCGCGAGCCCGCGCATGCCGGGGTCGAAGACGAAGCGCACGCGCTGCGGCGGGCCGTCGGCCGGCGCGAGCGCGGCGCGCCGGTCGGCGTAGAGCGTGAAGCGCTGGCCGTCGGGGGCCGGCGCCGCGCCCTGCACGCCCGGCGGATTGCCGAAGGCGATGCCGCCGCCCACCAGCGAGGCGAGCGACTCGGTGTTGACGTTCAGGCCGCTGGCGTTGACGGTGACGTCCACGCCGCTGGCGTTCCAGAAGCGCGACTCGCGCGTCACCAGCGACTCGTTCGGGGCCTCGATGAACAGCCGCACCTCCAGCCGGTCGGTCTGC
This sequence comes from uncultured Rubrivivax sp., assembly GCA_964454485.1. Taxonomy (GTDB): domain Bacteria; phylum Pseudomonadota; class Gammaproteobacteria; order Burkholderiales; family Burkholderiaceae_C; genus Rubrivivax. Next base: position 2,487 of record CAYVXO010000303.1, read on the forward strand.
GGGTTGAGCGTGTAGCCGACCACGCGGCCCACGCGCGTGCGGCGGTAGAACACCGGCGAGCCGACGTCGAGCGAACCGAGGTCCGGCGCGTCGAGCACCACCGTGCGCCCCTGCTCGCCGCGCATGACGAACGGCGGCGCTTCAAGGCCGGTGAAGAAACGCTCCTCGTCGGGCGACTCGCCGGCGTCGGTGCCGATGTAGGCGCCCGACAGCAGCGTGCCCAGCCCGCTGATGCCGCCGGTGCCCACGCGCGGGCGCACGATCCAGAACTTGGTGTCGGCCACCGCCAGCTCGGCGGCCGACTTGTTGAGCCGCACGCGCACCAGCGCGCGCCCGCGGTCGGGGCTGAGCGCCACGCTGGCCACGCGGCCGATCGTCACCTCCTTGTAGCGCACGTCGGTGCGGCCGGCCTCCAGGCCGTCGGCGCTGCGGAAGGTGATGGTGATCATCGGCCCGGTCTGCGTGATCGTGCGCACCACCAGGATGGCGCCGGCCACCAGCGCCACCAGCGGCACGATCCACACCAGCGACAGGCGCAGCCGGCTGGCGCGCACGATCACCGGTTCGGCGACCGAAGGCGGCGGGGCGGCGGGCGGGGTCGTGTTCATCGGCGCGCAGTATCGTCGGGAGCGGGTTCGTCGTCGGGCCAGATCAGGCGCGGGTCGAAGGCGCTCGCCGCCAGCATGGTGGCCACGACCACGCCGCCGAAGGCCAGCAGGCCGGGCTCGGGGCTCACGCTGGCGAAGGCGCCGAAGCGCACCATGCCCACCAGGATGACGACGACGAAGACGTCCAGCATCGACCAGTGGCCGACGGTCTCGACCAGGCGGTACAGCCGCGCCCGTTCCAGCTGGCGCCAGCGCGAGCGGCGCGCCGAGGTCGCCACCAGCAGCAGCAGCGCGGCGATCTTGAGGATGGGCACCGCGATGCTGGCCACGAAGACGATGGCCGCCAGCTCGTACGAACCGGCGTGCCAGAGCTCGGCGATGCCGCCCAGGATGGTGTGCTCCTCGTCGCCCAGCACGCTGGCGGTGCCCATCACCGGCAGCACGTTGGCCGGGATGTACAGCAGCACCGCGGCCACCAGGAAGGCGATCGAGCGCTGCAGGCTGTAGGGCTTGCGGTCGTGCAGCGGGAAGCGGCAACGCGGGCAGCGGGCGTGCGCCTCCCCGGGCCGCGCCTGCGAGACGAGGCCGCAGCATTCGCAATGCCACAGGCCGAGCGAACGCGCGCTCGGCAGCGCGGCGGGTGGCGACGGCGCTTCCACGCTCACGGCCGCCCCAGCGATTCGGCGTGGCGCCACAGCCCGTGCAGGCCGGAGGCCTGCTGGGCCGCCAGCAGCAGCATCAGCGCGGTGTAGGCGAACATGCCGGCCCCCGGCACCACGGTGGCCATGCCGGCGCTGCGCACCACCGCCACCAGCACGCCGAGCAGGAACACCTCCACCATGCTCCAGCGCGTGACCCAGCGCAGCGCGCGCATCAGCGGCAGGAACGAACTCGTGCGCCGCTGCAGCACCAGCGGCACCAGCACCCACAGCCGCAGCACCACCACCGCGAGCGGGAAGACGAAGGCCGTGGCCGCCGCCAGCGCCGCCACCGCCTGCTGGCCGCTGGTCCAGGTGGCGGCGATGGCCTCCGGCAGCGAGGCTTCCACCTGCTGGCCGCCGAACTCCAGCGTCACGATCTCGGAGAGGTTGCCGATCGCGAACACGATCGCCGAAGCCAGCGCCAGCGCCAGCAGCGAGGCCGGCTCCAGCCGGTGGCCGCGGCCGAGCGTGGCGCCGCAGCGCGAGCAGCGCGCCAGCTCGCCTTCGGCGAGGTCGGCGCGCCGGTGCACGGTGTCGCATTCCTCGCAGACCACCAGCGCCGGGTAGGTGGCGACGCGCTCGCCGCGCGCCGTGGGGGCGTCGGCCCAGCCCAGGCGCCACAGCAGGCGGTGCAGGGCCAGGTTCATCGGGTCGCTTCGGTCCGCATGAGCGCGCATTCTGGCCTGCCGGCGGGGCCGGGCGCATCGGGGCCGGTTCGGGTGTCGGCTGCGGGCGACGCTAGCGCGAGCCGTTGAACAGGCGCACCGCGTTGTCGAAGGTCCAGACGCGGCGGATCTCCAGCACGTCGAAGTCCTGCGCCAGGTCGCGCGGGAAGGGTGCGAAGGGGGCGAGCGAGAGCACGATGCGGCGCACCGCCTCGTCGACCTGCGGCACGCCGCTGGAGCGGTTGACGACCACGCTTTCCACGCTGCCGTCGGCGCGCAGCGCCACCGTGACCATCGGGTTCGTGTACGAGCCGGGCGCCACGCCCTTCAGCGCTTCGAGCGAGGCGTTGACCTCGACCTTCTGGCGCCAGCCTTCGGCGTAGGTGACCGCGCCCAGCTGGCGCGGGTTGCGGTCGACCAGCAGCAGCCGGCGCCGCGGGTCTTCCGGCACCGCCAACGGCAGCGTGATGCCCGGGCGCGCCTCGGTGGCGCGCGGCGTGGCCGACAGCGTGGGCTGGGTCGCGGGGCTCGGCTTCTCGGTGCCCAGCGAAGTGCTGCCCTGTCCGGCACGCTGGCCCGGCGGCGCGTCGGGCGTGCCCTCGCCGCGGCCGGAAGGCGCGTTGCCGTCGCCGCGGCCGCGCTGGGCGGCCTGTTGAGCGGCTTGCTGCGCGGCCTGCTGAGCGGCCTGTTGAGCGGCGAGTCGGGCGGCTTCCTGTTCGGCCGCCCGCTGGCGCGCCTGGGCTTCGGCCTGGCGCCGCGCCTCGGCCTCCTGGGCTTGGCGGATCTGCTCCTGGCGCTGGGCTTCCTGACGCGCGGCTTCCTGCCTAGCGGCTTCCTGACGCGCGGCTTCCTGCCTAGCGGCTTCTTGGCGCGCTGCCTCTTGGCGCGCTGCCTCCTGCCGAGCTGCCTCCTGCCGAGCCGCCTCCTGCCGAGCCGCCTCCTGCCGAGCCGCCTCCTG
>CAYVXO010000304.1:0-5390 GCA_964454485.1 uncultured Rubrivivax sp.
TGCTCCATCGCCTTCGCCGTTGGCCAGCGGTGGCTCTATGCGGGACCGGCCACGAGCCATCCCTCGGTCCTGCTCATTGCCAACGCGCGCACTACACCGGCAACAGACTTCGGCAGGCTTCGCCGCGCCGATGACGCCCGAGCGCAGTTTCCAGCAGCCTGGCAGGATTGCACGGCGAATGCGCAGTGCGAGCCCGTGCCGATCGGATGCAAGCGGACCGCGGCCAACGCGGCCAATGTCACAGCCGCTCGTGCTCAGTCCATGAAGATCCTGGGTGACTATCGGGCGATGGAGTGCGCTACCCCGCCGCAGGAGATCCAGCCCCTCGCCTCTCCACAGTGCATCGCTTCTCGGTGCGGCCACTGGTTCTTGGACCTGCGCCTGGGCGTGTAGCCCGGCCGCGCCTCATCGCCGTGGCATTCACCCACCGACCCAGGTCCTCATGCAGTGGTGCCAGGCGCTGACCGCATCGGTCTGGTTGTCCACCACCAGTTCCAACCACTCCTCCAATTCGGCGGAAGCCGCTTCGCTGGGTTCGTCAAATAACTGCAGTTCGTAGGGCGCCTTCGGCAGTTCAAGCTGTGAGGCGTTCCGGCGCACCCAGGCATGCATCACGTCGATGCGCTTGTCCGCGGTTCGGCCGATCGGCACCTGGCGACGGGCCGCGAAGTCCCAGGCCATCGAGTCGACGCTGGCGATGCGTGGATGGTCGCTGAGGAAGCGCAGAGCCGTCCCCTTCACTCCGAACAGGTGCAAGCCAACGCCGTCCGGCAAGACACGGTCGAGCGCCTCTACGATCGCCAGGATGCCGTTCGGCCCGTGCACATGGCGCCGGCACATTGAGCCCACGCCCAGCAGCTTCGGCCACGAAGCCAGCGGCAGATGGTCAAGCGACCACCGGTAGTGGTCGACCTCCCACCCCTGCACGACAGGCATTGGGTCGGGCAATCCCCGATCCCGTGCCCGCATCCGCACCTCGGACAGCAGCCGGCAGGTCTCGGCCAGGCGGAAGTACACGTCGATCTTGGACGTTGCGATCTCGGGTTCGACGCACTGGTCCCAACTGGCGTACCAGGCCCATGGCCAGCTCTCCACCAGGTCCAGGTACTGCTCGATCGTCCAAGGGAAACCGCGGTACCTGGCCATCGCCACGTAGCCGGCGCTGTCCAGCGCAGCGTCCAGGCCGGCAAACTGCTCGGGGTCGGGCCGGCGCACGCTCACAACCTCGCCATTGCCATCGCGGTTCATGAAGGCGTTGGTGCTGAACAGGACGCTGTAGCCTGCATCCCTGGCAGCCTTGAGGATCCTGCCGCCGGTGGTCGGGATGCCGACCCGCAGGATGGGCCCGGCCTTGCGCGCGGCGCGCGCGGCATCGCGCTCGACCGGCACTTCCAGGACATCGACCGCCATCACGCGCTTTCGGGCAGCTCACGTTGCGTGGCGCCGACCGCCCTTGCCGCATCGGCGCCAGTCACCTCCCGCTCCAGGAAGCCCACGGGCATGCGCACCTTCGCGTCCATGAACACGAAGAGGTGGAACTGATTCGCGGTGTCGACCAGCCGCGACTCGGCGGGGTAGAGCTCGAACCCTTCGTGCTCGGGCCCGACGATCGCGTTCTTGATGGCCTGCAGTTCGCGCCAGTCCCGGACCACCTCACGATCGCGACGCTTGATGGACAGCCACGCCACGTCGCCGAGGTTCGGCCCGAAGGGGTGGCTAAGGAACTGGACGTTGACCTGGTAGGTCTCGCTCAGGAAGATCGACTGACAGCGCAACTGCTCCACCTGGCGCTCGGCTGACTCGACATCGACACCGAAACGCTGCGCGATGGCCGAAGCGTCGAAGGCGCTTGAGGGCAACTCCGCCGCATAGAACGGCGCCAGCCGCTGCTTCGACGCAGCGGTCTCGCCCTGTTCTGCATGCTCCTGCGCCGATGCCCAGGCTGCGAAGACGCTCGAGCGCGCCGGACCGAAGAGCGCCGTCGCCATCATCGGCCGGCTCAACACAAAGGCATAGCTGGCTTCGCGCTGGCATGGGCCCGGGGTTCGGCGGACACCGTACCCCTTGGCCTTGAGTTCAGCGATCGCGCTTTGGACCGAGTCCGTGTCGAGGTCGTTCATGCGAGGTGCCTGCAAGGTCCGTTGACTGGACCTTCAGGATCTCGCCGACCACCTCGCCTTCAAGGTCTGCGTCTGGCCGAGACCGCAACGCTCAGGGCGCCCTGACCCGAAACTCGCCGGTGGTCGTCCAGGCCTCACCCAAGTCGTCGAATGCGCAGCTCGCGATGCGCCAGCGCGCGACATCGCGCCACTCCTTGGAGTGCCGGTTGCGGCACTGGGCTGCCAGCATCCCGAGCGGCTGCCGGCGGAGCGGATGGTCTCTCGCCAGCTCGTGGAGCAGCCAAAACCGGTCGCCGGCAGAGCCGGCCCCCGTGTGGTTGTCGGGCACGCTCAACGCCTCCGCCGCGCCTTGACGCAGGCCTCCAAGCCTTGCGCGAATGCCCGCGCGCCACCGTTGGCCGGATGCCGGACAGCAGCGGCAGGCGGCACGCCAAGCCGGACCAGTTGCTCGGCCGCCTTCTTGCCGACCGCGACCACCGCCGCGCGCGGAAAGGCTGCCAACAGCAACCGGAGAGGCGTGCGGCCGTGGGTGAGCTCAGCGTCGGTCGGCGTGCGATTGGAGCGCGGGTCGCCACGAGCGTGCGGGTGCATCGGCAATGCGTTCCACATCATCGCTCGCTCCGCGATGTCCAGCGCGTACAGCGATCGCCAAACCAGCGTGGCCGAAGGCTCAGCAAACGGACGGGACCTCGAGGTCAACCGTCCCGGTGCGTCAACCAGCCGGGGCACGGCGCCGTCCAACACGTGCCGCTCGCTGGTGAAGGCCAGCCCCGTGTGCCGCATGCCCTGCCAGCCCGCCGCTTCGCCGCAGAGGATGAACTCCGCATCGCAGTCCAGATGTTGCTGCAGCCGCCGCTGCTTGGCCTCCGGCCCATTCGACCCGAGATCGTCTCCGCACACGTCGGCCCAGGGATTGAAGAGTCCTGGCACACCCTTGGGAAGCGCAGCGACCAACGTCCGGGCCAGTTCCTCGGCATCCATGGTGACCTCCTTCCTGGTCTACGACCCGAATCTGAACCGGGCGATCGGCGTCCCGCTGATGGGCGCGAGTTCGATTGTCCTGCCCGGCCCCAGCGGGTCACTTCGTCCCGGCCAGGAAGCCGCCGTGAAGTGCCTCATCCAGCTCAGGTAGTCCGCATGGGCGGTCGCCGGCTTGCCCGCGAAGTTCTCCCCGGTCAAGTTCCTGAAGATCACCTGCATGCTCAGTTCGTCACCCAGCCAGATCCACTCCCCGCTTCCGTCCCGGATCTCGTGGGTGTAGGCGTCCCTGGCCACTAGCTTCGACTTGTCTTCGACCATGAGTTCGATCCTTTCGGGACCAGTCTGCCGGGCCCGGGCCCGCGTTCAAGCGCCACTGCGGATGCACCCGCCATGGGGAGCGAGCGTGATCACCTGGCTTCCGCTGAGGTCGGCCCGGTGCTTGTGCGGCGCAACGCCTTCCGCCCTCGGCGGGCGCTCCTTCGATTGCCCCACAAAGGGGGTGCCGGCCGCGAGGACGAGCGACATCACGCCGGAGCCTCGTCGAGTTTTTCGAACAGTTCGCCCTGTCTGGGGTACCGCACGGTCAGACGGCTGCGCAGGGTTTCGAGGGAGGGCTGTCCATGCAAGCCGTGGCGCTGCCGCCATTGCGAACGCCGCAGGATTTCGTCGACGCGCGCCGACTGGCCTTTGGCCGGCTGGACCAGGCCGAACGACAGGTAGGTCTCGAAGCCGGCCGTCCAGTAGCCTTCCGTCGTTCGGCGGTCTTTGAGCATGCGATCAAGCTCGAAGTCCAGGAACAGCCAAGCCCCCTCCTCGTCGATCTCGCTGTCGCCCTCGACATCGATGACCGCCCTTCCGCTCGAGAGGGTGCGCAAGCCGGGTCCGCAGGTCTCCGCGAAGTCCTCCCAGGCCGGATTGCGCAGGCCGGTCACCTCCAGCGCCGAGGTCACGTCGTCGTTCCAGTCCCCCACGTGGATCTTCCCGAGCTTGGGCACCGCCGTCTTCGGATAGGGCTTGATCGGGGGCGGCGTCCAGAGCGCGCCGTCTTCGACCTGCTTCCAGATCCTCAGCGCGCTGAACGGTTCGGCGATCGCATACTGCGACCAGCGGGCGTCGATCGCGATCAGTTGTGCGGCACTGATGATCGGCACACCCGACAGCTTCTGCGCACTCAAGGCGTACCGAAGCAGTTCGGCGAGCATCGCGGGCGAGTACGTGTCGGCGCCGACCTCGATGAACCCGTCCACGATGCTCCGCCCGACGTACTGCCTGCGCGACCAGTCGTACTGCGTGTAGGCGATGAAATCCCGCAGCGCGGCCAGCGGCGCCATGTAGCCGTAGCGATCCCGGTCGGTCTCGATCATCTGCCGCAGCGACTTGTCCTCGCGGACCGCGGTACACACCCAGCAGCCGAACCGGCTCGAGCAGGGTTTCGAGTGCTTCTGCATCTCGGCGTCGGCCACCACCACGCAACTGCTGCCTCCGGCGGCCTGGTAGGTCTGCATCGTCTCCTCGAAGCGGCTGTACGACGGGATCACGCCCGCGTTGGCCAGGCCGAGGTACTGCCAGACATCGTCCACTGCCCACTCCAGCAGCGGGCTGAGCCGTAGCCGACCCTCCGTGTCCGTCCAGAGCGTGACAGCCTTCTCCCCGCGCCCCTTCACGCTCGCGGCACGGACGGCCGACTCGTCGCGCCGCACACCCGTCATGAGTACCGGCTGGGGCCAGCCCTTGGCCGCCAGCTCGCGCTCGATGAGCGCCAACTCCCGCTCGTTCGGCAGGCGCTTCAGGTCGGTCTGGCAGTCCCGTCGGGAGTCCGGAAAAGTCGGAAGCGCGCGGCCGCCGATCACCCGCACCGGGAACGTGTCCCAGAAGGCCGGCGTCGCCACCCGCACGACGGCGGTCACGCCATGCTCGCGGGCGAACCGGGCCGCCCTGGCGATCTCGCCGCTGACAAGGCGCTGGATCTCTGGGTTCTCGACGCCGACGTCGCTGTGGGCGATGACGACCATTGGGTTGCGGCCGTGCCTGGCCTGTTCGACGGCGGCGGTGAGCGCAAGGTTGAGCAGCACCGACGAGTCCTTGCCACCGCTGAAGAGCACGACCGCCGGCCGGCCGACTTCCATGAACGCGCCGATGGCCTGCAGTGAGATGGCCTCGGGCGTCTCGTGGCGAAGGTCGATGAGTTGCTGCATGCGCGCTCCTGGTGACCACCAGGATCCCGCGCTCGGCGTCGCCTTCAAGGTCGACGAGACGAACCGTGCTCAGCGTTCGCGCTCCTCGCCGCGC
>CAYVXO010000305.1:0-5339 GCA_964454485.1 uncultured Rubrivivax sp.
CGTTGACGCGGATGCCCGCCAGCGCGCGCCCGAACGGCGAACGCAGCAGCAGCGCGAGGAAGCCGAACACCGCCACCAGGCAGGCGAGCGTGAAACCGTAGAGCACGAGCGGCTTGTCGAGGTCCAGCAGCGAACCGAGCACCGGCTTCACGTTGAGGTAGATGCCGTCGGTGCCGCCGCCGAAAGGCGTGTCGTGCACCACGTAGTAGGCCATCTGCGCGAAAGCCAGCGTCACCATGATGAAGTAGACGCCCTTGGTGCGCAGCGAGAGCGCGCCCACCATCAGCGCGTAAAGCGCCGCCGCCACCACGCAGGCCGGCAGCAGCCACAGCAGCGAAGCGGCGTCGCTCGAAGGCGAGAGCATCACCGCCGCATAGGCGCCGATGCCGAAGAACGCGGCCTGGCCGAAACACACCAGGCCGGTAGTGCCGACCAGCAGTTCCAGGCTGAGCGCGAAGATGGCGAAGACCATGATCTTGGTGACGAGGTCGATGCCGTAGGAGCCCGCGGCCAGCGGCCACAGGGCGAGCGCGCCGAAGCACGCGATCACGAAGGCGAGGCGGCTGTTCATGGTGTCAGGCAGCCTTGAAGAGGCCGTCGGGCTTCCACAGCAGGATCAGCGCCATCAGCACGTAGACCAGCACGCCGGCGGCGCTGGGCAGCAGCACCTTGCCGAAAGTGTCGACCGCGCCGATGAGCAGCGCCGCGAAGAGCGCGCCGCGGATCGAGCCGATGCCGCCGATCACCACCACCACGAAGCAGACGATGAGCACGCCGTTGCCCATGCCCGGGTAGACGCTGCTCACCGGCGCTGCCACCATGCCCGCCAGCACCGCGATGGCCACGCCGGCGGCGAACACCACGCGGTAGAGGAACTTGATGTCAATGCCCAGGCTCTGCACCATCTCGCGGTTGGTGCTGCCGGCGCGGATCATCATGCCCAGCCGCGTCTTCGTGAACACGAACCACATGCCGGCGGCCAGCGCCAGGCAGACGCCGCTCACGAACAGGCGGTAGACCGGGTAGGTCATCACGTCGCCCAGCGGCAGCGTGCCGGCCAGGATCTCAGGCGCCTGCACGCCGTGCACGTCGTCGCCGACGACGAGGCTGCGCAGTTCCTCGAACACCAGGATCAGGCCGTAGGTCATGAGCACCTGCTGCAGGTGCTCGCGTTCGTAGAGGAAGCTGAAGAAGGCCCACTCCAGCACGTAGCCCAGCGCCACCGCCAGCACGGTGCCCACCAGCAGGGTGGCGAAGAAGCCGCCGCCGAAGGTGGCCGCGACCACCGGCGCGAGCGAGAACGCCATGTAGGCGCCGATCATGTAGAAGCTGCCGTGGGCGAGGTTGATGACGCCCATGATCCCGAAGATCAGCGTCAGCCCGCTGGCCACCAGGAACAGCAGCAGCCCGTACTGCAGCGAGTTCAGGCACTGGATCAGGAAGGTGGCCAGGTCCATGGGCAGGCTCAGAGCTTGCAGCCGCGCGCCGGGTCGGCCAGGTTCTTCGAGGCCACGCCGACCAGTTTGTTCTCCTTGCCGCCCACCTGGCGCAGGTAGATGTCCTGCACCGGGTTGTGCGCCTTGCTCAACGTGAACGGGCCGCGCGGGCTGTCGATCTTCGCCTTCTCGATCGCGGCGGCGATCTCGGCTTTCCTGCTCGTGTCGCCCTTCACCGCGCCGAGGCCGATGGCCAGGATCTGCGCCGCGTCGTAGCCCTGCACCGCGTAGACGTCGGGCTGCAGCTTGAAGGCCTTGGCGTACGCGAGGCGGAAGGCGTTGTCGCGCGGCGTGTTCAGGCTGTCGGCATAGTGCAGCGTGGTGAGCAGGCCTTCGGCGTCGGCGCCCTGGGCTTCCAGCGTGCCGTCGGTGATGAAGCCGGCGCCGTAGAGCGGGATGCTCTTCTTCAGGCCCGCGGCGGCGTAGTCCTTGACGAACTTGACCGCGCCGCCACCGGCGAAGAAGGTGTACACCGCATCGGGCCTGGTGGCCGCGATCTCGGTCAGCAGGGCCTGGAACTCGACGTTGGGGAAGGGCAGCGACAACTCCTTCACCACCTGGCCGCCGGCCTTCTCGAAGGCGTCCTTGAAGCCGCGCACGCTCTCGTCGCCGGCGGCGTACTTCCAGGTGATGGTGACCACCTTCTTGTGACCCTTCTTGGCCACCACCTCGCCCATCGCGTAGCCGGGCTGCCAGTTGCTGAAGCTGGAGCGGAAGATGTTGGGGGCGCACATCGGGCCGGTCACCGCGTCGGCACCGGCGTTGGGCACCACGAGCAGGGTGCCGGTCTCCTTGGCCACCTTGGCCATCGCCATCGCCACGCCGCTGTGCACCGTGCCCACCAGCACGTCGACGCTGTCGCGCTTGACGAGCTTGTTCACGTTGTCGGTGGCCTTGGCGGGGTCGCTTTCGTCGTCGACCTTGAAGAACTCCACCTCGCGGCCGGCGAGCTTGCCGCCCTGCTCGTTCACGTAGAGGCGAAAGCCGTTCTCGATGGCGGTGCCCAGCGCGGCGTAGGTGCCGGTGTAGGGCAGCATGAGGCCGACCTTCAGTTTCGCCTGGGCCTGGGCGAAAAGGGGCAGGGCGGCCAGCGTGGCGGCCAGCGCGATGCGGTGCAGGGTCATGGCTTGTCTCCGTTCCTCGAATTGCTTGAAGTTTGAATCAGTTTAGTTTAGAACTAAACTATTGTGAAGAGGTCGCGGGCGGCGGCGATCACGGCTTCGGGTCGATCCCGGTGCGGCGAGTGGCCGCAGTCGGGCAGTTCGAGCAGGCGCGTCTGCGGCAGGCGGCGGGCGATGCCGCGCACCTGTTCCAGCGTGCCGTACTCGTCGTCCAGCCCCTGCACCGCCAGCAGCGGGCAGGTGATGGAACGGATCTCCTCCTCGATGCTCCACTGCCGGAACGGCGGATGCAGCCAGATGCGGTTCCAGCCGTAGAAGGCCGAGTCGGGGTCGTCGTGGTACTTCGCCAGCCGCTGCCTGAGGTCGGTGGTTTCGTAGGCGATGCGCGCCTTCTCGATGCTCTGCACGGAGAGGTCCTCGACCAGGATGTGCGGCGCCAGCACCACCGCGCCGGCGAGCGGGTATCGCGCCGCGTAGAGCAGCGCGATCGAGGCGCCGTCGCTGTGGCCGAAGAGCCAGGGCGGTTCGGTCACGCCCAGTGCCGCCAGCAGCGAAGGCAGCACCTCGTGCGCCTGGCGGTGCATGAAGTCCAGGTCCCAGGCTTCCTCGGGTGCGCGCGGCGTGCTGCGGCCGTAGCCGGGGCGCGAATAGACGAGGCCGCGCGTGCCGGTGGCCGCGCACAGGCGGGCCGGGAAGTCGCGCCACATCGCCAGCGAGCCCAGGCCCTCGTGCAGGAACACGACGAGCGGGCCGGCGGCATTGCCGATCCATTCGTGTTCGATGCTGACGCGGCGGCCGCGCCAGTCGATCTCGACGAACCCGACGGTCATGCGCCGGCCAACGCCTGCAAGACCGAAGGCGCGGCCTGCACGGCGGCGCGCCGGTGGTAGAAGCCGAGCGCACGCAGGCCGCCCAGTTCCTCGCCGCCGCCGGCGCGGCCGGGGCCACCGTGCAGCGACTGCGGCATCACGTTGCCGTGGCCGCTGTGCAGCGCGGCGGCGGAAGGGTTCACCACGTGCACGCGGCCGTGGCTGTCCGCCAGGTCCAGTGCGGTGGCGGCGAGCGCAGCGTCGTCGCTGCCGTAAAGCGACGCGACGAGCGAGCCTTCGCCGCGGCGGACGAGCGCCAATGCGTGGCCGAGGTCGCGGTAAGGCACCAGCGTGGCCACCGGGCCGAAGACCTCGTGCGCGTGCACGCGGTCGGCGGCGTCGGGGTTCTTCGTGCCCAGCAGCGTGGGGCCGACGCAGCAGGCCACGTCGGGGTCGACGTCGACCAGCGCGTGCGCGGCGCCGTCGTGCAGCACCTGCGCCTGCGTCTTCAGGTACTCGAGCCCTTCGCGCACCGAAGCGAGCTGGGCGCGGCTCACGAGCGAGCCCATGCGCACGGATTCGCTGCGCGGGTTGCCGACGGTGGTCTTGGCCAGGCGCGCCGACACGGCTTCGGCGGTGGCCTCGTAGAGCGCGGCGGGCACCAGCACGCGCCGGATCGCGGTGCACTTCTGGCCCGACTTCACCGTCATCTCGCGCGCCACTTCCTTCACCAGCGCTTCGAAGGCGGCCGAGCCGGGTGCAACGCCTGGCAGGAGCAGGGCGCTGTTCAGGCTATCGGCTTCGATGTTGACGCGCACCGAGCGCTCGGCCACCGCGGCGTGGCGGCGGATGGTGGCGGCCGTCTCGGCGCTGCCGGTGAACGAGAGCACGTCGAAAGGCTGCAGCGCGTCCAGCAGGCCGGCCGAGCTGCCGCAGACCACCGAGAGCGCGCCCGCCGGCAGCACGCCGGCGTCGACCACGTCCTTCACCATGCGCTGCGTGAGCCAGGCGGTGGCGGTGGCCGGCTTCACGACCACCGGCACGCCGGAGAGCAGCGCCGGCGCTGCCTTCTCCCACAGTCCCCAGGCCGGGAAGTTGAAGGCGTTGATGAACAGCGCCAGCCCGCGCACCGGAACCTGCACGTGACGGCTCTGGAAGGCGTTGTCCTTGGCCAGCGACACCGCGTCGCCGTCGGCGAGGAAGCGGCCTTCGGGCAGCGTGGCGGCCAGCTTGGCGTAGGTGGAGAGCGTGTAGATCGCGCCGTCGATGTCGACCGCCGAGTCGTTCTTCACTGTGCCGCTGTTGGCGGTGGCGATCTCGTAGTAGGCGTCGCGGTTCGCCTGCAGCACCTTCACCACGGCGGCGAGCCGCTCGCCGCGCTGGCGGTAGCCAAGCTCGCGCAGGGCGCCGCCGCCGGAAATGCGCGCGAAGGCGAAGCCGCGTGGCAGGTCCAGGCCGGTCGCGTCGACGCGGACGAGCTCGGTGCCCAGCACGGGATCGAAAAGCGCCGAGCCGACGCCGGTGCCGGCGACCCAGCGGCCGCCCAGGTGGTTTTGAAGGAGTTCGCTCATGGAATGCACTATGTTGCTTGTGTGGACTCTAGGAGCGCGGTCTGAAGGTGTCAAGCACTATATTGCTTGATGCGGGTTTACACGAGGGAGCCATTGCTCGCGCCCTGGCCTCTACGCTGGGTTTGAGGATTCTTGGCATGGCACTATGATGCATATCTTCGAGTGCATTTATCTTCCGGACGCCCGCCATGCCCCAAGCCTTCATCTGTGACGCCCTGCGCACCCCTTTCGGCCGCTACGGCGGCGCTCTTTCTTCGGTGCGCACCGACGACCTGGCCGCCATCCCGATCCGCGCGCTCATGGCGCGCCACCCCCGGGCCGACTGGGCCGCGCTGGACGACG
>CAYVXO010000306.1:0-5313 GCA_964454485.1 uncultured Rubrivivax sp.
ACGCCGCGGATCACGAAGCCGTTGAGCGCCTCGCGCATCTTCGCGATCGCGTCGTCGCGGTCGATGCCGTGCACGATGAGCTTGGCGATCATCGAGTCGTAGGTCATCGGGATCTCGCCGCCTTCGTAGACACCGGTGTCCACGCGCACGCCCCCGCCCACCGGCACCGGCTGCGCCGCTTCCATGGTGGTGGGCGGCGGCAGGTAGCGCACCAGGCGCCCGGTGGAAGGCAGGAAGCCGCGGAACGGGTCTTCGGCGTTGATGCGGCATTCGATCGCCCAGCCGCGGCGCGGAATCTGCTCCTGCGTGAAGGGCAGCTTCTCGCCCGCGGCCACGCGCAGCATCTGCTCGACGAGGTCGATGCCGGTGATGCTCTCCGTGACCGGGTGCTCCACCTGCAGCCGGGTGTTCATCTCCAGGAAATAGAAGCTCTGGTCCTTGCCGACCACGAACTCCACCGTGCCCGCGCTCTGGTACTTCACCGCCTTGGCCAGCGCCACTGCCTGCTCGCCCATGGCCTTGCGCGTCTTCTCGCTGATGAAGGGCGAAGGCGCCTCCTCGATCACCTTCTGGTGCCGGCGCTGGATGCTGCACTCGCGTTCGTGCAGGTAGACCACGTTGCCGTGGCCGTCGCCCAGCACCTGGATCTCGATGTGGCGCGGGCTCTCGACGAACTTCTCGATGAAGACGCGGTCGTCGCCGAAGCTGTTCTTGGCCTCGTTGCGGCAGGAGCTGAAGCCTTCGAACGCTTCCTTGTCGTTGAAGGCCACGCGCAGTCCCTTGCCGCCGCCGCCGGCGCTGGCCTTGATCATCACCGGGTAGCCGATGTCCCTGGCGATCTTCACCGCCTGTTCGGGCGACTCGATGGCGTCGTTCCAGCCGGGAATGGTGTTGACCTTGGCCTCGTTCGCCAGCTTCTTGGAGGCGATCTTGTCGCCCATCGCCGCAATGCTGTAGTGCTTGGGGCCGATGAAGACGATGCCTTCCTCTTCCACCCGCCTGGCGAAGTCCTCGTTCTCGGAGAGGAAGCCGTAGCCCGGGTGCACCGCTTCGGCGCCGGTGGCCTTGCAGGCGTCGATGATCTTCTGCGCGACGAGATAACTCTCGCGGCTAGGCGCGGGGCCGATGAAGACGGCTTCGTCGGCCAGTTCCACGTGGCGCGCGTCGCGGTCGGCTTCGGAGTAGACGGCCACCGTCTTGATGCCGAGCTTCTTCGCGGTCTTGATGACGCGGCAGGCGATTTCGCCCCGATTGGCGATCAGGATCTTGTTGAACATCGTCGTGTCCTTCAAAGCGGGATGTTCCCGTGCTTGCGCCACGGGTTCTCGATCTTCTTGTCGCGCAGCATCACGAGGCTGCGGATCAGGCGCTTGCGGGTCTCGTGCGGCTGGATCACGTCGTCGATGTAGCCGCGCGCGCCGGCGACGAAGGGGTTGGCGAAGCGGGCCTTGTACTCGGCCTCGCGCGCCGCCAGCTTGGCGGGGTCGCCCTTGTCCTCGCGGAAGATGATCTCCACCGCGCCCTTGGCGCCCATCACCGCGATCTCGGCGTTCGGCCACGCGAAATTGACGTCGCCGCGCAGGTGCTTGCTGCTCATCACGTCGTAGGCGCCGCCGTAGGCCTTGCGCGTGATGACCGTCACCTTGGGCACCGTGCACTCGGCGTACGCGTACAGCAGCTTGGCGCCGTGCTTGATGATGCCGCCGTATTCCTGCGCCGTGCCGGGCATGAAGCCGGGCACGTCGACGAAGGTCACCACCGGGATGTTGAAGGCATCGCAGAAGCGCACGAAGCGCGCCGCCTTGATGCTGCTCCTGATGTCCAGGCAGCCGGCCAGAACCATCGGGTTGTTGGCGACGATGCCCACGCTCTGGCCGTCCAGCCGGGCGAAGCCGATGACGATGTTCTTCGCGTAGTCGCGCTGCAGCTCGAAGAAGTCGCCGTCGTCCACCACCTTGTAGATCAGCTCCTTGATGTCGTAGGGCTTGTTCGGGTTGTCGGGCACCAGCGTGTCCAGCGACAGGTCCAGCCGGTCGGCAGGGTCGCCGCTGCGGCGCACCGGCGGCTTCTCGCGGTTGTTGAGCGGGATGTAGTTGTAGAAGCGCCGCAGCATCAGGATGGCTTCGACGTCGTTCTCGAACGCGAGGTCGGCGACGCCGCTCTTGCCGGTGTGGGTGCCGGCACCGCCCAGTTCCTCGGCCGTGACCTCCTCGTGCGTCACGGTCTTCACCACCTCGGGGCCGGTGACGAACATGTAGCTGCTGTCCTTCACCATGAAGATGAAGTCCGTCATCGCCGGCGAGTACACCGCGCCGCCGGCGCAGGGACCCATGATCAGGCTGATCTGCGGGATCACGCCGCTGGCCATCACGTTGCGCTGGAACACCTCGGCATAACCGCCGAGCGAGGCCACGCCTTCCTGGATGCGCGCGCCGCCGCTGTCGTTGAGACCGATGACCGGGGCGCCCACCTTCATCGCCTGGTCCATCACCTTGCAGATCTTCTCGGCATGCGCTTCGGAGAGCGCGCCGCCGAAGACGGTGAAGTCCTGGCTGAACACGAACACCAGGCGGCCGTTGATCATGCCGTAGCCGGTGACCACGCCGTCGCCCGGCACCTTGTTGTCGGCCATGCCGAAGTCGGCGCAGCGGTGCTCGACGAACATGTCCCATTCCTCGAACGTGCCCTCGTCCAGCAGCAGTTCGAGACGCTCGCGCGCGGTGAGCTTGCCCTTGGCGTGCTGGGCGTCGATGCGCTTCTGGCCCCCGCCCAGGCGGGCGGCGGCGCGCTTCTTCTCCAGCTGTTCGATGATGTCGTGCATCTCGGTCAGTCTCCTCGGTCCGAAATATCCAGAAGGCGGCGTGCGGCCACCGAAGCGGCCAGCCGCCCGGCGCGCACGTCCGCGGTCATGCGCGGCAGCGCTTCGCGCACCGCCGGGTGGCGGCGGAAGCGTTCGTGCAGCGCGGCGTGGATGCGTTCCCACATCCAGGCCTCGTCCTGTTCGTGGCGCCGGCGCGCCCAGTCGCCGCTGGCCTGGCGGCGCGTGCGGAAGTCGGTCACGGTCTGCCAGAACTCGGCGAGACCGGTGCCCTTGGTGGCGCTGAGCTGCAGCACCTGCACCGCCGAATGCATGTGCGGGCCGAAGAAGCGCAGCGCGCTGGTGAGGGTGGCGCGCGCGCGCGTGGCGGCGGCTTCGTCGAGGTCGGCCTTGTTCACCACCACCAGGTCGGCCAGTTCCATCACGCCCTTCTTGATGGCCTGCAGGTCGTCGCCGGCGTTGGGCAACTGCAGCAGCACGAAGCAGTCGGTCATGCCGGCCACCGCGGTCTCGCTCTGGCCCACGCCCACGGTCTCGACGATGACGATGTCGTGACCGGCGGCTTCGCACAGCAGCAGCGCTTCGCGCGTCTTCTCGGCCACGCCGCCCAGCGTGCCGGCGGCCGGGCTGGGGCGGATGAAGGCCCGATCGCAGGTGGACAGTCGCTCCATGCGCGTCTTGTCGCCCAGGATGGAACCGCCGGAGACGCTGGACGAAGGGTCCACCGCCAGCACCGCCACGCGGTGGCCCTGCTCCACCAGGAACATGCCCAGCGCCTCGATGAAGGTGCTCTTGCCCACCCCCGGCACGCCGCTGATGCCCAGGCGCAGCGCACCGCCGGAACGCGGCAGCACGGCGTCGAGCAGTTCGTCGGCGCGCGCGCGGTGGTCGGTGCGCTTCGATTCGACGAGCGTGATCGCCTTCGCGAGCGCGCGGCGCTGCGCAGGACCGGCCGGCCCCAGCAGTGGCGCCAGCAGCGCCTCGTCGGCGGGTTGCATCGCAGGCAGGCTCTAGGCGCGCGCGGCCTTGATCTGGTCCAGGACCGTCTTCGCGCTGGCGGGAATCGGTGTGCCCGGCCCGAAGATGCCCTTCACGCCGGCGGCATAGAGGAAGTCGTAGTCCTGCTGCGGGATCACGCCGCCGACGAAGACGACGATGTCGCCGCCGCCCTGCTTCTTCAACTCCTCGATGATGGCCGGCACCAGCGTCTTGTGGCCGGCCGCCAGCGTGGAGACGCCCACCGCGTGCACGTCGTTCTCGATCGCCTGGCGCGCGCATTCCTCCGGCGTCTGGAACAGCGGCCCCATGTCGACGTCGAAGCCCAGGTCGGCGAAGGCCGTGGCCACCACCTTGGCGCCGCGGTCGTGGCCGTCCTGGCCCAGCTTGGCGATCATCACGCGCGGGCGCCGGCCTTCCTGTTCACCGAAGGCGGCGATCTCGGCCTTGAGCTTGTCCCAGCCTTCGGCGCTGTCGTAGGCGGCTGCATACACTCCGGTCACCTTCTGGATGTCGGCGCGGTGGCGCCCGAAGACCGCTTCCAGCGCGTCGCTCACCTCGCCCACCGTGGCGCGGGCGCGGATGGCGTCGATGGAAAGCGCAAGCAGGTTGCCCTGGCCGCTCTTCGCGGCGGCCGTGAGCGCGGCCAGCGTCTCCTTCACCTTCGCGGCGTCGCGCGCCGCCTTGATCTTCGCCAGGCGCGCGATCTGGCCTTCTCGCACCTTGTGGTTGTCCACTTCCAGGATGTCGACGGCGTCCTGCTTCTCGAGCTTGTACTTGTTGACGCCGACGATCACGTCCTTGCCGCTGTCGATTCGCGCCTGCTTTTCCGCGGCGCTGGCCTCGATCTTGAGCTTGGCCCAGCCGGAGTCCACCGCCCGGGTCATGCCGCCCATCGCCTCCACCTCCTCGATGATCGCCCAGGCCTTGTCGGCCATGTCCTGGGTGAGCGTTTCCATCATGTAGCTGCCGGCCCAGGGGTCGACCACGTTCGTGATGTGCGTCTCTTCCTGCAGGATGAGCTGCGTGTTGCGCGCGATGCGGGCCGAGAACTCTGTGGGCAGCGCGATCGCCTCGTCGAAGCTGTTGGTGTGCAGGCTCTGCGTGCCGCCGAACACCGCGGCCATGGCCTCGATGGTGGTGCGCACCACGTTGTTGTAGGGGTCCTGCTCCGTGAGGCTCCAGCCGCTGGTCTGGCAGTGGGTGCGCAGCATCAGGCTCTTCGGGTTCTGTGCGCCGAAGCCCTTCATGATGCGCGTCCACAGCAGGCGCGCCGCGCGCATCTTCGCGATCTCGAGATAGAAGTTCATCCCGATCGCCCAGAAGAACGATAGGCGGCCGGCGAAGTCGTCCACGTCCAGGCCCTTGGCGAGCGCGGTCTTCACGTATTCCTTGCCGTCGGCCAGCGTGAAGGCCAGCTCCAGTGCCTGGTTCGCCCCCGCCTCCTGCATGTGATAGCCGGAGATCGAGATCGAGTTGAACTTCGGCATCTTCTGCGA
>CAYVXO010000307.1:0-5263 GCA_964454485.1 uncultured Rubrivivax sp.
GCAACGCGGCGCGCATCTTCAACGCCGACCACTGCTTCTTCGTCACCAACGGCACTTCCACCAGCAACAAGATGGTCTGGCACCACACGGTGGCGCCGGGCGACGTGGTGGTGGTCGACCGCAACTGCCACAAGAGCATCCTGCACTCGATCATCATGACCGGTGCGGTGCCGGTGTTCCTGACGCCCACGCGCAACCACTACGGCATCATCGGCCCGATCCCGGAGTCGGAGTTCTCGCGCGAGGCGATCCAGCGCAAGATCGCCGCCAATCCGCTGCTGGCCGGCGTCGACGCCACCCGGGTGCAGCCGCGCATCCTGACGCTCACGCAGAGCACCTACGACGGCGTGCTCTACAACACCGAGACGATCAAGCACGCGCTCGACGGCTACGTCGACACGCTGCACTTCGACGAAGCCTGGCTGCCGCACGCGGCGTTCCACTCGTTCTACGGCACTTTTCATTCGATGGGCCGCAACCGGCCGCGTCCGAAGGACCAGATGGTCTTCGCGACCCAGAGCACGCACAAGCTGCTGGCCGGCATCAGCCAGGCCAGCCAGGTGCTGGTGCAGGACGCGCAGGAGCGCAAGCTCGACCGCCACCTCTTCAACGAGGCCTACCTGATGCACACCAGCACCAGCCCGCAGTACGGCATCATCGCCAGCTGCGACGTGGCCGCGGCGATGATGGAAGCGCCTGGCGGGCGCGCGCTGGTGGAGGAGAGCATCCTCGAGTCGCTGGACTTCCGGCGCGCGATGCGCAAGGTCGACAAGGAATTCGGCAAGGACTGGTGGTTCCAGGTCTGGGGCCCGGACAAGCTGGCCGCCGACGGCATCGGCAAGAGCAGCGACTGGGTGCTGCGCGCGGGCGACAAGTGGCACGGCTTCGGCGCCCTGGCCGACGGCTTCAACCTGCTGGACCCGATCAAGTGCACCGTCATCACGCCGGGGCTGGACCTGTCGGGCAAGTTCGCGAAGACCGGCATCCCGGCCTCCATCGTCACCAAGTTCCTCGCCGAGCACGGCGTGGTGGTGGAAAAGACCGGGCTCTACTCGTTCTTCATCATGTTCACGATCGGCATCACCAAGGGCCGCTGGAACACGCTGCTGACGGCGCTGCAGCAGTTCAAGGACGACTACGACCGCAACGCGCCGATGTGGCGCATCCTGCCCGAGTTCTGCGCCGCCCACCCGCGCTACGAGCGCATGGGCCTGCGCGACCTCTGCCAGAGCATCCACGAGATGTACGCCAAGGGCGACATCGCGCGCCTGACGACTGAGATGTACCTGTCGGACCTGCAGCCGGCCATGAAGCCGGCCGACGCCTTCTCGCACATCGCGCACCGCAAGACCGAGCGGGTGGACATCGACGCGCTCGAAGGCCGCATCACGACCTCGCTGCTGACGCCCTACCCGCCGGGCATCCCGCTCCTGATCCCGGGCGAGCGATTCAATCGGCGCATCGTCGACTACCTGCGCTTCACGCGCGCCTTCAACGCCGCCTTCCCCGGCTTCGACACCGACGTGCACGGCCTGGTGGAAGACGAAGGCCCGGGCGGAACCCGGGCCTACGGCGTGGACTGCGTGAAGGAAGGCTGAAGGGGCCGCCTACTCGGCGCCGGCGCCCGTCATCGCCTGGCTGAAGCCGCCGTCGACGTAGGTGATCTCGGCCGTCACGCCCGCGGCCAGGTCCGACAGCATGAAGGCGGCGACGTTGCCGACGTCGTCGATCGTGACGTTGCGGCCGAGCGGCGAATTCGCCGCCACGACGCCCAGCAGCTTGCCGAAGTCCTTGATGCCGGAAGCGGCCAGCGTCTTGATCGGGCCGGCCGAGATGCCGTTGACGCGCACGCCGCGCTTGCCCATGGCCGCCGCCAGGTAGCGCACGCTGGCTTCGAGCGAGGCCTTGGCCAGGCCCATCGTGTTGTAGTTGGGCACTGCGCGGATGGCGCCCAGGTAGGTCATCGTCAGCAGCGACGCGCCCGGGCGCAGGTAGGGCGCGGCCGACTTGGCCATCGCCGGGAAGCTGTAGGCCGAGATGTCATGCGCGATTCGGAAGCCCTCGCGCGAGAGGCCTTCCAGGAAGTCACCGGCGATCGCCTCGCGCGGGGCGAAGCCGATCGAGTGCACGAAGCCGTCGAACTGCGGCCAGGTCTTGGCAAGACCCTGGAACATGGCATCGATCTGTTCGTCGGAGCCGACGTCGCAGTCGAAGACGAGGTCGGTGCCGAACTCGCGGGCGAACTCGGTGATGCGGTCGCGGAAGCGCTCCCCGACGTAGCTGAAGGCCAGTTCGGCGCCTTCGCGGTGGCAGGCGCGCGCGATGCCGTAGGCGATGGAACGGTTCGAGAGCAGGCCGGTGATGAGCAGGCGCTTGCCGGCGAGAAAACCCATGGTGTCTCCGAGAGTCCGCCCCGACGCGGGGCGCCGGATTCTCTCACCGGCCTCGCGAGGCGGCACGCGTCTTGCCCCGCGTGTTGCAGCGCGCTATAATGCGCTTTTCCCGGGTAAAGCTGCGTGGGCGGATTCTTCCAGCCCATTTTTTTTGCGCGACCGACTCCCGGGGTGCCAGGAAGCTGGGCCAGATCCCAGCGAGGAGCGGAACGCGATTTTGAGCGAAGCGAAGACGGGCTACCACGCCAGGAAGGGGAGCGCAGTGGCGGCGGCGAAGGCCGCGCCGGTGCTGCGCGCCGACTGGCGCGAGCTGATCGGGCAGACGGTGGGCGGGCTCGGCTACGAGCTCGTGGACGTCGAACGGTCGGCGCGCGGGTTGCTGCGCGTCTTCATCGACCGCGTTCCCGGCCGCGCCTATGCCACCGGCGAGAGCGAATCCGTCACCGTCGACGACTGCGAGGCCGTCACGCGCCAGCTGCAGTACGCGCTGGAAGTGGACGGCATCGCCTACGAACGGCTGGAAGTCTCCTCGCCCGGGCTGGACCGGCCACTGCGCCGCGAGGCCGACTACGAACGTTTCGCCGGCGCCCCGGTGGAGCTGACGCTCAAGCTGCCGTTCCAGGGCCGCAAGCACTGGAAGGGCTTGCTCGGCCGCGCTGCCGACGGCGCCGCGTGGCAGCTCGTCCTGGAGGGCGACCAGACGCTGACCTTCGCGCTCGACGAGGTGCGCGAGGCACGGCTGGTGCCGGTGCTGGATTTCAAGGGCAGGCGCGCCCGCCAGAGCGCGCCGGCCGAAAAGGGTTGACGGAGGTGGGTGCGATGAACCGCGAAATGCTGATGCTGGTGGACGCCATCTCGCGCGAGAAGACGGTCGAACGCGACGTCGTCTTCGGCGCGGTGGAAGCGGCACTGGCGTCGGCCACGAAGAAGCTGCACGGCGGCGAAGTCGACATCCGCGTGGCGGTCGACCGCGAGACCGGCGACTACGAGACCTTCCGCCGCTGGCACGTGGTCCCGAACGAAGCCGGCCTGCAGAACGCCGACGCCGAGGTGTTGCTCTTCGAGGCCCAGGAGCAGATCCCCGACATCGAGGTCGACGACTACATCGAAGAGGCGATCGAGTCGGTGCCGATCGGCCGCATCGGCGCGCAGGCGGCCAAGCAGGTCATCCTGCAGAAGATCCGCGACGCCGAGCGCGAGCAGTTGCTCAACGACTTCCTCTCGCGCGGCGACAAGATCTTCGTCGGCACCGTCAAGCGCCTGGACAAGGGCGACATCATCGTCGAGAGCGGCCGCGTCGAAGGGCGCCTGAAGCGCAACGAGATGATCCCGAAGGAGAACCTGCGCTCGGGCGACCGCGTGCGCGCGTTCATCCTCGGCGTCGACCCCACGCAGCGCGGCCCGCAGATCATGCTCTCGCGCAGCGCGCCCGGCTTCATGATCGAGCTCTTCAGCCAGGAAGTGCCCGAGATCGAGCAGGGCCTGCTGGAGATCAAGAGCTGCGCGCGCGACCCCGGCAGCCGCGCCAAGATAGCAGTCGTGAGCCATGACCGCCGGGTCGATCCGATCGGTACCTGCGTCGGCGTGCGCGGTTCGCGCGTCAACGCGGTCACCAATGAACTGGCCGGGGAACGAGTCGATATCGTCTTGTGGTCCGAAGACCCGGCGCAGTTCGTGATCGGCGCGCTGGCGCCGGCCAACGTTCAGTCCATCGTCGTCGACGAAGAGCACCACTCGATGGACGTGGTGGTCGACGAGGAGAACCTGGCCATCGCCATCGGCCGCGGCGGCCAGAACGTGCGCCTGGCCTCGGAACTGACCGGCTGGCGCATCAACATCATGACCGCCGAGGAATCGCAGGCCAAGCAGGCCACCGAATCCGAGTCGGTGCGCAAGATGTTCGTCGACCGCCTGGACGTCGACGAGGAAGTGGCCGACATCCTCATCGCCGAAGGCTTCACCAGCCTCGAAGAGGTGGCCTACGTGCCGCTGCAGGAGATGCTGGAGATCGAGTCCTTCGACGAGGACACCGTCCAGGAGCTGCGCACCCGCGCCAAGGACGCGCTGCTCACGATGGAGATCGAGCGCGAGGAGAAGGTCGAGGAGGTCTCGCAGGACCTGCGCGACCTGGAAGGCCTGACGCCCGAGCTCATCGGCAAGCTCGCCCAGGGCGGCATCCACACGCGCGACGACCTGGCCGACCTGGCGGTCGACGAGCTGGTCGAGATGACCGCGGTCGACGAAGCGCAGGCCCGTGCGTTGATCATGAAGGCGCGCGAGCACTGGTTCACCGCCTGACCGCCCGCCGCCAGAGACATCACCCGAGGAAATCCGCCACATGGCCGTGACCACCGTAGCCCAGTTCGCGCAACAGTTGAACCGCCCGACGGCGGCGCTGCTCGAGCAGCTGCAATCGGCCGGCGTCGCCAAGCTTTCGCCCGACGACTCCCTGACCGAAGCGGACAAGGAGCGCCTGCTCGAGTTCCTGCGCACCGCGCATGGCACCGGCGGCGCCGAGCGCAAGAAGATCACGCTGACGCGCAAGTCCACCACCGAGATCAAGCAGGCCGACGCCAGCGGCAAGGCGCGCACCATCCAGGTGGAAGTGCGCAAGAAGCGCGTCTTCGTCAAGCGCGACGACACCCCCGGCGGCGAAGCCGTTCCCGGCCCCAGCGCCGAGGAACTCGACCTGCAGCGGCGCGAGGAAGAAGCGCGCGCCCAGGCAGAAGCCATCCGCCGCCAGGAGGAGGAACTCGCCGAGCAGCGCCGCCAGCGCGAGGAACAGGAGCGCCTGGCGCGCGAAGCCGCCGAGGCGGCCGCCGCCGCCGCTGCCGAAGCCGCCGCGAAGGCGGCCGCGGAAGCGGCTGCGA
>CAYVXO010000308.1:0-5260 GCA_964454485.1 uncultured Rubrivivax sp.
CGCCACCGCGCGTGCCGCCTCGGCGGCCGCCGGGCCGCCGCTGGCGGCCGGCAGGCGCACCCAGAACAGGCTGCCGACGCCGGCTTCGCTCTCCACGTCCAGCGTGCCGCCCATCGCGTCGACGAGGCGGCGGCTGAGCGCCAGGCCGATGCCGCTGCCTTCGACGCCCAGGCGCGCCGCGTCCAGCCGCTCGAAGGGTTGGAACAGGCGCGCGCGCTCGTCGGCCGTCAGCCCGCGCCCGGTGTCGCGCACGCCCAGCTGCAGGTGCGTGCCTTCGGTGCGGCATTCGACGCGCACGCTGCCCGGGCGGCGGTTGTACTTGATGGCGTTGGCCAGCAGGTTCAGCAGCACCTGCTTCAGGCGCCGCCGGTCGGCGCGCACCACCTGCGCCGCCAGGGGCTGCGCCACGAGCTGCACCTCGCGCGCCTGGGCGAGCGGGCGCACCAGGGCCAGGCACTCGGCCACCAGCGGCTCCAGCGCCACCGCGTCGAGCTCCAGCCCGAGCTGGCCGGACTCGACGCGCCCGAGGTCCAGCACGTCGTTGATCAGCTCCAGCAGGTGGCGCGCGCCGCGCACCATCTCCTCGACATAGGACTTCTGCGCCGCCGCCAGCGGGTGGCGCGGGTCCGAAGCCAGCAGCTGCCCGAGCCCCAGGATGGCGTTCAGCGGCGTGCGCAGCTCGTGCGACATCTGCGACAGGAACTGGCTCTTCGCACGGTTCGCGCGCTCGGCCTCGTCGCGCGCCGCCACCGTGGCCGCCTCGGCGCGCTTGCGTGCGGTGATGTCGATGCCGAAGGCGTAGTACTGGCGCCGCCCGTCCTCGCGCAGCGGACCCGCGACATGGGTGACCTCCAGGTCCAGCGCCGGCAGCCCACGCGCCGCCGGGTAGTGGCGGTCCACCTGCGAGCGGCCGCCGCCGATGGCCAGCCGCAGCTCGGCGCCGATGGTCGCGGCCAGCTCGGGCCCCATCATCTCCTCCACCGTGTGCCCCAGCACCTCGGCCGCCGGCCGGCCCATGCGGTGCGCCAGCGCGTGGTTGACGAACAGGTAGCGCATCTGCTCGTCGACCGAGGCGATGTAGCCCGGGAACGCGGCCAGCACCGCGCGCAGCTCGGCCTGCTGCGCGCGCAGCGACTCCTGCGTGCGCTTGAGGTCGCTGATGTCGATGCCGAAGCCGTAGACCGCCGGCGCGCCGGTGCCCGGGTGCACGCCGGGCACCACCGTGATCTGGACGTCGGTGGGCGGGGTCTCGCGGTCGGGCCGGTGGCGGTATTCCACCGTGACGGTCTCGCCGGCGAGCGCGCGCGGCACCAACGCCAGCAGCGGCGCCAGGCGCTCGCCGCCGGCCCCGGCGTCGACCCGCTGGCCGACCAGCTGCTCGGGCGCCAGCCGGCACAGCGCGGCCATGCGCCGGTTCACGTAGGTGTAGGTGCCCTGGGCGTCGACGCGGGCGATGAAGCCGGGAATCGCGTCCAGCAGCGCGCGCTGCTCGGCTTCGCGCTCGCGCGCGCTCTCCAGCGCGCGCGTCTCGGCGGTGACGTCGCGGAAGCTCCAGACGCGGATCGTGCGGTCGCCCAGGCGCGCCGGGCTGCAGCGGCGCAGCAGCACGCGGCCGTCGCGCAGCGCCAGGTGGCACTCGTCGGCCAGGTTGCCGGCCACGATCTCGGCCACGCGGCGCGACTCGCGCTCGGGATCGGCGAACAGCGGCGTCGCCGCCGCCATGATGCGCGCCGGCGTCAGCCCCGGCGCTTCGTCGGCCGGGATGCCCCAGATGCGCAGCATCTGCTCGTTGACGAAGCGCACCGGCTGCGCGAGGTCCTCGGCGTCGCTGGCGAAGATGCCGTCGCCGGTGGTGTTGAGCGTGCGGCGAAGGTATTCGGCGCTCTCGGCCAGTTCGCGCCGGCTCATCTCGAGGTCGGTGATGTCGCGGCTGACGATCACCACCTTGCGCACGCCCTCGGTGCCGTCGTAGGGGTAGTAGGTGGTCTCGTAGACGCGCTCGGACTGGCCCGGCGTGCACAGCGGCGAGACGGCGCGCCGCGGCTCGCGCCGCTCCAGGCATTCGGCATAGGCCCGGCGGCGCTCGTCGTTGTAGGCGCGCGGCAGCACCTCGTCGCTGCGGCGGCCCACCGCCTGCTCGCGCGGGATGCCGCTCAACCGGCACCAGGCGTCGTTGACCATGCGGTACACCAGGTCCTCGCCGATCACGCTCACCGGGTCGGCGATCGAGTTGGCCACCCGCTCGTAGGTGAGCAGCACCTCCTCGGCGCGCCGGCGCTCGGTGATGTCGGTCCAGATGCCCACCGAGCCGGCGGGCCGGCCTTCGGCGTCGCGCAGCGGCGTCGCCGCGTTCACGCAGTGGACCACGCTGCCGTCGGGGCGCCGGATCTCGACCTCGTAGGTGCCCGTCATGCCGGCGCTTCGGCGCGCCAGCTGCGCCTGCAGGGTGGCGAGCGAATCGCCCTCGAAGAACTCGCGCACCTGGCGGCCGACGATGGCCTCGCGCGGGCGGCCCAGCAGACGCGCCATCGCCGGGTTCAGGTCCAGCGTGACGCCTTCGGGGTCGATGAACCAGAAGCCTTCGGTGGTGGTGGCCAGCAGCAGGTTGAGCAGCCGGTTGCGTTCGGCGGCCTCGCGGCGCGCCGCCTCGGCGGCGTCGGCCAGGCGCTGGGCTTCGTCGGCGCGCCGCGCCGCCTCGACGCTCTGGCGCGCGGTCTGGCGCATGTGGCGCTGCGCGCGGAGGAGTCCGATCACGCCGACCGCCAGCAGCATCAGCGCCACCGGCAGCAGCGCCGACTGCGCCGGGCGCGCCAGCAGGGCCTGCGCCAGCACGAGCAGCGCCGGCAGCGCGAAGCCGATCGCGGCCACGATGTCGAAGCCGGTGATCGCCAGCGACCCGGCGGCCACGGCGGCGGCGCCATAGCCCACCACCTCCGCACCGGCCACCTGGCCGTCGTTGAGCAGGACGGCGGCATAGACGCCCCAGGCGATCCCGTGCAGCAGGGCGACGAGACGGAAGCGCCGCAGCCGCGCTTCGGTTTCGGCGCCACCTCGGCCTGCCCAGGCCAGCCGCAGGCCGAGCATCAGCAGCAGCAGGGCCAGGGCGCCGGCGACGCGCAGCGTGTGCTGGACCGGGCCGATGAAAAGCGGCAGCCCCAGCGCCAGCAGGGCACTCGCCGCCGCCGAGGTGGCGCCGGCGTCCTGATGCTGGCGGACCTGCTCTTCCCGCAGGGCCCGCGCGAACGGGGTGGTGCCAGTCGGCGGCGCCGAGGCAGAAGACATCTGGTGATCCCTCCGGCCCCCGTCGCCCCAGGCCGCCGGCAGGCGGCGGGCGGGCGCGGTGGCTCGCTCTACTTCCCAGCCGCGATCATCGCGCCGAATCGCACCGTTCCGACCCCAGAGTTGACCCAGGTGCTCAGAAAACCGGTCGCCGTGTTCAATCGTCGTTGACCGCGGCGTCGCGGCCGCGGTCGACACGCGGCGCCGGCGCCGCCGGCAGGGCCGCCGCGGCTTGGCCGAGCGCGCGCCGCAGCAGCGCTTCGGCCTCGCGCCCCTGCTCGGGGTAGAGCGCCAGGCCGGCGCTGACCGCCAGCACCTGTTCGCGGCCGGCCACGCGGTAGGGCTCGGCAAGCGACTGCGCCAGCTTGGCCGCCACGCGCTGGCCGTCGGCCGGGGCGTCGATCCAGGCCAGCAGCACCGCGAAGGCGTCGGCACCGATCGAGGCGACCACGTCGCTGGCGCGCAGCGCCGCGCGCAGGCGCACCGCCGCCTTGCGGCGCAGCACGTTGGCCGACTCGGCGCCCAGCGCTTCGGTGGTGCGCGCGAGGCCGTCGACGCGCAGCACGATGAGCGCCATCGGCGCCGGCTCGCGTTCGCGCAGCGCCAGCAGGTGCGTCATGTGCTCGAGCAGCTGCGCGTGGTTGGGCAGCCCGGTGGCCAGGTCGGTGGCGTAGGCCTTGCGCGCCGCGCGCTCCAGGCGCTTGCGCTCCACGGCGAGCGCGAGCGCGCGGGCCAGCGCTTCGTCGGGCGCATCGGCGGGCAGCACGTCCTGCACACCCAGCCGCAGCAGCGCGGCGGCGTCCTGCGGCCCCAGGTCGGCAGCGGCCACGAGCGCCGATTCGAGCACCGCGTGCGAGAGCGCCGGCCAGCCGGCCAGCGCCATGGCGGCATCGCCGCGCACCAGCAGCGCCTCGGGTGCGTCTTCGCCCAGGCGGGCGGCGGCGTCGGTCAGGGTGGGGGTCGCTGAAGCCTCGAACGGGCCCCAGGGGGAGGAGGCGAGTCCCGGCGGGACCGCGGGGACGCTAAGCAGTCGCAGCGCCACGATGTTCTGGAGCGGGTGAAGGGAATCGAACCCTCGTATGAAGTCGGGTAGGAAGGGTGCCTCGCGGCACCCTTCCCCCCTAAGAACCGGACGTGCAGGTCTCCCCGCATCCGGCTCAAGCAGCCTGAACCGCCCACCCACTCCGGGTTCGGCGGCCGCTGCAAAGTTTACTCACTCGGATCATTCAGAACCAGCGTCGAGTTGGCCGCAGGCGTCAGACGCCGCGCGAGCGCCTCCTTGTCCGGATGACCGAACAGGATCGCCCACATCAGCCGTCGCTCCAGCGCTTCCCGCTCGCCGTCGATGACGACAGGTTGCTGGTCACGCCGGGCCGCCCGGGCTTCTTCTTCACTGGCCATCGTTCTCCTCGTGTTTGTGAAGCTCACTCATTCACATGGTGCTGCCTGTGGCAGTTCGGGTGCAGCAACTCGAGGTTGCTCATCTGATCCGATCCGCCAGCCGACCGCTTGATGACGTGGTGGATGTGCCACCCCGTCTCCTTCGTGATCTTCTGGCCGCACTTCGGACAGAGCCCGTCCTGCCAGTACCACAACCATGCCAGTTTCCGGCGCCCTTTCAAGTCGGCCTCCATCTTGCGCGCCAGGCGCGCGTCGAAGTAGTCCTCGTCGTCGGGGCTGTAGGGATTCCGGCTGCCATCCACCTTGATGTGCGGCTTCTTGTGGAAGCTCGCCAAGGTCAGCAGCGCCTTGTCCTTCTCCGCGAACCGCCACTCGCGACCCTTGATGCACCGGAAGTACCGGGCCTTGATCCACCGTTCACCCTTGTTGGGATGCCGGCGGCGGGCCCAGCGCCACAGCGCCTGCCAGATCGCATGGTCGGCTTTCGCGAACGTGCGCGTCGCCATCTGGCTTCGGTGATAGTTGGCCCAGCCCCGTATGACCGGGTTGAGCTTGTCGATCACGTCGGCCTGCCGGCTCG
>CAYVXO010000309.1:0-5209 GCA_964454485.1 uncultured Rubrivivax sp.
TGGGCGACACGCTCACCGAAGGCGAGGCGCTGCAGTTCACCGGCCTGCCTTTCTTCGCGCCCGAGATGTTCCGTTCGGTCGAGGTGGCCGACCCGCTGAAGACCAAGCAGCTGCGCGCCGGCCTCACCCAGCTGGGCGAGGAAGGCGCGATCCAGGTCTTCCGCCCGGTGGCCGGCAGCGTGCTGCTGCTGGGCGCGGTGGGCCAGCTGCAGTTCGAAGTCGTCGCGCACCGGCTGGAGCACGAGTACGGCGTGAAGGCGCGCATCCAGCCCAGCCGCTTCCAGGTGGCGCGCTGGGTGACCGCCGACGACCCGAAGGAGCTGGCGCGCTTCATCGACGGCAACGCCCACCGCGTGGCCTACGACGCCGTCGACGCGCCCACGGTGCTGGTGGAGTACGCGCCCGAGCTGCGCGCCATCGAGAGCAACTGGCCGAAGATCAGGTTCCACGCCCTGCGCGAGCACGCAGGGCTGGTGTTCCAGAAGCAGTTGGAAGGCTGATCAGGGGCAGGGCAGCGGCGCCAGGCAGTCCGGGCAGGCCGCGTTCGCCCAGGTTGGCGCGCCGCCGAGCTGGTTCGTCAGCCAGCCCGCCACGCTGGGGCCCCAGGCGGGCGTGGTGTAGAAGTCGGCGCTGCGCAGGATGGTGTGCGTGGTGCCCGGCGCCACGTAGCTGCGGAAGTTGGCCAGCTCGCCCGTGTAGCTGCCCAGCGTGGCCAGCATCTGCTGGTTCCAGTCGGCGGCCGGGTCGGCACAGCTGCCGCCGGGGCCGTAGAACTGCGTCATCACCGAGTAGAAGCCGATCTGGGTGGCGTCGGTGTTGGTGGTGTACTGCGCGAAGCGGCCGCCCGGATAGGCGCGCGCGCCGGCACGCACGAAGTCGCCCGGCGCGGTGGTGCCCGGAGGCCCGAAGACCCAGGGCGCGAGCTGCGCGTTCCAAGAGCCGTAGCCCGGCGTGCTGGCGTACCAGTTGGGCGTGGTGACGCCCTGGCTGGCGTCGGCCAGCACCGAGAACTGCGCCGACGGGAACAGCTTGGCCACCCAGGGCGCGTTCGCCGCCGCGCCGTAACCGCCGGCGCTGACGCCGGTGACCAGCACCTGCTGCGGCGCCTTCACGTTCTTCGAGATCCAGTCCAGCACGACCATGAAGTTGTCGAAGCCGCGGTGATGGATCTGGAAGCTGGCCGGCAAGGTGGGCCAGCCGGCGTTGTTGTAGGTGCGGTCGGCCGAGCCCACGTGGACGTCGCCGGTGCAGTAGGGGATGTAGACGAAGCTCCAGTCCTTCGTCGGGTTGTCCGGGTTGGTCTCGTCTAACAGGCCCGGCACGTTGCGCGGCGCGCTGCCGGCGCGGATGGAAGGGTTGTAGAACTGCGGCACCGTGTCGGGCCGCCGAGGGTCGGCGGGGAAGGTGCAGGTGAGGTCGTCCCAGCAGGCGCCGCCGCCCTCGAAGTAGACGACCAGCTTGTCGACCTTGCCGCGGCGGGCCCAGAAGGTGAACTCGGCGTTGGTGCCCGGGTAGCCGGAGCAGGTGGCCGCGTGCGGCTTGCGGTCCAGCCCGGTGACGGGCGCGGGGTTGTCGATGCGGCGCCAGAAGTCGGCGGCGAGTGCGGGGCCGGCCAGCAGGGCAGCGGCCAGGCCGAAGGCCAGGGGCGTGGATCGCATCGGGGGTCTCCTGCGGTTGTCGTTCGCCGCGACGCGACGGCCGGGCGCAGCGAAATCAGTTTAGCCAGCCGGCGCGCGGCCTGCCGCCCTCCCCCGCAGATCCGGGGGAGGGCCGCGCGCCGCTGCCCATAATCCACCCCCTGTGCTCGCCGTTCACCGCTACCCGCTGTACCTGAACCTGATCCGCTGGGACCGCCCGGCCGGCTGGCTGCTGCTGCTGTGGCCCACGCTGTCGGCGCTGTGGATCGCGGCCGACGGCTGGCCGGGCTGGCACCTGCTGTTCGTGTTCGTCGCCGGCACGGTGCTCATGCGCAGCGCCGGCTGCTGCTTCAACGACGTGGCCGACCGCGACTTCGACCGCCACGTCAAGCGCACCGCCAGGCGCCCGGTGACCAGCGGCGCGATGGCCCCGCGCGAAGCCATCGAACTGGGCGTGGTGCTGGCGGCGCTGGCCTTCGTGCTGGTGCTCACCACCAACCCGCCGACCATCCTGCTCAGCTTCGCCGGCGCGGCGATCACGCTCGCCTACCCCTACGCCAAGCGCTACGTCTCGATGCCGCAGGCGGTGCTGGGCGTGGCCTTCAGCTTCGGCGTGCCGATGGCCTTCTCGGCCGCGCAGGGCGGGCGCGAGTGGACGCTGGCCTCGGTGCCGCCGCAGGGCTGGTGGCTGCTGGCGAGCAACCTGTTCTGGGTGCTGGCCTACGACACCGAATACGCCATGGTCGACCGCGACGACGACCTGAAGATCGGCATGCGCACCTCGGCCATCACGCTCGGCCGCTTCGACGTCGCGGCGGTGATGGTGTTCTACGGCGTCTACCTGGGCAGCTGGGCGGCGCTGGGGCGCTCGCTCGGGCTGGGGAGCCTGTTCCTGCTGGGCATCGCCGCCGCCGCGGCGCAGGCACTGTGGCACTTCGTGCTGATCCGCGCGCGCAGCCGCGACGGCTGCTTCAAGGCCTTCAGGCTCAACCACTGGCTGGGATTCGCCGTCTTCGCCGGCACCGCGCTCGACCTGGCCTGGCGCTGAACCACAATCGAGCCCCTCACCCAAGGAGAGACAAGCCATGATCACCCGCAAGCAGTTCATCCTGGTCCTCGCCGCCGCGCTGCCGCTGGCCGCTTCGGCGCAGCAGTTCTTCCGCATCGGCACCGGCGGCACCGCCGGCACCTACTACCCGGTGGGCGGCATGATCGCCAACGCGGTGAGCCAGCCCGGCAAGATCGTCGCCACCGCGCAGGCCAGCAACGGTTCGCTCGCCAACGTGACCGGCGTCGCCGGCGGTGCGATGGAGTCGGGCTTCTCGCAGGCCGACGTGGCCACCTGGGCCTACAAGGGCACCGGCATCTTCGAAGGCAAGCCCAACGTGCCGGGCCTGCGCCTGATCGCCAACCTGTACCCGGAAAGCGTGCACGTGGTGGTGCGCAAGGGCGCCGGCATCAAGAGCGTGGCCGACCTGAAGGGCAAGCGCGTCGCGCTCGACGAGCCGGGCTCGGGCACGCTGGTGAACGCGCGCGCCATCCTGCTGGCCTACGGCATCAAGGAATCCGACATCAAGCCCGAGTACATCAAGCCCAACCAGGCCGGCGACAAGATGAAGGACGGCGCGCTCGACGCCTTCTTCTTCACCGGCGGCACGCCCGCCGGCGCGATCTCGGAGCTGGCCTCCACCGGCAGCGGCATCGACATCCTGCCCATCGAAGGCAAGGAAGCCGAGGCGCTGAAGAAGGCCAGCGGCTTCTTCGCCGACGACGTGATCGCCGCCGACACCTACAAGGGCGTGGGCCAGGTGAAGACGCTGGCGGTGGGCGCGCAGTGGGTCACCAGCGACAAGGCCGACACCAACACCGTCTACGAGATCGTGAAGGCGCTCTACTCGCCCGAAGGCCAGAAGCAGCTCGCGGCCGGCCACGCCAAGGGCAAGTTCATCACCAAGGAGAACGCGGTCAAGGGCGCCGGCATCCCGTTCCACCCGGGGGCCGAGAAGTTCTATCGCGAAGCCGGCCTGAT
Source organism: uncultured Rubrivivax sp. (assembly GCA_964454485.1). GTDB lineage: Bacteria > Pseudomonadota > Gammaproteobacteria > Burkholderiales > Burkholderiaceae_C > Rubrivivax. The sequence continues at coordinate 3,667 of CAYVXO010000309.1, forward strand.
CAAGTAAGCCGGTGACGCCGCCGGCCGGCGCGCTGGACACGCGCGCACTGGAGGACCTGGAGCGCAAGTTCGACCCCGAGATGCGGTTCCGCCCGCTCGGGGCGACGGCGGCGCTGGTGGCCGGCGGGCTGCTGATCGCGCTCTCGCTGTTCCACTACTACACGGCCGGCTTCGGCCTGCTGCAGGAGACCACGCACCGCGGCGTGCACCTGGCCTTCGTGCTGGGGCTGATCTTCATCGTCTTCCCGCACCGCGCGGCGCTGCTGGAGCATGCCGCCACGCACCGCTGGTGGCGCCCCGGTGGCGTGCCGCTGGTCGACTGGGCGCTGGCGGCGGCGGTGGCGCTGTCGGTGCTCTACATCCCCTGGATCTTCGAGGACCTGGCGTTCCGCGTCGGCAACCCGTCGACGCTGGACGTGGCGATGGGCAGCGTGCTCATCGTCTGCCTGCTGGAAGCGACGCGGCGCAGCATGGGCTGGCCGTTGCCGCTCATCGCCATCGGCTTCATGGTCTACGCGCTCGCCGGGCCCTGGTTCCCGGGGCTGCTGAAGCACGCCGGCGCCAGCTGGTCGCAGCTGGTGAACCACCAGTACCTCACCAGCCAGGGCATCTACGGCGTGGCGGTGGGCGTGGTGGCGACCTACGTCTTCCACTTCGTGCTCTTCGGCGTGCTGGCCACGCGCATCGGGCTGGGGCAACTCTTCCTGGACGTGGCCTCCACCATCGCCGGCCGCTACGCCGGCGGGCCGGCGAAGGTGAGCGTGTTCGGCTCGGCGCTCTTCGGCATGCTCTCGGGCAGCTCGGTGGCGAACGCGGTGACGGTGGGCTCGCTGACCATTCCCGCGATGATCCGCGTCGGCTACCGGCGCGAGTTCGCGGCCGCGGTGGAAGCGGCCTCCTCCACCGGCGGCCAGATCACGCCGCCGGTGCTGGGCGCGGCCGCCTTCCTGATGATCGAGTTCCTGGCGGTGCCCTACCAGACGATCATCGTCGCCGCCATCGTGCCCGCGTTCATGCACTTCTACGGCGTGTTCATGCAGGTGCACTTCGAAGCCAGGCGCTACGGCCTGCGCGGGCTCACCGAGGAGGAGATGCCCAAGCTGCGCGCGTCGCTCGCGGCACGCTGGCCGACGCTGATTCCGCTGGCGCTGCTGATCGGCCTGCTGGTGAGCGGGCGCACGCCCTACCTGGCGGCCTTCAGCGGCATCAGCAGCTGCGCCATCGTCGGCCTGACGACGCTGGAGAAGGGCAACACGCCGCGCCATTGGGCCCTGCTGGCGGGCCTGCACGCGGTGCTGGCGCTGCTGGTGTTCGGCCACTTCGAGAGCCAGGCGCTGCGGCTGGGCCTGTTCGCGCTGCTGGTGGCGGCCACCCTCGTGCTGACGCGCGCGCTGCGCGTGCAGGGCCGCATCGGCATGCCCGACCTCGTGCAGTCGTTCAGCACCGGCGCCAAGTACGCGCTCGCGGTGGGCGCGGCCGCCGGCAGCGTGGGCATCGTGATCGGCGTCGTCACGCTCACCGGCGTCGGCTTCAAGCTCAGCAC
>CAYVXO010000310.1:0-5161 GCA_964454485.1 uncultured Rubrivivax sp.
GTGGTGGTCATCGACGAGCTGGCCGACCTGATGATGGTGGTCGGCAAGAAGATCGAGGAACTCATCGCCCGGCTGGCGCAGAAGGCACGCGCCTCGGGCATCCACCTCATCCTGGCCACCCAGCGGCCCAGCGTGGACGTCATCACCGGCCTCATCAAGGCCAACATCCCCACCCGGCTGTCGTTCCAGGTCTCCAGCAAGATCGACAGCCGCACCATCCTGGACCAGATGGGCGCCGAGGCGCTGCTCGGCCAGGGCGACATGCTCTACCTCGCGCCGGGCACCGGCCTGCCGGTGCGCGTGCACGGCGCCTTCGTCAGCGACGAGGAAGTGCACCGTGTCGTCGAGTACCTGAAGAGCCAGGGCGAGCCGAACTACATCGAAGGCATCCTCGAAGGCGGGGTGCTGGAAGGCGAGGGCGACGCGTCCACCGCCGACATGCCCGGCGGCGGCGGCGGCGAGAACGACCCCATGTACGACCAGGCGGTGCAGGTGGTGCTGCAGCACCGGCGTGCTTCGATCTCGCTCGTGCAGCGCCACCTGCGCATCGGCTACAACCGCGCGGCGCGCCTGCTGGAACAAATGGAGCAGTCCGGACTCGTATCGGCCATGTCGACCAACGGGAACCGGGACATCCTCGTGCCCAAGCGCGAAGAATGAGGCGGCTGCTCGCTGCCGCGGCACTGCTCTTCGCGGCCGCCGCCCACGCCGACGCGGTGGACACGCTGCGCGATTTCGTGCGCGAGGTGAAGACCGGACGCGCCACCTTCACGCAAACCGTCACCTCGCCCGACGGCGCGAGGAAGAAGACCAGTTCCGGCAGCTTCGAGTTCGCACGCCCGGACCGCTTCCGCTTCGTCTACACCAAGCCCTTCGAGCAGACCATCGTCGCCGACGGCCAGAAGGTCTGGACCTACGACCCCGACCTCAACCAGGCCAGTTCGCGCGCGCTGTCGAAGGCCATCGGCGCCACGCCGGCCGCCCTGCTGGCCGGCGGTTCGCTCGAAGAGGAGTTCACGCTCGCCGCGCAGCCTTCGGCCGGCGGGCTGGACTGGGCCCTGGCCACGCCCAAGGCCAAGGACGGGCCGTTCCAGTCCATGCGCGTGGGCTTCAAGGGCAAGGTGCTGGCGGCGGTCGAGATCGTCGACGGCTTCGGTCAGCGTTCGCTGCTTCAGTTCAGCGACTTCGCCGCCAACGCGGCGCTGGCGGCGGACGCCTTCCGCTTCGTGCCGCCGAAGGGCGCCGACCTGCTGGAGCAGTGAGGCCGGCGCGGGTGCTTCAGTGCACCGAGTCCATCAGGCCCATGTCCGGGCTCTTCATCAGCGCCTCGATGTCCATCAGGATGAGCATGCGCTCGGCGTCGCCGCTCTTGGCGGTGCCCAGGCCGGTGATGTAGCTGGCGTCGATGGCGCCGCTGAACTCGGGCGCGGCCTTGATCTGGCCGGGGTCGAGCTCCAGCACGTCGCTCACCGAGTCGACCACCATGCCCACGGTGCGCCCGGCCACGTTGAGGATGATGACGACGGTGAAGCTGTTGTACTGCACATCGGAGAGGCCGAAGCGCACGCGCATGTCGACGATCGGCACGATCACGCCGCGCAGGTTCACCACGCCCTTGATGAAGGCCGGCGAGTTGGCGATGCGCGTCGGCTGCTCGTAGCCGCGGATCTCCTGCACGCGCAGGATGTCGATGCCGTATTCCTCGGCACCGAGCTTGAACGAGAGGAACTCGCGCACGCTCGCGGCCCGCGGCGTGGCGGGGGCGGCGGCACTGGGCTTGGCTGCGGCGGTGGCCGGTGGGGTGGCGATGGCGGTGCTCATGAAAGGCTGCGAATCGTGGAAAACGATGACGGCAGTGTCGGGCGCCGGCGGCCGCCGGATCGCCCGATAAGCGCCCCCGGCGCCCCGCTTATCGGCGCTGCCACAATGCCCGCCGATGGACGCGCAGGAATCGCTTTTCGCCGACCCCACGCCGGCGGTGCCGCTGGCCGAGCGGCTGCGTCCGAAGACGATGGACCAGGTGATCGGCCAGCAGCACCTGCTGGGCCCGGGCCGGCCGCTGCGCACCGCCTTCGAGAGCCACCGGGTCCCCTCGATGATCCTGTGGGGCCCGCCCGGCACCGGCAAGACGACGCTGGCGCGCCTGGTGGCGGGCGCGGCCGACGCGCAGTTCATCGTGCTCTCGGCCGTGCTGGCCGGCGTGAAGGACATCCGCGAGGCGGTGGAGCAGGCGCAGATCGCGCGCCAGCAGGGCCGCGCCACCGTGGTCTTCGTCGACGAGGTGCACCGCTTCAACAAGGCGCAGCAGGATGCGTTCCTGCCGCACGTCGAATCGGGCCTCTTCACCTTCATCGGCGCCACGACCGAGAACCCCAGCTTCGAGGTGAACTCGGCGCTGCTCTCGCGCGCCACGGTGCATGTGCTCAAGCCGCTGGCCGACGAGGACCTGGCCACGCTGCTGGAGCGTGCGCGCGAACTGCTCGGCGCGCCGCCGCTCACCGAAGGCGCGCGCGCGCGCCTGGTGGCGCATGCCGACGGCGACGCGCGCCGGCTGCTCAACGCCTACGACAACCTGGTCGCCTCGGCCGGCGACGCCACCGAGCTCGACGAGCCGCTGCTCGAACGCACGCTGGGCGAACTGCTGCGCCGCTACGACAAGGGCGGCGACCAGTTCTACGACGCCATCTCGGCGCTGCACAAGAGCGTGCGCGGTTCCGACCCCGACGCCGCGCTGTACTGGCTGGCGCGCATGCTCGACGGCGGCGCCGACCCACGCTACGCGGCGCGCCGCATCGTGCGCATGGCCTGCGAGGACATCGGCCTCGCGGACCCGCGCGCGCTGACGCTGGCGCTGGACGCGGCCACGGTCTACGAACGGCTGGGCAGCCCCGAAGGCGAGCTGGCGCTGGCCGAGGCTGTCGTCTATCTGGCGGTCGCGGCGAAGTCGAACGCCGTCTACAAGGCCTGGGGCGCGGTGCGCGAGTTCGTCAAGGCCGACGGCACGCGGCCGGTGCCGGTCCGGCTGCGCAACGCACCCACGAAGCTGGCCAAGTCGCTCGGTCATGGCCAGGGCTACCGCTACGCGCACGACGAGGAAGGCGGCTACGCCGCCGGCGAACGCTACCTGCCCGACGGCCTGCCACCGCAGCGCTGGTACGAGCCGGTGGCGCGCGGGCTGGAACTGCGCATCCGCGAACGGCTCGAAGCGTTGCGTGCGCTGGACACCGAGGCCGATGCGGCGGCGAAGAATCCACGCTGAAGCCGGGGTCCTTTGGCGAATCGTGCGGGCCCCAAGGGGGAAAGCCCGGGCCGGTTTGCCAGAACCCCGCACCTAGAATGCCGCCCCACGGCGGGCTTCTTGCTAGCGCCGAAGAGGGCGGGCTCGCAGTACCGCTCCCAGCAGGAGACACCGTTTCATGGAAATCTTCTTCCAGCAGATCATCAACGGTCTGGTGCTCGGCAGCATGTATGCGCTGGTGGCACTGGGCTACACGATGGTCTACGGCATCATCAACCTCATCAACTTCGCCCACGGCGAGGTGCTGATGGTGGGGGCCCTGACGAGTTGGACCTTCGTCTCGCTGTTCGCGCAGTCCGGGCTGCCGGGATGGCTGCTGATGCTGCTGTCGATGATCGTCGCCATCGTCGTCTGCTCGGCGCTCAACTTCACGATCGAGAAGCTGGCCTACCGGCCGCTGCGCAGCGCCCCCCGGCTGGCGCCGCTGATCACCGCGATGGGCATGAGCCTGCTGCTGCAGACCCTGGCCATGATCATCTGGCAGCCCAATCCCAAGCCCTACCCGCTGCTGCTGCCGACCGACCCCATCAACCTGGGCGGGCCGGTCATCAGCGTCACGCAGTGCCTGATCCTGGGCCTCACGGCGGTGATCCTGGCCGGCCTGATGTACCTGGTGAACCGCACCAAGCTCGGGCGCGCGATGCGCGCCACGGCCGAGAACCCGCGCGTGGCCGCGCTCATGGGCGTGCGGCCCGACATGGTGATCTCGGCCACCTTCGTGATCGGTGCCGCCCTGGCCGCCGTGGCCGGCGTCATGTGGGCCGCCAACTACGGCACCGTGCAGCACAGCATGGGCTTCCTGCCCGGCCTGAAGGCCTTCACCGCGGCGGTGCTGGGCGGCATCGGCAACCTGGCCGGCGCGGTGGTCGGCGGCATCCTGCTCGGGCTGGTGGAAGCCATCGGCGCCGGCTACATGGGCGAACTCACGGGTGGCGTGCTGGGCAGCCAGTACGTCGACATCTTCGCCTTCGTGGCGCTGATCCTGGTGCTGACGCTCAGGCCTTCGGGCCTGCTGGGCGAACGCGTCGCCGACCGCGCCTGAGGGAGCCGCACCATGCCGAAGAACAAGCTCGTCGTCTTCCTCGTCGCCGCGGTGCTGCTGATTGGGCTGCCCCTCTTCCTGCAGCAGTACGGCAACGGGCCGGTGCGCATCGTCGCGCTGGCGCTGCTGTACGTGCTGCTGGCGCTGGGGCTGAACCTGGTGGTCGGCTACGCCGGCCTGCTGGACCTGGGCTACGTCGCCTTCTATGCGGTGGGCGCGTACATGTACGCGCTGCTCGCCAGCCCGCACCTGATCGAGAACTTCGAGTGGATCGCCAACGCGCTGCCGGGCGGGCTGCATTCGCCGATCTGGCTCGTCGTGCCGCTGGGCGCGCTGCTCGCCGGGGTGGCCGGGGTGCTGCTGGGCACGCCGGTGCTCAAGCTGCGCGGCGACTACCTGGCCATCGTGACGCTGGGCTTCGGGGAGATCATCCGCGTCTTCATGAACAACCTGGAGCAGCCGCTCAACATCACCAACGGGCCGCGCGGGCTGGACCGCATCGACGGCATGAACCTGTTCGGCTTCGATTTCGGCAAGGCCAAGCACATCGGCGAGTACACGATCCCCTCGGTCACGCTGTACTACTGGCTGTTCCTGGGCCTGGTGGTGTTCAGCGTGATCATCTGCTACCGGCTGGAGCGTTCGCGCATCGGCCGCGCCTGGATGGCGATCCGCGAAGACGAGATCGCCGCCAAGGCGATGGGCATCAACACCCGCAACATGAAGCTGCTCGCCTTCGGCATGGGCGCCACCTTCGGCGGCGTCTCGGGCAGCATGTTCGCGGCCTTCCAGGGCTTCGTGAGCCCGGAGTCGTTCAGCCT
>CAYVXO010000311.1:0-5111 GCA_964454485.1 uncultured Rubrivivax sp.
CGGGCGGCACGCTGCAGAAGAGCGGCAGCGGCAAGGCCTCGCGCTCGATCGAGGAGATCAAGCTCGTCTTCGAGCGCAACAAGGGCTCGATCTACGCGCTCTACAACCGCGCGCTGCGCGAGGACCCCTCGCTGCAGGGCAAGGTGGTGCTGGAGCTGAAGATCGCGCCTTCGGGCGCGGTGACCGACTGCCGCATCGTCAGCAGCGAGCTGAAGGCCGACGACCTGGAGAAGAAGCTGCTGGCGCGCATCCGCCAGTTCGACTTCGGCGCCAAGGACGTGGAGGTGATGGTCGTCAGCTGGCCGGTGGACTTCCTGCCGTCCTGAAGTTCAGTCGAGGGTGAGCGTGCGGTCCCGCGGACCGGCCACGCAGCCCTCGGCAACGAGGTCCCAGCCCTCGTGCACGACGACGCGCGCGCCGTCGTGGCAGATCTCGATGCGGCGCGCCCCCGGCACGCGCGCATGCACGAAGGCCTCGATCGCCTCCGGCATGCTGACGCGGTAGCGCAGCGCGGCACGGTCCTCGATCGGGTGGTCGCCGTGATGCAGCCAGGGCACGAAGAGGCCGGCGATCATGAGGAAGCCGGTGCTCGCCTGGAAAACGCCGGGCTCGTAGCCTTGCTGGCGCAGCCAGGCCTGGGCGCGCGCACGCAGGTCGTCACCTTCCGGCAGGCCGCCCCAGGCCGCGGCCAGCAGCTCGGCGACCCACTGGTTGCAGTTCTGGTAGCGCACGCTGAAGGCGTAGGCGTTGGCGCTGTAGTCGGCGGCCAGCAGTCGCAGCGCGGCGGCGTTGTCAAGCGCACGCTGTTCCAGCGCGCGCGCCGGCGCTTCGGGCAGCAGCACCATCGAGAGGTAGCCGAGTTGCGGGTTGTCGTTGCCGAGCACGAAGCCGGCGATGCCCTGGTCGAACAGGCGCGGATAACCTTCGTCGCAGTCGAAATAGAGCTGGCGCACCGACCAGGGCGTGTTGGCGCTCGCCGCGAGGCTGACGCCGGCATGCGAATAACGCTTGCCGAAGCGCGCCAGGTCCTGCCCCGAACGCGACAGCAGCGCGACCCCGCTGCCCGAGGCCTGCAGTTCCTGCCGCACCAGCGCGGCCACACGCAGCAGGCGGTCCTGCTCCTTCGCGGCCAGGCGCTTGGGTCGGTCGCAGAAGCGGGCCGAGTCGGCCTGCGCGGCAGTGGTCGCGAGCACCGCCGCGGCCGCCGCCAGCCAGCGGCGGGCGCGCGGCCTCAAAGCGTGACGGGGCGGGTCGGCAGTTCGCGCAGCCAGGCGTCCTGCAGCGCGAGCAGGAACACCTCCTTCGTCGGCGCGAGTGCGAACTCGATGCCGTAGGGCCGGTTGCGCGCGCTGATGACCTTGCCGGCCTCCAGGCCGGTCTGCGCCAGCAGCGCCTGCGCCACGTCGAGCGTGAAGCCTTCGCCGCTGCCGGCCACCGGCTCCAGCACCAGGCGGCGCCGGTCTGGCTGGTCGGCCACGGCCGCGACCTCGACGATGCGGTAGTCGCCGTCGGCCACCTTGTCGTCGCCCGACGAACTGCGGCTGGACCGGCGCAGCGAATTGGAGATGCTCTCCACCGAGGTCGAGAGGCTGTCGGAGACGGCCGAAGACGCCGAGCTCGCGGCCTGCGCGGGCAGCGTGGCGGCGGCGGCAAGGGTCGCGGCGGCGAGGGCGGACGTGACGCGGATCATGGGTGGAGACCTCCTGGCTTCGGCGCGCAGCATAAGGGCTGCACCGCGCCGCGCGCGCGTGCGTTGTGCTCAGCCCGCAACAGAGCTGCGCGCCGCGAGCTCGGCGCGCAGGCGCTTCAGCTTCTCGCGCGGGTCTTCCTTCGCAACGCTTGCATCGAGTTTCATCTCGGCAATGAAACGACTCGGAATCCCGGCCACGGTGTCGCGCCCCTTCTTGCGCCGGCGCAGCGTGCTCACCACCAGCGTCTGGCGCGCGCGCGTGATGCCCACGTACATGAGGCGGCGCTCCTCCTCCAGCCGCTCGGGGGTCATGGCCTCGTCGCCGCCGGCGAAGGGCAGCAGGCCTTCGTTGACGCCGGCCAGCACCACGTGCGGCCATTCCAGGCCCTTGGCGGCGTGCAGGGTGGAGAGCGTCACCACGTCCTGCTCGTCGCCGCGCTCGGCCAGGCTGATGATGACGCTGATGGTCTGCGCCACCTGCAGCACGCTCTGCTTTTCGCTTTCGAAGGTGCCGCCTTCCTGGGTGACTTCGCCGCCGCAGCGGCGCGCGATCCAGTCGACGAAGTCCAGCACGTTGGACCAGCGCGCGGCGGCGAGCTTCTCGCTGTCCTCGCCGTCGTGCAGGTGCTGCTCGTAGGCGATGGCCTTCAGCCAGCCCAGCAGCAGTGCCTTCGCGTCCTCGGCGCCTTCGGTGTGGCGGGCGCGGTGCTCCAGGTCGTTCACCTCGCGGCCGAAGGCCTGCAGCATCTCCACCGCCTTGCCCTTCAGCACCGTGGGCAGGGTGGGCGAGAACAGCGCCTCGAACAGGCTCACCTTCCACTTGGAAGCGAACTCGCCCAGCGTGGCCAGCGTCTGGTGGCCGATGCCGCGCTTCGGGGTGGTCACGGCGCGCAGGAAGGCGGGGTCGTCGTCCTGGTTCACCAGCAGGCGCAGCCAGGCGCACAGGTCCTTGATCTCGGCACGGTCGAAGAAGCTCTGCCCGCCGCTCACCTTGTAGGGCAGCTGGGCGGCGCGCAGCTTCTGCTCGAACACGCGCGCCTGGTGGTTGGCGCGGTAGAGCACCGCGAAGTCCGACAGCTTCAGCCGCGGGTCCTGCGCGCGCAGCGCCTGGATGCGCGCCACCGCGCGCTCGGCCTCGTGTTCCTCGCCGTCGCATTCCTGCACGCGCACCGGCTCGCCGTCGCCGTACTCGCTCCAGAGCTTCTTCTCGAACAGCTTGGGGTTGTGCGCGATCACCGCGTTGGCGGCGCGCAGGATGTGGCCGGTGCTGCGGTAGTTCTGCTCCAGCGGGATCACCGTGAGCTGCGGGTACTCCTGCGGCAGCCGCTTGAGGTTCTCGATCGTGGCGCCGCGCCAGCCGTAGATGCTCTGGTCGTCGTCGCCCACCGCGGTGAAGAGCGCGCGTTTGCCCACCAGCGCCTTCAGCAATTCGTACTGCACGGCGTTCGTGTCCTGGTACTCGTCGACGAGCACGTGCTCGAACTGGTCCTGCCACTTCGCGCGTGCTTCCTCGTCGCGCTGCAGCAGCTTGAGCGGCAGGCCGATGAGGTCGTCGAAGTCGACCGCCTGGTAGGCCTGCAGACGTTCCTGGTAGCGCCGCATCACGCGCGCCGCGACGCGTTGGTCGTCGTCCTCGGCCGCGAGCTCGGCGCCGTCGGCGTCCAGGCCCTGGTTCTTCCACAGGCTGACGGCCCATTGCCAGCGCCGCGCCAGCGCGTTGTCGGTGCTGCCGCCGGCGTCGCGCAGCACGCCCAGCACGTCGTCGCTGTCGAGGATGCTGAACTGCTCCTTCAGCCCCAGCTTCGTGCCGTCGGCGCGCAGCATGCGCACGCCCAGCGAATGGAAGGTGCTGATGGCGAGGTCCTTCGCCGCGCGCGGGCCGACCAGGGCCTTCGCGCGCTCGCGCATCTCGGCCGCCGCCTTGTTGGTGAAGGTGATGGCGGCGATGCGCTTCGGCTCCACGCCGGCCTGCAGCAGGCGCGCGATCTTGTGCACGATGACGCGTGTCTTGCCCGACCCCGCCCCCGCGAGCACGAGGCAGGGCCCCTTCAGGTGGTGCACCGCCTGCAGCTGGGCGGGGTTGAGCGTCTCGGACAAGGTCGGCGCGGCAGCGGTGTGGAAGGGCGGCGGATCATAGCGGCCGCCCTTCGAACCCTTCGCGCGCCGATGTGCTAGGAAGCCGGCCTGTCCAGGTGGATCAGCCACAGGCGCGCCAGGTCGCCAGCGCCGCCGGGCTTGTCCAGCAGGTCCTTGAAGACCGCGCGCGCCGGCTCGCTGCGGCCGGCGGCGGCGAGGATCCAGCCCAGGCGCAGGCGCGCCGCGTCGGGCTTCGTGACGTTGCCCTTGGCGAGACCCTGCTCGACGAGCGCGATGCCGCGGTCGGTGCGCCCGGCCACCGCATGGGCGATGCCGTTGGCGACCAGCGCATTGCCGCTCGCCGGCGGCGGGGTCGCGGCCAGCAGTTCCTTCTCGTCGGCGGCCGACTCCCTGGTGGCGCGCGCCTTCATCGCCTCGGCCTCGGGCGCCAGCTTGCCGGCGGCGCTGGCGGCGTCGAGCAGCTTCTTCGCTTCGGTGGGCAGGGTCGCGCGCAGCGCCAGGTCGGCGGCCACGCTGTAGTCCTGGGCCTCCTGCAGCGCGCCTGCCGCGGCCAGCAGGCGGTAGATGTCGACGAGGTACTGTTCGTCGAAGCCGGCCTGCCGCTGCAGGCGGCTCAGGCGGTCGCGCCAGTAGTCGGGCTTGGGGTGCCAGCGCAGCAGGCGTTCCAGCGCGGCGTCGTAGCCGGCGTCGCTGTGCTGCTTCAGCTGCGAACTGGCCAGCAGGCGCAGCAGGTCCTCGCCGGGCCGGCGGCCGGCCTTCTCGTCGGCTTCGATCAGCAGCGTGACCTGGCGCGCCGCCTCGGCGAAGTCGCTGCGCTGGTACAGGCCGTTGACCAGCATGCGGCGCACCTGCGGGCTGGTGCCGCCGCCTTCCAGGTAGCGACGGCCCCAGGTGACGACACGCTCCCAGTCCTTGCCGCGCGCGGCGGTGCCGACCAGGCCTTCCATGACGGGCAGCGCCTCGGCCGGCGACAGGCGGTTGGCAGCCAGCACCGCTTCGTAGGACTTCACCGCGGTGGCAGTGTCGCCCGCGCCGGCGGCGGCGCCGCCGCGCAGCTGGTCGAGCACGAAGTTCTCGTAGAGCGTGCGGTTGGGCACCTTCTCGGCGTCGGCCACGAGCGAGAGCGCCTCGGCGAATCGGCCCGCCTTCAGCGCCTCGACGGCGGCGCGCGCGGGTGTCGCGACCTCGGGCCGCAGCGTGTCCTGCGCGAAGGCGGCCACCGCGCCCGCAAGCACGAGCGCGGCCAGGCCGCGGCGGAGGGCGAGCCTCACAGGAACTGCTCGTTGCCGACGATGCCGATCTTGACCACGCCCAGGCGCTGGGC
>CAYVXO010000312.1:0-5083 GCA_964454485.1 uncultured Rubrivivax sp.
CCGGCGCGACGGCGACGCGGTCGATCCGCGGGTCGGGCTGGAGGCGGTGCGCGCGCTCGGCAGCGGCGTTTCCGCCGGCGAGCCGCTCGCCTACGTGCACGCGGCCGACGAGGCCGGCGCCGACGCGGCCGCGCAAGCGGTGGCCGCGGCCTTGCGCATCGACGACCAGCCGCCCACGCCCGCGGGCTGGCTGATCGACAGCGTCAGCGGCTGAGAACCACCGCCTTCGTTTCAGCGATGGTCGCGCTCCCAGCGGCCGGGCGCCATGCGGTAGCCGCCGGAGACCGGCTCCCAGCGGTGCGGGTGCCAGCGGTAGCCCGGACGCGGCGCTTCCCAGTGACCGCCGACCCAGACATGGCGGCCGCCGACCCAGTTCCAGAAGCCGCCGATCCAGATGTAGCCGGCCACCGGCGGCGCGCCGATCACCTCCACCTGCGGTGCCGGCGGCGCGACCGCCACCACGTCGCCCGGATAGGGACCGACGGGGGCGACCACGCAGCCGGCCAGGGTGGCCGCGAAGGCGATCGCCAACGCGCTGCGGGAAAGGGTCTTGGTGTTCATGGCAGGGCCTTTTCGTCCGGTGGACCTGCGTGCCAACGGCTGCCGGCACGCGCGCGCTGACGCGCTTTTCAAAGCTTCACGTTGCGGTTCAGCGCTCGCCCTTGCGGTAGGGCTTCATCAGCGCCTGAGGGTAGGCCGCGCGCCGGGCCACCAGCACCAGCGCGACGATAGCCATCGCATAGGGCAGCATCAGGTAGGCCTGGTAGGGCAGCTCGAGGCCGAAGACGCCGTGCCCGGCCTGCTGCAGGCGCAGCTGCAGCGCGTCGAAGAAGGCGAACAGCAGCGCGCCCACGAGCGCCTTGCCCGGCTGCCACGAAGCGAAGACCACCAGCGCCACGCAGACCCAGCCGCGGCCGTTGACCATGTTGAAGTAGAAGGCGTTGAACGCCGCCAGCGTGAGGAACGCGCCGGCCACGCCCATCAGCGCCGAGCCGGCGACCACCGCGCCGGTGCGCAGCTTCGCGACCGACAGGCCCTGGCTCTCGGCCGCCGCCGGGTTCTCGCCCACCATGCGCAGCGCCAGCCCCAGCGGCGTGCGGTACAGCCCCCAGGCGACGAGCGGCACCAGCACCAGCGCCAGCAGCGTGAGCGGCGTCTGCGCGTCGAGCACCGGGACCGGCAGCCATGTCATCGGTGCGAAGGGCGTGATGGTCGGCGGGCTGTCGACCTTGGGGAAGCTCACGCGGTAGGCGTAGCTGGCCAGGCTGGTGGACAGGAGCGTGATGCCCAGCCCGGCCACGTGCTGCGAGAGCCCCAGCCCCACCGCCAGCGCAGCGTGCAGCAGGCCGAAGGCGGCACCCGCCGCCGCCGCCACGAGCACGCCGGTCCAGAGGCTTCCGCCCTGGTACACCGTGACCCAGCCGGCGAAGGCGCCGGCGACCATGATCCCTTCGATGCCCAGGTTCAGCACACCGGCGCGTTCGCACAGCAGCACGCCCAGCGTGCCCAGCACCAGCGGCGTGGCGATGCGCAGCACCGCGACCCAGAAGGGCGCGGCCAGCAGGAGATCAAGCGTCTCGCTCATCTTCGGACCCGGTACTGCGTGAGCATCGTCGCCACCAGCATCGCGATCAGCGCCACCGCGACGATGACGTCGGCGATGTAGGTCGGCACCGCGACCGCGCGGCTCATGCTGTCGGCACCCACCAGCACGCCGGCCACGAAGACCGCGGCCGCCACCACGCCCAGCGGGTTCAGCATCGCCAGCATCGCGATGACGATGCCGCTGTAGCCGTAGCCCGGGCTCATGTCCAGCGTGACGTAGCCGGTGCGGCCGGCCACTTCCACCGCGCCGGCCAGGCCGGCCAGCGCGCCCGACAGCAGCGCCACCTTCACCGCGGTGGCGTCCACCGGCATGCCGGCGAAGCGCGCCGCGCGCGGGCTGGCGCCGACGGCGCGGATCTCGAAGCCCAGCGTCGTGTACTTCAGCAGCGCCCAGAGCGCCACCGCCAGCGCCAGCGCGGCGACGAGGCCCGTGTGCACGCGGCTGCGCTCGACGAGCTTGGACAGCTGCAGCGCATCCTGCAGCGCCACGCTCTGCGGCCAGCCCATCGCGGTGGGGTCCTTCATCGGCCCGTCGAGCATGGCCGACACGAACAGCAGCACGATGAAGTTGAGCAGCAGCGTCGTCACCACCTCGTCGACGCCGAGCCGGCTCTTCGCCAGCGCCGGCCCCAGCAGCAGCAGCGCGCCGGCCGCCGAAGCGGCCAGCAGCATGGCCGGAAAGAGCAGCCAGGGCGAGACGTCGAAGCCGCTGCCGCCGTGCAGCCCGCCCACCGCCACCGCGGCCAGCGCGCCGGCGTAGAGCTGGCCTTCGGCGCCGATATTGAACAGCCGCGCGCGGAAGGCCACCGCCGCCGCCAGCCCGGTGAAGACCAGCGGCGTGGCGCGCGTCAGCGTCTCGGTGATCGCGAAGCGCGAGCCGAAGCCGCCTTCCAGCAGCAGCGCGTAGGCGCGGCCCACCGGCGCGCCCGCCCAGGCCACGAGCAGCGAGCTCACCGCGAGCGTGAAGGCGATCGCACCCAGCGGCGCGGCCAGCAGCAGCGCCGGCGGCGTGGAGGCGCGCCGTTCAAGCCGCATGGCGCGCCCCCGCCATCGCGAGGCCGATCTCGGCCAGCGTCCAGTCGCGCGCCGGCCGCGGTTCGCCGAGCCGGCCCTGGTGGATGACGGCCACGCGGTCGGCGAGGGCGAAGATCTCGTCCAGGTCTTCGCTGATCAGCACCACGGCAGCGCCGGCGGCGGCCGCGTCCAGCAGCTGCTGGTGCACGTAGGCGACGGCGCCGATGTCCAGCCCCCAGGTCGGCTGGTCGGCGACGATCAGGCGCGGTGTGCCGCTGCCCAGTTCGCGGCCGAGGATCAGCTTCTGCATGTTGCCGCCCGAGAGCGCGCGCACCGGCGCGTCGAGCCCGCCGCCGCGCACGTCGAAGCGGTCCACCAGCCGGCGCGCGAACTCGCGCGCGGCCTGGCGGCGCACGAGGCCGCGGCGCGAGAAGGCGCGCTCGCGGTAGCGTTCGAGCACCGCGTTCTCCCACAGCGGCAGGTCGCCCACCACGCCCATCGCCTGGCGGTCCTCGGGCACGCGCGCGACACCGGCTTCGACGAAGCGGCGCGGCGACGCGGCGAGCGCGCGGCCTTCGAGCACGATGCCTTCGCCCGCCTCGCCGCACAGGCGTCCGGCGAGCGCGCGCTGGCCGTTGCCGGCGACGCCGGCGATGGCGAGCACCTCGCCGGCACGCACCGAAAGCGGCGTGCCCGGCAGCGAGCACACCACCGCGCCCGGTTCGTGCGCGCGCCGCACCGGCGGCGGCACGCTGCGGCCGACCATCGCCTCGGCCAGCTCGGCCTTGCCGGCGCCGGCCGCGCTGCGCAGCGCGACCAGCCGGCCGCCGCGCAGCACCGCGATGCGGTGCGAGACCGCCAGCACCTCGTCGAGCTTGTGGCTGATGAAGATGATCGAGAGGCCCTCGGCCACCATGCGCTTGAGCGTCGAGAAGAGCGAGGCCACCTCCTGCGGCGTGAGCACCGCGGTGGGCTCGTCCAGGATCAGGATGCGCGCGCCGCGCACCAGCGCCTTCAGGATCTCGACGCGCTGGCGCTCGCCCACCGAGAGCGCGGCCACGCGCGCTTCCGGCCGCACTTCGAGCCCGAAGCGCGCGGCCGCCTCCAGCAGCGCGGCGCGCGCGGCGGCGCGGCGCGAGAAGGGCTGCCACAACGATTCGCTGCCCAGCATCACGTTGTCGAGCACGCTCAGGTTGTCGGCGAGCGTGAAGTGCTGGTGCACCATGCCGATGCCGGCGGCCAGCGCCGCCTTCGGCTCGCCGGGCGGCAGCGGGCGGCTTTCGACCTCGATCGTGCCTTCGTCCGCGACGTAGTGGCCGAAGAGGATGGACACCAGCGTGCTCTTGCCGGCGCCGTTCTCGCCCAGCAGCGCGAGCACCTCGCCGCGCGCCAGCTCGAGCGAGATGGCGTCGTTGGCGACCAGCGGGCCGAAACGCTTGGTGATGTTCGAGAGGCGCAGCACGCTGGTTACCATCGGCTGCCATTCTCGCCGCTCGCGCGATGCCCACTGCCTGCCTGAACTGCGAGGCCCCGCTGCCGCCCGCCGGGGCGCGCTTCTGCCCCGCCTGCGGCCAGGAGACCAACGTCAAGCCGCCCACGCTGCGCGAATTCGCGCAGCAGCTGGGCGGCGCCTACTTCTCCACCGAAGGCGCGCTCTGGCGCACGCTGAAGCTGCTGGTGCGGCGCCCGGGCGAGCTGACGCGCCAGTACCTGGCCGGGCGGCGCAAGCACTACGTGCTGCCGCTGCGGCTGTACCTGACGGTGAGCGTGCTCGTGCTGCTGGCGCTGCGCCTCACCACGGCGGCCAGCCTGGAGGCCCCGCGCCCCGAAGGCATGGCGCAGCGGCCGGCGAACGCGACGCTCGACATCGGCAACGGCCGCGCCGGCATCGAAGGCGGCGTCTTCTTCTGCCGCAACCTGCCGCAATGGTTCTGCACGCGGCTGCAGCGCCGGCTCGACCTGGACCCGAAATCGGTGCGGCGCGAGGTGGCCGAGGTCGGCACCCGCTTCATGTCCAACCTGGGCGCGGCGATGTTCGTGCTGGTGCCCGCCTTCGCCGGCTGGCAGCGGCTGGCCTGGTGGAACCGCGGTCTGCGCTACACCGAGCACCTGGTGTTCGCGCTCCACCTGCACGCCTTCTGGTTCCTGATGCTGGGGCTGTCGCTGCTGCCCACGGGTGTGCCGGTGCTGGTGGCGATGCTGGCCGCGCCGGTGCACGCCTGGCTGGCCGAGCGGCGCGTCTATGGCGCGCGCTGGTGGGCGCAGGCGCTGCGCGACGCGTTCGTCGGCACCGCCTATGCCGTCACGCTCGGTTTCGTGCTGACGGCGCTGGCGGTGTGGACGCTGCTGTTCTGATTCAGGCCGGCAGCGCGCCCGCCGCGCGCAGCGCGCGCTGACGCGCCGGCTGACCGGCGAGCGAGGCGGCGATCCGTTCGAGCTCGGCGCCGTGGCGCGCCGCGTGCTC
>CAYVXO010000313.1:0-5076 GCA_964454485.1 uncultured Rubrivivax sp.
GCCAGCGTGCTGGGCACGCTGCGCGCGGTGGCCGAACTGAAGCCCAAGCTCAACGTCGTCGGCCTCATCCCCGCCACCGAGAACATGCCGGGCGGTCGGGCGGTGAAGCCGGGCGATGTCGTCACCAGCCTGTCGGGGCAGACGATCGAGATCCTGAACACCGACGCCGAAGGCCGCCTCATCCTGTGCGACGCGCTCACCTACGCCGAGCGCTTCAAGCCGAGGGCGGTGGTCGACATCGCCACCCTCACCGGCGCCTGCGTCATTGCGCTCGGCCACCACCGCTCGGGCCTGTTCAGCCCCGACGACGCGCTCGCCGCCGAACTGCTGGCCGCGGGCGACGAGGCCGCCGACCCCGCCTGGCGCATGCCGCTCGACGAGGAATACGACGAGGGCCTCAAGAGCAACTTCGCCGACATGGCCAACGTGGGTTCGCGCGCCGGCGGCGCCATCACGGCGGCGATGTTCCTCAAGCGCTTCAGCGGCAAGCTGCGCTGGGCGCACCTGGACATCGCCGGCACCGGCTGGAAGAGCGGTGCCGCCAAGGGCGCCACCGGCCGCCCGGTGCCGCTGCTCACGCACTGGGTGCTCTCGCAGGCGGACTGAAGCGGGTGGCGGCGGTGGCGCTGAGCGAAGTCGAGTTCCACACCGGCGTCGCCGACAGCGTGGCCTTCGCCTGCCGGCTGCTGCGCAAGGCCTACCGTCAGGGCGTGCGCGTCACGGTCACGGCGCCGGCCGCGGTGCTGGCCACGCTGGACCGCGAACTCTGGACCTTCGAGGAACGCGACTTCGTGCCCCACGTGCGCCTGGGCCCGGGCACGCCGGCCGCGCTGGCGGCACGCACGCCGATCTGGCTGCTCGAAGGTGGTGCCCCGGCCGGCGCGCCGCCGGTGCTGGTGAACCTGGGCGCCGAAATGCCGGCCGCCGACGCCCCGTTCGAGCGCGTGATCGAGATCGTCTCCAGCGACGGCGAGGACGCCGAACGCGGCCGCAGCCGCTGGCGCGAGTACAAGGCGCGCGGACTGGCGGTGAAGCACCACGCGGCCGCCGGCTGAAGGCGGCGGCGGGCAGCAAGGGCAAACCCCAGTCGGCGCCCGCGGACCCTGGCGCGTTGACGCATCGCGCCGGCCGCCTTTCCCCGCGCGCCCCGAGCAACACCGCGTTCTCGGTGGGTTCTTTTTGGGGTATCGTCCCCGCCTTCCTCAATCCCCGTTTGTCAGTGAAGACAACACACCGGAGGTTTACCGCATGCAAGCCAAGCTCAAGCTGATCGTTGCCGCCGCCGCCCTCGTGGCCGGCACGGCCTATGCGCAGGACATGGTGGTCAAGATCGGCCACGTGGGCCCCACCAGCGGCCAGATCGCCCACCTGGGCAAGGACAACGAGAACGGCGCCCGCATGGCGATCGACGAGCTCAACGCCAAGGGCGTGACGATCGGCGGCAAGAAGGCCAAGTTCGAGCTGCTGGCCGAAGACGACGCGGGCGATCCCAAGCAGGGCACCGCCGCCGCGCAGAAGCTGGTGGACGCGAAAGTGAACGGTGTCGTCGGCCACCTGAACAGCGGCACCTCGATCCCGGCCTCGAAGATCTACAGCGACGCCGGCATCCCGCAGATCAGCCCCTCGGCCACCAACCCGAAGTACACCCGCCAGGGCTACAAGACCACCTTCCGCGTCGTCGCCGACGACGTGCATCTGGGCGGCACGCTGGGCAAGTACGCCGTCACCCAGCTCAAGGGCAAGAGCATCGCCGTCATCGACGACCGCACCGCCTACGGCCAGGGCGTCGCCGACGAGTTCGAGAAGGGCGTGAAGGCCGCCGGCGGCAAGACCGTCGACCGCCAGTTCACGAACGACAAGGCGACCGACTTCACCGCCATCCTGACCAGCCTGAAGGCCAAGAACCCCGACGTGGTGTTCTTCGGCGGCATGGACGCCGTGGCCGGCCCGATGCTGCGCCAGATGAAGCAGCTGGGCATCAACGCCAAGTTCATGGGCGGCGACGGCATCTGCTCGGGCGAACTGCCCAAGCTGGCCGCGGGCACCATGGCCGACGGCCAGGTGGTGTGCGCCGAAGCCGGTGGCGTGGAAGGCGAAGCCAAGAAGTCGATGGAAGACTTCAAGGCCAAGTTCAAGGCCAAGTTCAACGCCGACGTGCAGATCTACGCGCCCTACGTCTACGACGCCGTCAACGTGATGGTGGCCGCGATGGTGAAGGCCGGCTCGGCCGACCCCGCCAAGTACCTGCCGGTGCTGGCCAAGACCAGCGGCTACAAGGGCGTGACGGGCACCATCTCGTTCGACGAGAAGGGCGACATCAAGAACGGCGCGCTGACCCTGTACACCTACAAGGGCGAGAAGCGCGAGCAGATCGCGGTCGTCCGATAACGCCTTCGGCCGGATGGAGAAGCGGGGCGCCTTCGGGCGCCCCTTTCCTTTGGGGCGCCTTCAGGCGCCCTTTGCGTCTTCTACGAAGGCCGGTTCTCGCGCCCGTACAGGCGGGCGAACTCGGCCAGGCGTTCGGCGTGCCAGCCGTGGACCTGGCTCCACTGGAAGCGCCAGCACCACCAGTCCGACTGCTGGCCCGGCAGGTTCATGCGGCATTCGGTGGGCAGGCCAAGCACGTCCTGCATCGGGTGCACCGCGGTGTCGGCCACGCTGGCGCAGGCGGCGCGGATCATGGCCCAGGGCATGTCGTGGCCGTCGGTGGCCAGGTAACCGCGCGCGAAGTGGCGTTCGTGGTCGGTGGCGGTGGCCCACCAGCCGGCGGTGGTGTCGTTATCGTGGGTGCCGGTGTAGACCACCGAATCGGGTTCGTGGTTGTGCGGCAGGTAGCGGTCGGTGGCGTCGCCGGCGAAGGCGAACTGCAGGACGCGCATGCCGGGAAAGGCGAACTTGCGCCGCAGCGCGTCGACGTCGGGCGTGATGATGCCCAGGTCCTCGGCGATGATGGGCATCGGCCCGAGCGCCTTCGCGATCGCCTTGAAGAGCGCTTCCCCAGGGCCGGGCACCCAGCGTCCGCGCTCGGCGGTCAGCTCGGTGGCCGGGATCTCCCAGTGCGCCGCGAAGCCGCGGAAGTGGTCGATGCGCACGATGTCGACGAGCTCGAAGATGCGCTTCATGCGCTCCACCCACCAGGCGTAGCCGTCCTTTGCGTGCTCGCTCCAGCGGTACAGCGGGTTGCCCCAGCGCTGGCCGGTGGCGCTGAAGTAGTCGGGCGGCACGCCGGCCACCACGGTGGGGCGGCCCTGCGCGTCGAGCTCGAACAGGCGCTGGTTCGCCCACACCTCGGCGCTCTGGTGGGCGATGAAGATCGGCGCGTCGCCGATGACCTGCACGCCGCGGCCGTTGGCATAGGCGCGCAGCGCCGCCCACTGGCGGAAGAAGCTCCACTGGCAGAAGGTCCAGAAGCCGATGCGGCCTTCCAGTTCGCGCCGCGCCGCGGCCAGTGCGCCGGGCTCGTGCGCGGCCAGCGCGTGCGGCCAGTCGCACCAGTCGCGCCAGGCGTAGGCTTCGGCCAGCGCCATGAAGAGCGCGAAGTCCTCCAGCCAGCCGGCCTGCGTGGCGCGGAAGGCCTCGTAGGCCTCGCGCTGCTGGGGGCCGGCCTTGGCGGCGAAGCGCGCCGCGGCCTTCGCCAGCCGTTCCATGCGGAACGGCACCACCGCCGCGAAGTCCACCCGATCGGCCTTCAGCGCGGGCAGCGGCTCCAGGTCGGCGGCGTCGAGCCAGCCCTGTTCGGCCAGCTCGTGCAGGTCGATCAGCAGCACGTTGCCGGCGAAGGCCGAGGTGCTCATGTAGGGCGAGTTGCCCGGCCCGATGCCCCCCAGCGGCAGGATCTGCCAGAGCGTCTGGCCGCCGGCGGCCAGCCAGTCGACGAAGTAACGGGCCTCGCGGCCGAAGTCGCCCGATCCGTGCGGGCCGGGCAGCGACGTGGGGTGCAGCAGCACCCCGCTGGCGCGTGGGAATCTCATGGTTCTGTCCTGTTGGGGGCCGCGGTCCCGGCCCCGTCGACCAGCAGCACCAGGCTGCGGGCCTCGAGCGGAAAGTGGTCGGCGCCGCCCCGCTGCCAGGTGCTGCGGCCGTCGGCGCGCGTGGTGTCCAGCACCGCGCTCCAGTCGCCCGGTGGCAGGCGGAAATCGATCTGCTCGTCGCGTGCGTTCACCAGCAGCAGCAGCGGGCGGCCGGCCCGGCCCGGCGCGCCGATCCAGGCGCCTAGCACGCGCGAGCTGCGGTTGTTCCACTCGTCGGCCGAAGGCGCCTCGCCGTTGCGGCGCAGCCAGGCCAGGTCGTGGCGGCCGGTGCCGTCGGCCAGGCCGGTGTACCAGCGCGGCGCCATCGGCAGCCAGCGGCGGCGCAGGTCGACCACATGGGCGGTGAAGCCGACGAGCGATTCGTCGGCCGCCGACCAGTCGATCCAGCCGATCGCGTTGTCCTGGCAGTAGGCGTTGTTGTTGCCGTGCTGGCTGCGGCCGAGTTCGTCGCCGGCGCAGAGCATCGGCGTGCCCTGGGCGAGCAGCGTGGTCGCGATCAGCGCGCGCTGCAGCCGCGCCCGCAGCGCCAGCACCTCGGGGTCGTCGGTCGGGCCTTCGTGGCCGCAGTTCCAGCTCAGGTTGTGGCCGTGGCCGTCGCGGTTGCCTTCGAGGTTGGCCTCGTTGTGGCGCATGTCGTAGCTCACCAGGTCGGCGAGCGTGAAGCCGTCGTGCGAGACCACGTAGTTGACCGACTCGCCCGGCAGCCGGCGGCGCGCCTGGTACAGGTCGGCCGAACCCGCGAAGCGCAGCGCGAACTCGCCGCGCGTGCAGTCGCCGCCGAGCCAGAACGCGCGCGTGGTGTCGCGGAAGCGGTCGTTCCATTCGAGCCAGCCGCGCGGGAAGTGGCCCAGCTGGTAGCCGCCGGGGCCGATGTCCCAGGGCTCGGCGATGAGGCGCGTGCCCGCCAGCAGCGGGTCCTGCGCGAGCGCCTTGAAGAAGGGGCCGTCGCGCTCGAAGCCCGGCCGCACGCGGCCCAGCACCGGGGCGAGGTCGAAGCGGAAGCCGTCGACGTGCATCTCGCCGACCCAGTAGCGCAGGCTGTCCA
>CAYVXO010000314.1:0-5052 GCA_964454485.1 uncultured Rubrivivax sp.
CGCGTGTTGACGACCACGATCTCCAGCGGCGAGAGCGTGTGGCCGATGCGCTTCAGTTCCGCTTCCACGTCGGCCGCGGTCACCACGTAACCGTCGGCCAGGTGGCGGAAGTCCAGCTTCACGCCGGGCTGGAAGCACCATTCGAGCGGCACCTCGTGGATCGCGATCGCGCGTTCCTTGCCGCCCGCCTTCTGGTTCATCGTCGAGTGGAAGTGGTAGGGCGCGTCCAGGTGGGTGCCGTTGTGGGTGGACAGTTGCACCATTTCGACCGCCCAGCCTTCGCCGTCGGGCAGGTCTTCCTTCTTCAGGCCGGGGAAGAAGGGCTCGATCTGGGCGTAGGTGTTCTCGTGCGTGAAGTACTCGATCTTCGGCGCGAAGGCCGGCGGGTCGGAGAGCACGTCGTTCTCCAGGAAGATCGACAGGTCGACGAAACGGCGGGGCATAGCGGTCACCTCACTTCAGGCGTTGGGTCGCTGCCAGGGCATGAGGCGCCTCTCGCCCCAGGCCAGCAGCGCGTTGCTGAGAAAGCCGATCGCGCCCAGGAGCGCGATGCCGGCGAACAGGTCGCTGGCGCGGAAGGCACGCGCCGCCAGCAGGATGGCCTGGCCCAGGCCGGGCTGGGAGGCGATCATCTCGCCCACCACGGCGACGATGAGCGCCACCGTGAGCGCCAGGCGCGCGCCGGCCAGGATGTCGGGCAGCGCGTTCGGCAGCCCGATCTTGACGATGAAGGCGGTGCGGGAGAGCTGCAGCGCCTGCGCCACCTCGCGCAGCCTTTCGTGCACCGCGGTCAGGCCGTGCACGGTGCCCAGCAGCACCGGCCACATGGCGCCGAAGGCCACCACCGCCATCACCATGCCGCCCGAGAGGCCGAAGATCGAGATCGCCAGCGGCATCACCGCCGAGGCCGGCAGCGGGCGCACGAATTCCAGCGTCGGCAGCAGCCAGGCACGCGCGGTGGCCGAGAGACCCACCGCGGCGCCGAGCGCCACGCCCAGCCCGCAGGCCAGTCCCCAGCCCAGCACCATGCGCTGCACGGTGGCGGCGGTGAAGGCCGCCAGGTCGCCTGCCGCGAGGCCGTCGACCAGGCTCAACCACGCGGCCTCGGGCGTGGGCAGGAAGACGCGGCTCACCCAGCCGGCGTGGCTGGCGGCCCACCACAGCGCGGCCAGCAGCCCGAGGCCGGCCGAGGCCGAGGCCGCGTCGCGCAGCGCCTTCATGCGGCACCACCCATGCGGCGCGCCAGCGCGCGCTGCAGCGCCAACGCGCCGGCGTTGACGGCCCAGCCGACGAGGCCGATCCAGCCCAGCCAGGCCAGCATCAACGCCGGGTCCAGGCTCTGCTGGGCGAGCATCATCGCGTAGCCCATGCCGTGCGGGTTGGCCGCGATCTCCACCGTGACGGCGACGACGAGCGCGATCGCCACCGCCAGCCGCAGCGCCACGAACAGGCGCGGCAGCATCGCCGGCAGTACCACGCTGCGGAAGGTGGCGGCGCGACCCAGCTGCAGCGCGCGCGCCACTTCCAGCAGCTGCGGCTCCACCTGGCGCACGGCGGCCTGCGCGAGCACCAGCACCGGCCAGAAGGTGGCGAAGGCGACGACCGAAAGCTCCATGCGCACGCCGAAGCCGAACACGAGCATCGCCAGCGGGATGAGTGCCACCGAAGGCACCGGGCGCAGCACCTCGACGCCGGCGAAGGCGAAACGCGCCGCGCGCGGCGAGAGGCCGAGCGCGCTGCCCGCCAGCACGCCCAGGCCCAGGCCGAGCGCCAGCCCGGCCGCCGCGCTGCCGAGCGTGAACGCGGTGGCCTGCCAGAGCGAGCCGTCGGCGGCGGCGCGCACGAAGGCCAGCGCGGCGGCGGTGGGGGGCGCGACGCCGTCGCTGCCGGCGCCGACGGTGCGCGCCCAGGCTTCGAGCAGCGCCAGCGCGAGCAGGGGGAAGACGAAGGCGCGCCACATGTTCGTCAATGCGTGTGGCCGAGGTAGCCGTAGAGCTCGCGCCGCAGGCGCAGGAACTCCGGGTGCTCCTTGGCGCCGAGCTGGTCGCGCGGCTGCGGGATCGGCACCTCGATGGCGGCGGCCACGCTGGGCTTGTCGCGCGTCGGGTTGGCGCGCAGCGCGATCACGCGGTCGCCCAGGTAGATGGCCTCTTCCAGGTCGTGGGTGACGAAAAGCACCGTGAGTCCGCGCTCGCGCACCAGGCGGGCCATCTCGTCCTGCAGGCTTTCGCGCGTGAGGGCGTCGAGCGCGCCGAAGGGCTCGTCCATCATCAAGAGCTCGGGCTGCTGCGCCAGGCAGCGTGCGATCTGCAGCCGCTGCTGCATGCCGCCCGACAGTTGCGCCGGGAAGCGCTTCGCATGCGCCGCCAGGCCGACGGTCTGCAGCACCGCGGCGATGCGCTCCGCCTGCTGCTCCTTCGGCACGCCGGCGGCTTCCAGCGCCAGCGCCACGTTGCCTTCGGCGGTGCGCCAGGGCAGCAGCGCGCGGCCGTAGTCCTGGAACACGAAAGCCGCCTCGCGGCCCGGACCGGTGACCGGCCGGCCCAGGCGGCGCACCTGGCCGCCGCTGGGCTGCACGAAGCCGGCGGCGGCGCGCAGCAGCGTCGTCTTGCCGCAGCCCGAAGGGCCGATGATGCAGACGAACTCGCCGCGCGCGACGGTGAGCCGCGTCGGGCTCACGATCTCGCGCCCGCCCAGGTGGATGGCCACGTCCTCGAAGGCGAGCACCGGCTCGCGCGCGGCAGTCACTTGAAGAGCAGCTTGCCGACGGGCGGGGCGGCCTTCAGCATGCCCTGTTCCACCATCAGGTCGGCCCAATAGCTGAGCTGGGCTTCGCTGATGACGGGCGCCGGCGGCGAGAACTGCGTCTTCGCCAGCACCTCGGGCGGCAGCTTGATGTACTTGCCCATCGCGGCGCGCGCCTTGTCGGCGTTGGCCGGTTGCACCAGGAAGGCGGCCGCTTCCTGGATCGCGGCCTGGAACGCGCGCGCCGCGGCGGCGTTGGCGCCGGCCCAGTCGCGCCGCGCGGTGTACAGCAGGTTGGGCTGGCCTTCGGGCAGCGTGGCCATGTAGAGCGCGGCCACGTAGCCGACGCCGCTGTCGACGATGCGCGCCATGAAGGGGTCGCCGGTGACGACGCCGTCGATGGTGCCGCCGCGCAGCAGGTCGCCGTGCTGCGGGAACGCGGCCTCGACGAAGTTCACCTTGCGGTGGTCCACGCCCGACTGCTTGAGCCAGGCGCGGAACGTCACGTGCAGGAAGGCGCCCAGGCCGGGCACGCCGATCCTGCGGCCCACGCAGTCGGCCGCGGTCCTGATGCCGGAGTCCTTGCGCGCGACGAAGCCCACGTTGGTGGCGCTCTTGCTGGTGAGGCCGCCGCCGGCGAGCACCACGTGGTCGAGCCCGCCGTCCACCGCCTGCAGGTACACGCTGGGCGTGGGGCCGCCGAGCTGGATGGAATCGGACTGCAGCGCGGCGGGGATGGTGCTGTTCAGCGGAATGAGCTGCGGCACCACTTCGAGCCTGCGCTTCGCGAACATCCCTTCCTCGGCCGCGATGAACAGGGTGGCGAAGTCGGCCACCGCGGTGAAGCCGAAGACCATCTTCGTCGTGCCCTGTGCGCGCGCGGCGGGCAGTGCCAGCGCGGCGGCGCCGGCGGCCAGGGTCTGCAGCGCGCGGCGGCGCGGGGTGGGGTGGTGGTGCATGGTCGCGTGTCTCCTCGGGTGTTCCGTTCAGCGGGCAGGCAGGGCGGCGCGGATGCCGCCCACCACGAAGGCGAGCAGCTTCGGTCCGGCGGCGGGGTCGTTCGGCCGCGCCTGGCCGCGCGAGAGGCGGCCGACGCGGTCGTCGGTAAGGTGGTGCAGCAGCGCGCCGAGCGCGAACTGGTAGCACCAGGCCAGGTCGGCGCGGCCGGCCTTCGGCAGCGCGGCCTGCAGCGCGTCGATGAAGGCTTCGGCCAGGGGGTCGAAGAACTCGCGCAGCGCGCGGTCGGCCTGCGGGCCGCGGTGCGCCAGTTCGCGCGCCACCAGCAGCGCGTACGACTCGCCTTCGGCGCTGGCGCGCAGCGCGAGCACGGGCTCGATGAAGGCGCGCATGATGGCTTCCAGCCGCCGCGCCGCCGGCTGCTGCTGCGCGGCGCGCAGCGCCTGCAGGCGCTGGTCGATGGTGCCGTTCCAGTGCTCGAAGATGGCGTGGAACAGCTCGTCCTTGGGGCCGAAGTAGTAGCCCACCAGCGCCGAGGGCACGCCCGCCTCGTCGGCGATGTCGCGGATGCTCACCGCGTGGTAGCCGCGCTGCGCGAAGAGCCGCTCGGCCGCCAGGAGGATGGCCTGCCGGCGGTCGGTGCGCGGCGGCGCGGCGCGGCGCGGGCGGGTGGCGGCCTTGAGCATGCCGGGATTGAACGAGTGTCCAACGAAGTTGCACATTCGTGCAAACCCGGGCATCGAAAAGCGGCCCGCAGGCCGCTGGGGCGTCAGGCGCGCGAGTCGTTCAGGCCGTCTCGGCCGACTCCAGCGCCTTGCGCATCTTCTTCATCGCGGCCACCTCGATCTGGCGGATGCGTTCGGCGCTGACACCGTACTCGGCCGCCAGCTCGTGCAGCGTCATGCCGCCGGAACTGTCGTCGTTGACCTTCAGCCAGCGCTCCTCGACGATGCGGCGGCTGCGCGCGTCCAGCACGGCCAGCGCTTGCGTGATGCCGTCGCCGGCCAGCCAGTCGCGGTGGCGCGCTTCCAGGCGGCGCGTGGGTTCGTTCGCGTCGTCGGCCAGGTAGGCGATGGGGGCGAAGCTGGCTTCCTCGTTCTCGTCGCCCTGCGGTTCGAGCGCGACGTCGCCGCCCGAGAGGCGGGTCTCCATCTCGATCACTTCGTCGGGCTTGACGTTGAGCTCGCGCGCGACGGTGGCCACCTCGGCCGGGGTGAGCGTGTTGCGGTGGGTGTCGGCGTCGCCGGCCTCGCCCTTGAGGCCCTGCTTCATGGAGCGCAGGTTGAAGAACAGCTTGCGCTGGGCCTTGGTCGTGGCGACCTTGACCATGCGCCAGTTCTTCAGGATGTA
>CAYVXO010000315.1:0-5026 GCA_964454485.1 uncultured Rubrivivax sp.
ATCGCCGACCGCGCGATGGAGCTGCCGCCGCTCAACCAGTTCCTGGCGCGGCGCCTGATCGAGCGTGCGCGCATCGCCGAGAGCCTGGGCGATTGGCGCGGTGCCCCGGCCGCCAGCGTGGAGGCGCTGGAGCAGATCCTGCTGCGCGTCTCGGAAATGGTGTGCGAACTGCCGCAGCTGCGCGAGATGGACCTCAATCCCATCATCGTCGACGAGCACGGCGCGGTGGCGGTGGACGCGCGCATCGTGATCGACCACGCGCCTTCCACGCCGGGCCGCTACGACCACCTGGCGATCCTGCCCTACCCCACCGCGCACGAGCGCGAATGGCCGATGAAGGGCGGCGGCCTGTACACGGTGCGGCCGATCCGCCCCGACGACGCCGACATGCTGCAGACCTTCGTGCGCGGCCTTTCCGAAGAGAGCCGCTACTTCCGCTTCGCGAGCACGATGCCCGAGCTGCCCGCACGCATGCTCGCGCGCTACACGCTGATCGACTACGACCGCGAGATGGCGCTGGTGGCGGTGCTGAAGGAACGCCACGCGCAGGACGACGGCACCTTCAGCGAGAGCGAACGCATCATCGGCGTCAGCCGCTACATCACCAACCCCGACCAGACCACCTGCGAGTTCTCGCTCGCGGTGGGCGACGAATTCGCCGGCCAGGGGCTGGGCACGCGGCTGATGCTGGCGATCATCGACGTCGCGCGCAGCAAGGGTCTCAACGAGATCATCGGCCTCATCCTGGCCAACAACAAGCGCATGCTCGAGCTGATGACGCACCTGGGCTTCGCGCTCTCGCACTTCGCCGAGGACCCGAGCTTCCGGCTCGCCACCAAGGCCTTGTGACACTTTCGGCCAGCCGGCCGCAGGAAGCGAAGCCGGCCGCGCCGCGTAAACCGTCGGACAAGCTCCCTTGTCGAAAGGACGACGGCATGGTCACGCGCAAGGAATTCCTGGTCCAGGTGGTGCAATTGGCCAGCGGCGGGGTGCTGCTCACGCTGGGCGGCTGCGGCGGCGGTGGCGGCTACGGCGCTTCGCCGGCCCCGCCGCCATCGCCCTCGCCCAGCCCCGGCCAGAACTGCGGCAGCACCGGCACCGCCATCGTGGGCAACCACGGCCACGTGCTCAGCATTCCGGCGGCCGACCTGAACGCCACGGTCGACATGACCTACAGCATCCAGGGCAGCGCCGACCACAACCACACCGTCACCTTCACGCCCGCGCAGCTGGCGCAGCTGAAGGCGGGCACGGCGGTGACGGTGACCAGCACCACCAACCTGTCGCACAGCCACGACGTCGGCACCCGCTGCGTCTGAGGCGTGCGGCTGGCGCCGCTAGACCGGCCCGGCGAGGAAGTCGTCGAGTTCGCGCATGAACGCGGCCGGCTGCTCGAAGTAGGGCATCGCGCCGGTCTGGAACACCGTGACGCGCCAGTTCGGCCGCCCTTCGACGAGCGTCTTGCCGCGGTAGTCGGTGAAGTCGCCGCGCACGCCGTGGCTCATCCACACCGGCTGCCCGAGCGATTCGTAGACGGCGTGGATGTCGGCGCTGAAGAGGCCGCCCGAAAGGAAGGCCAGCGGCGCGTGCTTCGCGCCCGGCTCGCGTGCGGTGAGCACGGCGTATTCGCACATCGTCTCGTCGATATTCTTGCCGCCCCAGGTCTTCTCCAGGAAGTAGCGCACCACGCCCGGCCGCGTGAGGGCGTTGTAGAGCGGGCCGGACCACAAGGGCACCGAGAGCGCCGAAAGAAGCCCCGGCACGCGCCGCGTGTCGCCCGGCGCGGCGCGCCAGGCCTTGCTGCCGGAAAAGCCGGTGGGGCTGACGAGCGCCAGCCGCCGCCATTGCGCGGGCTGCTCGCTCGCGGCGCGCGCCAGGAACTCGCAGCCCAGCGAAACCGCGACGCCGTCGACCGGCACGTTGCCCTGCTCTGCGCGGATCTTCGCCACCGCGGCGTGGAGCGCGTCGGTCATGAGGCGCGGCGTGTAGGCGCGCGCGCTGCGGTCGGAGCGGCCGAAGCCGGGCAGGTCGATCGCGTAGACGCGGCGCGTGGCCTTCAGGTGCTCGAACAGCGGCCGCACCTCGGCCACCGAGGCGGCGGCGTTGACGCTGTGCACCAGCAGCACCGGCGCGCCGCGGCCGGCGGCGTAGCCTTCGATGCCGTCGAACGCGAAACGCTCGCCCTGGACTGCAGGCGGCAGCATCAGCGCTTCAGCACCTTGGGCACCGGGTTCGGCCGCAGCCGGTAGGCGTCGGGCATGCCCGAACCCAGCAGCGGCCGCAGGTACAGGCGGAAGGCGTCGGTGACGTCGGTGCCGGCGGCGTTGATGAACTCGTCTTCCATCGTGCGCGTCTTCGCGGCCACGTTCTCCAGCGGCTGCAGTTCGTAGTCGACCGAGTAGAAGCCGGTGCGCTTGATGGCGACCGAGCCGTCGCGGTCGCCCCACATGGAGAACTGCACCGCCTTCTCGCCCACCTCGCGCGCTTCGCGCTGGTCGACGTCGGAGACGCAGCCGATGAAGCTGCGCTGCAGGTAGCCGAAGGTGTCGCCGCGCACGCGCTTGATCTTCAGCTTGGTCTTCACTTCCTCGCACAGCAGGTCGGCGAGCGCGCCGTTGCCGGAGAGCTGCACGTTGCCGTGCGCGTCGCGCTCCAGGTCCTTCGCCAGCTGGGCCGCGATGGGCTGGCCGCTGGCGTCGTGGATGCCTTCGCTGACGGCGATGACGCAGCGGCCGTGCTTCTCGTACGCGGCCTTCACGTCGGCCAGGAAGCGGTCGAGCACGAAGGTGCGCTCGGGCAGGTAGATCAGGTGCGGGCCGTCGTCCGGGAACTTCTTGCCCAGGGCGCTGGCGGCGGTCAGGAAGCCGGCGTGGCGGCCCATCACCACGCCCACGTAGACGCCGGGCAGCGCGGCGTTGTCCAGGTTGGCGCCGGCGAAGGCCTGGGCGACGAAACGCGCCGCGCTCGGGAAGCCGGGCGTGTGGTCGTTGCCGACGAGGTCGTTGTCGATCGTCTTCGGGATGTGGATCGAGCGCAGCGGGTAGTTCGCCTTCTTCGCCTCCTCGCTGACGATGCGCACGGTGTCGGAGGAGTCGTTGCCGCCGATGTAGAAGAAGTGCTCGATCTCGTGCGCCTGCAGCACCTTGAAGATCTCCTGGCAGTAGGCCAGGTCGGGCTTGTCGCGCGTGCTGCCCAGCGCCGAGCTGGGCGTGCCGGCCACCTGCTCCAGGTTGTGGCTGGTCTCGCGCGTGAGGTCGATGAAGTCCTCGTTGACGATGCCGCGCACGCCGTGGCGCGCGCCGTAGACGAGGTTGACGCCCTTGTGGCGGCGCGCTTCGAGCACGACGCCGACGAGCGACTGGTTGATCACCGCGGTGGGGCCGCCGCCCTGGGCGACGAGGATCTTGCCGGAAGACATGGTGGGGGTGCACCTCCTGGTGCCGCCCATTGTGCCCCCCGGCCGGGACGGCGAGCCCCGGCGCGCCGCCGCTTCAGGGCACCAGGTAGAAGCGCGAGACCACCGGCAGGTGGTCCGAGAAGCGCGACTTCAGGCGGCTGAAGAGCTTGCGCCGGTCGGCCGCCGGCAGCGCGTCCAGCTCGTCGAAGAAACGCCACTGGATCACCACGCCGGCCTGGTCGGGCACCAGCGCGGCCGAGGCGGCGTCGGTCACCAGGTGGAGGTCGAGGCGCGAGCCGGCGGGCCCGCCCGCGTTCAGCCGCACGAGATGGCTGACCTCGGTGTCGTGGTTGATGCCCTGGAAGTGCACCTCGCCGGTCTTCTCCAGCTTCTGCAGGCTCTTCCACTCGGCTTCGGACGCGGTGGCGTTCCAGTCGCCGGCGACGATGACGTCGGTGTCGTAGTGCTCGGCCGGCTGCTGCAGCCAGCGCGCGATGGTCTTCGCCGCCGCGGTGCGCTGCGGGATGCCCCAGCGCTTGTCCGGGCCCTTGTAGCCGGCCGGCGCCGGGCCCTGCGCCTTCAGGTGCACGCCCATGAGCTCGAAGCTGAAGCCTTCGCCCACGGTGTGCGGCGGCGGCCGCACCTCGAAGTAGCCCCAGACCGGCAGGCGCGGGAACACCTTCTGCTTGCCGACGCCGAACTCGGCCGGCAGCTGCGGGTTGCGGTCGGCGAACAGGTCGCCCGGCGTCTCCTTGGCGCGCACCCAGTCGCGGTTCCACATCAGCACCACGCGCTGCTGGCCGCCGGTGCCGCCGAAGCAGGTGCTGTAGTAGCCGGCCTTGCGCTTGGCCAGGGCGGCGACGACCTCGTCGAGCGCGCCGTCGTCGGCGATCTCCAGCAGCACGAACATGTCGGCGTTGATCTGGCTCAGCACCTCGGTGATGACCTGCACGCGCTCCGGGTCGGCGGCGTCGAA
This sequence comes from uncultured Rubrivivax sp., assembly GCA_964454485.1. Classification (GTDB taxonomy): domain Bacteria; phylum Pseudomonadota; class Gammaproteobacteria; order Burkholderiales; family Burkholderiaceae_C; genus Rubrivivax. Next base: position 4,374 of record CAYVXO010000315.1, read on the forward strand.
CCACGCGATGTTCCAGGACACGAGGTCGAAGTAGCGGTCCGACCCGGCGTACTTGGCCGGCACCAGCTTCTTGGCGTTGAGCAGCCGGCTGATGCGGTCTTCCGAACTTTCGGTGTCGAACACGGTGGTGGGTGGCTTGGCCATGGCGCTTCTCCCGCGCGGCCGCGGCGGGCCGCCAGTGCACCCGTTCTAGGCCCGGCGGCCACGCGCCGCAACCCCAAGCCTGTCGGGGCCGGTGAGCGCGGTCACTAGAATGTTTCGTTTCCGTACGAATCCATGAACGCCAAGAACCGCCTCACCGACCTCTACCGGCTGATGCGCCGGATCCGTGCCTTCGAAGACGCCGCCGAGGTGGCCAGCCAGGGCGGCGTCGCCGCCTGGGGCCTGGCCGCCTCCGCCAAGCCGGCGCTGGTGCGCGGCCCGCTGCACCTGTCCACCGGCCAGGAGGCGGTGGCGGCCGGCGTGTGCATCAACCTCGCGCGCGAAGACCTGCTCACCAGCACCCACCGCGGCCACGGCCACACGCTGGCCAAGGGCGCCGACACCACGCGCATGATGTGCGAGCTGTTCGGCCGCGCCACCGGCTACAACGGCGGCAAGGGCGGCTCGATGCACATCGCCGACTTCTCGGTCGGCATGCTGGGCGCCAACGG
>CAYVXO010000316.1:0-4953 GCA_964454485.1 uncultured Rubrivivax sp.
GGCCGGGTTCGAAATCGAGCGTGACGCCGCCCACCGCGGTGAGGCCGCCGAAGCGACGCGTGAGGCCGCGGCAGGCGAGCAAGGCGCTCATGGGACCCCCGAGGCGCTGCGCGCCGGCCCCCCGAGGGGGCGCGAGCGCCTTCGGAACGGCCGTGCGGCGCTCACTTGAAGCGCTCCGCAAGGTCGATCAGCCCCTTCGGCAAGCCGGCCACGAAGGCGATGATGGTGGCGCCCAGCGTGAGCTGCCAGTGGTCGGCGAGGAAGCTGCCGACCAGCGCCGGCGTCGAGTACAGCTCCTTCAGCAGCACGAAGGCGGCGGCGCCGATGACGGCGCCGCGCAGGTGACCCAGGCCGCCGAGGATGATCATCAGCAGCACCGCGCCGCTCTCGTGCCAGGACAGCAGCTCGGGGTTCACGTAGCCGTCCTTCAGCGCCAGCAGGAAGCCGGCCAGCCCGGCCAGCGCGCCGGCCAGCACGAAGGCCGCCAGCTTGTAGCGATAGGTGGCGAATCCGGCGGCGCGCATGCGCTGCTCGTTGACGCGGATGCCCGCCAGCGCATGGCCGAAGCGCGAGCGCCGCACCAGCAACAGCAGCGCATACGTGAACACCAGCGTCGCCAGCGCCAGGTAGTACATCGGCCAGCGGCCGGCGCTGTCCAGCGGGCCCAGCACCGGGCGCACGTTGAGGTAGATGCCGTCGCTGCCGCCGCCCAGCTTCGTGTCGTGGAAGACGAAGTAGGCCATCTGCGCGAAGGCGAGCGTGACCATGATGAAGTAGATGCCGCGCGTGCGCAGGCTGAGCGCGCCGACGAAGAGCGCATACGCCGCCGCTGCCGCGCAGGCCAGCAGGCCCAGGCCGAGCAGGTTGCCGGCGTCGGACTCCGGCGAACCCAGCACGGTGGCGTAGGCGCCGATGCCGAAGAAGGCCGCGTGGCCCAGGCTCACGAGGCCGGTCATGCCGACGAGCAGCTCCAGGCTGAGCGCGAAGACGGCGAGGATCACGATCTTCACCACAAGGTCGCTCAGGTAGGGCGTCAGCACCGCGGGCAGCGCGGCGAGCGCCAGCGCCACGGCCAGCGGCAGCCAGCGGCCCATGTTCAGTAGCCCCGCCGCATCAGGCCCTCCGGGCGCCAGACGAGCACCACCGCCATCAGCAGGTAGACGCCGATGCCCGAGAGCTCGGCGAAGAACACCTTGCCGAAGGTGTCGACGAAGCCGACGAGCAGCGAGGCGACGAGCGCGCCGCTGATCGAGCCGATGCCGCCGATCACCACCACCACGAAGCTGATGATGAGCACCTGCGCGCCCATGCCCGGGTACACGCTGGACATCGGCGCGGCGATCATGCCGGCCAGCGCCGCCAGCGCCACGCCGCCGGCGAACACGATGCGGTACAGCCGCGCGATGTCGATGCCCAGCCCGCGCACCATGTCGCGGTTGCTCGCGCCGGCGCGGATCATCATGCCCAGCTTCGTGCGGTTGACGACCCACCACAGCGCCAGCCCGACGACCACGCAGGCGGCGGAGGCGAACAGCCGGTACACCGGGTAGGTCATCAGGCTGCCCAGCGGCACCGTGCCCGAAAGCCATTCGGGCGCCTTCACGCCGTGCACGTCGTTGCCCACCAGCAGCGAGCGCAGTTCCTCGAAGACGAGGATGAGCGCGTAGGTCATCAGCACCTGCTGCAGGTGTTCGCGCTGGTACAGGAAGCTGAAGAAGGCCCACTCGAGCAGGTAGCCGAAGAGCGCCGACAGCAGCAGCCCGGCCACCAGCATCGTCACGAAGTTCTGCCCGAACAGCGGCGCGAGCCCGAAGGCGAGGTAGGCGCCGGCCATGTAGAAGCTGCCGTGCGCCAGGTTGATGACGCCCATGATGCCGAAGATGAGCGTGAGCCCGCTCGCCACCAGGAACAGCAGCAGCCCGTACTGCACCGCGTTCAGGCACTGCACGAGGAAGGTGGCGAGATCCATGTCGGCGCTCTCCGGGCGGCGGCGGATTATCGGCGCCGCGCCGTCAGCCAGGCCGCGGCCTGCGCGCGCGAACCCAGGCCCAGCTTGTCCAGGATGTTGGCCACGTGGCGCTTCACGGTGTGCGGGCTGAGGTCGAGCGCGCGCGCGATGAGCTTGTTGCTCTGGCCGGCGGCGATGCGGCGCAGCACCTCGGCTTCACGCGCGGTGAGCGGGCCTTCGGCATCGGGCGCCTCGGCCGCTTCGGCCGCGCCCGCTGCGCCCGCTGCGCCCGCTGCACCGGCCGTGGCGCCGGCGGCCGCCGCGCTTTCCGCCGCCCAGCGCTGCAGCGCGCCCAGCAGGCCGGGGGCGAGCGCGCCGCGCCAGTCGGCCGCGGCCAGCCGGCCCAGCAGCGCCGGGCCCGAGAGCAGCAGCGCGCCCCACTGGTCCTCGGCGGCCAGCCGCTCGGCCAGCGTGGCGATCTGGGCGGCGGCCTGCGGCGCGAACTTCGGGTCGCGCTGCAGCAGCAAGTCGGCCAGGCGCAGCCGCGCGTCGGCGACCTGGCCGTAGAGGTCGCTGCGCCATTCGTCGTCGACGAGCGCCTGCCAGCGCGCGCAGGCGCCTTCGGCGTCGCCGGCCAGTTGCGCCAGGTGCGCCGCGGCGCCGGCGCGCTGCGCGGCCGTGACCCAGCTGCGGCCGCCCGCGGCGGCCAGGCGCTGGGCGGCCAGGCGCAGTTCCTCGCGGTCGTCCAGCAGCGCGGCGCAGCGCATCGCCAGGTACAGGTAGATCGACTGGTAAACCTCCACCCGCAGCGGCACGCCGGAGGCGGCGATCTCGCGCGCCAGCGTCAGCAGCTCGGCCAGGCCGGCATGGTCGCCGCGCACCGCGCGCAGCACGGCGGCCAGCCCGCGCGAAGGCGCGTCCAGGCTCACCGGCGCGGCCAGCCAGCGCGACTCGCTCGCGGTGGCGGAGGCGGCGGCCTCGGCCGCGGCCAGGTCGCCGCGGAACAGCGCCAGCCAGCCCTGCAGCACCTGCACCACGCCGCGCAGCGGCGTCGGCTGCTCGGGCAGGCGCTGCTGCGCGCCGTAGACGTAGCGCGTGAGCGGCGCGCGCGTGCCCGGCAGGCCGACGAAGGGCCCGAGCGGCGCGCATTCGAGCCACTGCGCCAGCGTGGCGCCGGGCTCCAGCAGGTCGAGCATGCGGTCGACGAGCGGCGCCACGCTGCGCTGGTCGGCGTGGCCGATCTCGACCCAGGCCAGCGCCATCAGCGTGCGCGCGCGCGCATCGGCCGGCGTGGCGGGGTCGTCCAGCAGCGCCGCGGCCACCGGTTTCAGCTCGGCCGGCCGGTTGGCGCCCGACAGCGCCAGGCAGTGGTACGAGAGCGCCCGCGCGCGCTGCGGCGCGTTCGCTTCGGCCGCGAAGGCGCGTGCGGCGGCGGCGGTGGAATCGACCGCGGTGTCCCAGTCCCAGCGCGTGCGCGCCAGCAGCATCTTCAGGCGCGCCGAGCGTTCGCGCCGTTCGGCCGGGAAGGCGTCGAACAGGCGCCGCACCGTGCTGACGGCGCCGAGCGCGATCTGGTCCTCGGCCACCTCGGCCAGCACGGCCTCGGCGGCGTCCCAGTCGCCGGCGCGCTGCAGCCAGGCCACGCGGCGCAGCGGGTCGATCTCGGTGGTGGCGGCGCGGTGCAGCGCCTCGCGGTGCGCTTCGGGCCGCTCGCGCGCGAAGCGCGCTTCGAGCACGTCGCGGAACAGGTCGTGCAGGCGCAGCGTGGGCGTGTCCTCGTCGATCACGCTCACGAAAAGGTCGGCGCGCACCAGCGCGTCCAGCCGCTCGGCGGCCGCGTGGTCGGCGGCGAGCGCGGCACAGCGCGCCGGCGTCAGCTCCGGCAGCACCGAGGTGGCGAGCAGGAAGTCGCGCAGCGCAGGGTCCAGGGCGTCGACGACCTCGGAGGTGAAGAAGTCGAACATGTGGCGGTCGATCGCGCCGCTGCCGCCGGGCGCCGCCAGCGCCAGCCGCACGCCCGCGGGCCAGCCCTCGGTGCGTTCGAACAAGGCCTGCGCGCGCGCCCCGTCCAGCCCGGCGGCCGCGGCCAGGCGCGCCACCTCGGCGGCCGAAAGGCGCAGGTCGCCGGCGCGGAACTCGGCCAGTTCGCCGGCCACGCGCAGGCGCGCCAGCGGCAGCGCCGGCTCGCTGCGGGTGGCCAGCGCCACCGTCCAGCGCGGGCTCAGGCGCTCGACCAGCGCTTCCAGGAACACGTGCGCCGCCGGGTGCGCCACGCGGTGCAGGTCGTCGACGACGATGCAGCCGTGCGGCACGTCACAGGCGTCGAGCGCGTTCAGCACCTCGGCGGCGACGGCGCGCAGCCGGTGGTCGTCGGTCGCCTCGGCGGCCAGCCGCAGCAGCGCTTCGGGGGCGCGCCGCCAGGGCGGGTCGAAGGGCTCCAGCGCCGCGATCAGGCATTCGAAGAGGTCGATCGGCGAGTCCTCGCCGTCGCAGGCCACCCAGGCGAGCGCGGTGCCGGCCGGCAGCGCGGCGGCGGCACGCGCGAGCGCCGTCGTCTTGCCGAAGCCCGCGGGCGCGCACACCAGCACCAGGCGCGCGTGCAGCAGCGCCTGCACGAGGCGCGATTCGAGCGCCGGGCGCTCCACCAGCGCGCCGGTGCGCGGCCGCGGCGGCTGGATCTTGGTGCGGGCGAAGGGCATGGCGCGTCCGAAGGCGCGCCGGGGTCACATCTTGCAGCCGCGGCCGGGGTCGGCCAGCGCTCTGACGGCCACGCTGCGCATCTCGTTGTTGTTGCCCTTCACCTCGCGCAGGAACATGTCCTGCACCGGGTTGTGCTGCGGCGAGAGCGTGAAGCGGCCGCGCGGGCTGTCGACGACGGCCTTGCCCATGGCGGCGTACATCGCGTCCTTCTTCGTGAAGTCGCCCTTCACCGCGGCGAGGCCGGCGCCCAGCAGCTGGCCGGCGTCGTAGCCCTGCACCGCGTAGACGTCGGCGTTGGCCTTGTA
>CAYVXO010000317.1:0-4948 GCA_964454485.1 uncultured Rubrivivax sp.
GAATTGCTGCGTGCGCCGGGCGCGACGGCTTCGCGCGGGCCCGGTGCGGCGCAGCCGGCCAGCAGCAGCGCCGCCGCGGCGGCGGCGAGAGGCAGGACGGGCGGGGCCGGCATCGTGAGAAACATTCTGCGCCAAACGGCGCCGGCGCGTCAGTCCAGCGTCTGCCGGTAGCGCAACATCGCCACGGTTCCGGCGCCGAGGATGAAGAGGCCGATCGCGCCCGCTTCCGGCAGCAGGTCCGCGAGGCCGCTGCCCTTCAGCATGATGGCGCGCACGATGCGCAGGAAGTGCGTCAGCGGCAGCACCTCGCCGATGGCCTGCGCCCAGCCGGGCATGCCGCGGAACGGGAACATGAAGCCCGACAGCAGCATGTTGGGCAGGAAGAAGAACAGCGTCATCTGCATCGACTGCATCTGCGAACGCGCGATGGTCGAGAAGGTGAACCCGACCGCCAGCGTGGCGACGATGAAGATCAGCACCATCGCCGACAGCAGCCAGAAGCTGCCGGCCATCGGCACGTCGAACAGCAGCCGCGAGGCGCCGAAGACCACCAGCACCTGCGTGTAGCCGATGAGCACGTAGGGCAGGATCTTGCCGGCCATCATCTCGAACGGCCGCACCGGCGTGGCGAGCAGGTTCTCCAGCGTGCCGCGCTCGCGTTCGCGCGTCATCGCCATCGAGGTCATCATCACCAGCGTCATCGTCAGGATCACGCCCATCAGCCCCGGCACCACGTTGTAGGACGACAGGCCCTCGGGGTTGTAGCGGCGGTGGATGCGCAGCTCGAAGGGCGCGCCGCGTGCGGCCAGCGAGGCGAGCGGGCCCTTCAGGTCGTGCACCAGCGCCACCTGCGGCAACTGCTGCAGCGCGGCCACCGCCTGGCCGGTGGCGGCGGGGTCGGTGGCGTCGGCGTAGACCGCCACCGCGGGCTGCTCGCCGCGCAGCAGCCGGCGCGAGAAGTCGGCCGGGATCACGAGGGCGAACTGCACCCGGCCCTGCGCGATGAGCCGTTCCGCTTCCAGGTCGGTGGGCGTCTCGACGATCTCGAAGTAGCCGCTCGTGCGCGCCGCCTGCACCAGCGAACGCGCCAGTGGCCCGTTGTCCAGCGCCACCACCGCGGTCGGCAGGTGCTTCGGGTCGCCGTTGATCGCGTAGCCGAACAGCACCAGCTGCATGATGGGCACCATCAGCAGCATCGCGAAGGTCATGCGGTCGCGCCGCAGCTGGATCAGCTCCTTCTTCAGCACCGCGACGACGCGGCCCCAGCTACGCATAGTTGTCGGCCGCGTGCTGGGTGAGCGAGATGAACACGTCCTCCAGCCCGGTGGCGATGGGCTGCACGATCCAGCGCGCGCCCGGCGCGCGGTCGGCCAGCCAGCCGACCAGGTCTTCGCCGGCGGCGGCGCTCACGTGCACCACGCTGCCGAAGGGCACGACCATCCAGCGCTCGTCGGCGGCCAGCAGCGCGGTGGCGCCCGGCAGGTCGTCGCCGCGCAGTTCCCAGGTGGCCAGGCGGGCCTGCGCGATCACCTCTTCGGCGCTGCCGGCGGCCAGCAGCTTGCCGTAGGAGATGTAGGCCAGCCGGTGGCAGCGCTCGGCCTCGTCCATGTAGTGCGTCGAGACCAGCACCGTCAGCCCTTCGGCCGCCAGCGCGTGGATCTGCTGCCAGAAGTCGCGCCGCGCCTTCGGGTCGACGCCGGCGGTGGGTTCGTCCAGCAGCAGCAGGTCGGGCTGATGCAGCATGCAGGCAGCGAGCGCCAGGCGCTGCTTCCAGCCGCCCGAGAGCGCGCCCGCGAGCTGGTGCCGCCGCTCCATCAGCCCCAGCCGCTGCAGCGCTTCGGCCACCACGCGGCCGCGCCCGGCCATGCCGTAGGCGCGGGCCACGAAGTCCAGGTTCTCCTCGATCGTGAGGTCGTCGTAGAGGCCGAACTTCTGCGTCATGTAGCCCACGCGCAGCTTGATGCGGCGCGACTCGCTGCGGATGTCGAAGCCCAGGCAGTGGCCTTCGCCGGCACCGGGCACGAGCAGGCCGCACAGCATGCGGATGGTGGTCGTCTTGCCGCTGCCGTTGGGCCCCAGGAAGCCGCAGATCTCGCCGCGCCGGACCTGGATCGCGACCTGGTCGACCACCGTGCGGCCGTCGAACTTCTTGGTCAGGCCGTGGACGTCGATCGCGAGTTCGCCGTTCATGGCGCGGCGGCGAAACGCACGTCCAGCGGCTGGCCCGGCTTGAGCGCGCGCGCGTCGGCCGGCGTGGCCTCGACCATGAAGACCAGCTTGCTGCGGCTGCCGTTGCTGTAGATCACCGGCGGCGTGAACTCGGCCTGCGGCGAGACGTAGCGGATGCGCGCCTTCAGGCCCGCGGGGCAGCCGTCGCAGGCGAGCGAAACCTCGCGCCCCGGCTGCGCCTGCGGCAGCAGCGGCTCGGGCACGAAGAAGCGCACCTTCAGCGCGCCCGGCGGCAGCAGCGCGACCACCGGCGCGCCGGCGGGCACGAATTCGCCGGGGCGGAACATCACGTCGTAGACCAGCGCGTCGGCGGGCGCGCTGCGCTGCTTCTGGCTTTCGCGCCAGCGCGCGAGCGCGAGATCGGCCTGCGCGCCGCGCACGTCGGCACCGGCGGCGGCGATGGCGTCGCGCCGGCCGGTGGCCTGGAGGGCGAGCGCGCGCTGCGCTTCCAGCTCGGCCACGCGGGCGGCGTCGCGGTCGCGCGCCGCCACCAGGTCTTCCAGCTGCAGCGCCGAGACGAAACCTTGCTCGACGAGCTGGCGGTTGCGTGCCAGCGTGCCGGTGGACGCGGCGAGGGCCGCGCGCGCCTGCACCAGCTGCTCGTCTAGCGCCTTCAGCTCCAGCGGCCGCCGGCCCTTGCCGAGGTCGGCCACCTGGGCGGCGGCCCGCTCGTGGCGCGCCTGCGCGCTCTCGCGGCCCAGCACCTCGGCGTCGCTGTCGAGCGCGAAGAGCGCCTGACCGCGGGCGACGCGGTCGCCGCGGTTCACCGCCAGGCTCTGCAGCGTGCCGGCGGCGCTGGCGCCCACGTAGACGAGCTCGGCTTCGGCGTAGCCGCTCATCGGGGCGGGGACCGTGCCATTGCCGCAGCCCGCCAAGGCCAGCGCGATCGGCAGCAGCCAAGCGGCGGCCTTCATGCGGGGTTCTCCTCCGGCGAAGGCTGCAGGGCCCGCAAGGCCCAGTCGAGCCGCGTCTCGACGAGCGCCGGCTCGGTGGTGAAGCGCGCCAGCGCCTTCGCCAGCGCCGCCGGCGCGATGCCGCGCTGGCCGACCAGCTGGAACAGCAGCACCGGCGCGGCCAGCGTGGTCATCAGGAACAGCATCTGGTGCATCGGGTCGTCGCGGCGCAGCTCGCCGGCGCCCTGCGCCTCGCCGATGAGGCCCAGGATGATGGCCGGGTGGCGCCGGTCCAGCGACTGCAGGAAGCTGCGCGCGCCGGCCTCGCCGGCACCGGCGTCGAGCACGAGGTGGGCGAGGAAGCCGCGTTGTTCGACCAGCCAGCCCACCAGCTGCAGCAGCACCTGGCGCAGCCGCACCAGCGGCGGCGTGCCGCCGGCGGCGTCGAGCTGCAGGCGTTCGAACAGCGGCGCGTAGAGGCGCTCGATCAGCTCACCGACGAAAGCCTCGCGCGAGCCGAAGTGGTAGACGAAGCTGCCCAGGTTGACGCCCGCCTCGGCCGCCACCGCGCGCACGGTGGTGGCGCGCAGGCCCTTGCGGCGCGCCAAGCCCAGGCCGGCGCGCAGCAGCTTCTCTCGCGTGTTGGCGGCGGCAGGCGGGGCCATGGCCGCATCTTATACGTGCGTATAAGGCGGTGCAAGCGCGCCGGCGCAGGGCCGGGCCGCCGGATGGGCTGCGCCACGCGCCTGCGACCGACGGCCTGTCGAATTCCGAGATGGATCGGCGGATCTAGAAGGCCGTGCAGGCTTCGAAGGAATGCCGGGTCAGCGGGTGACCAGTCGCGCGGCCGCGTCCAGGGACTCCCGCGCGTCGAGGCAGATCGCCTGCGCGCCGAACTGCTCGGCCTGCAGGCTGCGCGAGACGAAGACGGGCCCGCCGAGCAGCACGGGCGCGCCGGGGTTGCACGAGGACTTGTGCAGTTCGGCGATCAAGGTCGGCAGGCCCGGCAGCTGCCCATCGAGCGCCACCGAAAGCCCCAGCAGGTCGAACCACTCCCGGCTCACGGCGCGGCAGAGTTCGCGGCTGGTCGGCGACACCTCGAGCACCACCTGCCAGCCGGCCTTGCGGAAGAACTCCGACACGATCGACAAGCCGAGCACGTGCTGCGAACCCGGCGCCGATGCCAGCATCACCCGGCGCACGGCACCCGAGACCTGCGGCCCGTCCTGGACCTCGTAGCCCAGCGTGTGGATCAACTCGTGCATGAGCACCAGCCCGATGGTGACCGACGCGAAGTCGAGCCGGTCGTCCTCCCACTGCTCGCCAAGGTGCCGGGCGGCCGGCGCGACCAGGTCCATGAGCACGCTGTCGGTGTGCAGGCCCTCTTCCCTCAGCCGTTCCACGAGCGCCGCGCAGGCGGCGCGATCGCCCGCGGCGCACAGGGCGGCGAAGGACTCGACGACCTGCACGGAGGGTGCCGCCGAGGCCGCGCGCACGGCGTTCGCCGCACCCGGCCGTCTGCCCTGCAGCAGGCGAGGAATGATCTCCGACTCGAGCACGGAACGCATCGCGTTGCGGCACTCGTCGCCGAGGGGCGCGTCGACCGCCGCTCTCGTCGACGAGGCAACTTGGCCTGTCCCGCCGAAGACCGACGAGAGCAGATGTCCCTGCCAATGCTGCCCCCAGGCCAGCACGCGGGCAAAGGGCGAGGGCAGGGGCTGTCTCAGCATGGCGGTGAACTCTGCAGCGGTCCCATCGGTCCGTCGAAGAACGGCGATGACCCGACGCGCCGGACAGTAAGGCAAGCGGGTCCGACCGCTTCTAGG
>CAYVXO010000318.1:0-4938 GCA_964454485.1 uncultured Rubrivivax sp.
CGCGCGGCGGCGGCCATCTGCGCCAGCAGGTCGGCCACGCGCGCCGGCATCGCCTCGGCCGGCAGCGGGCCGGCGTTGCGCGCGATCCAGTCCCTCGCGGCCGCGCGGTCGGTGTCGCCGGCTGCGAGCAGCGCCCCGACCCGGGCGCAGTCCTGCAGCAGGTGGTGGCGCGGGTAGCTGGTGAGCACCTGGCCGTAGCGTTGGCCGGCCAGCGGCCCGTACTGCGCCAGGAAGAGCGGCAGGCCCATCAGCGCGGGCACGACCGACAGGCTGGAAGGCTCGACGATGGCGGCGCGGCAGCGGCGCAGCCGCGGCATGAACTCTTCGCGCGTGCAGGTCGCGATGCCGGCGGTGGCCAGCTCTTCCATCATGCCGCTGCGCAGGTGGTCGGGGTGCGGCTTGAAGACCAGCGCCAGGCCCTGCGCCGCGAGCGCGTCGCGCGTGGCCACCAGGTGCTGCACGAACTGCGCGCGCGACTCGAAGACGAAGCCGGTGTAGACGAGGCCGGTGTCGATGTACATGACCTCGTTCCCGGTCTCGGCGTGGCCCAGGTGCAGGCCGACGTCGGCGCTGTCCAGGCCGAAGCGCGCCAGGTCGGGGTTGCCCACCGCCACCACGTCTTCCGGCCGGAAGCCGTAGCGCTGCAGCGCGTGGCCGGCGTCGGCGTCGACGTAGACGCAGCACTTCGTGGTGCGCGCGTCGGGCGCCGCGGTGTGCGGCCGGCGGCCGCTGGCCATGACGAGGATGTCGCCGGCGAAGCGCTTCCAGTCGGCGCCCTTCGCGCCGGTGGCGCGCATGGCGGAGGCATAGGCCGGCCAGATGCGGCGCAGCGCCTTCGGGATGCGTTCGAGGATGAAGCGCGCCTGCGCCGCCCAGTTGACCTTGTAGGCGCGCACCGGCCCCACCTCCTGCACGCTGACCAGGCCGTGGTACAGGTGCAGCGTGGGGATGCCGCGCTTCATCGCCAGCCGGTTGAAGGCGCGATGCGCGAAGGTGTCCACCGAGAGGAAGACGACCGCGTCGGGGCGCTCGGCTTCGAGCACCGCGTCGAGCCGGTTCGTGCCGTAGGCGCTGATGTCGCGGTACTCGACGCCGTCGACGCGCTCGGTGGCGGGCCGGCCGGCGTCGCCGCCCCAGGAGCCGATGTGCACGACGCGGAATTCGCAGCCGCGCGCGCCCAGCTCGCGCGCGATGCGCTCGAAGTTCTGCACGCCGCCGGTCCAGCTGTCGAAGCCGATGACCTTCTTCAGCGCCGGCGCGTTCACGACAGCAGGTCCCAGGTCACGGGCGTGCCGGCGGCGGCGGCGCGCGCCACGCGGCGGCCGAGCACCGCTTCCAGGTGCTTGGGCGGCAGGCCGAAGCCGGGGCGCACGATGCGCACGTTCTCGCGCGACAGCACGGTGCCGGCAGGCACGTCGACCGCCACGTACAGGCTGCGCCGGAAGGCACGCGAGTTCTCCTCGGCCTTGGTGCCGCCGTAGGTGACGCGGCCCAGCGCCTGCCAGGCGCGTTCGGTCTCCACGCGCAGGGCGGCGAATTCCTCGGGCTCCATCGAGAACGCGGAGTCCACGCCGCCGTCGGCGCGGCGCAGCGTGAAGTGCTTCTCCACCACGGTGGCGCCGAGCGCCACCGCGCCCACCGCGACGCCGTTGCCCATCGTGTGGTCCGAGAGCCCGACCTCGCAGCCGAAGGTCTCGCGCATGTTCGGGATCGTGCGGATGTTGGTGTTCTCCGGCGTCGCCGGGTAGGTGCTGGTGCACTTGAGCAGCACGATCTGGCGGCAGCCGCCCTCGCGCGCGGTGCGCACCGCGTCGTCGATCTCGGCCGCGCTGGCCATGCCGGTGGACACGATCATCGGCTTGCCGGTGGCGGCCACCTTGCGGATCAGCGGCAGGTCGGTGTTCTCGAAGGAGGCGATCTTGTAGGCCGGCACGCCCAGCGACTCGAGGAAGTCGACCGCGGTCTCGTCGAACGGCGTGCTGAAGCAGTGCAGGCCGTGGCTGCGCGCGCGTTCCATGATCGGCGCGTGCCACTCCCAGGGCGTGTAGGCCTCCTTGTAGAGGTCGTAGAGCTGGCGCCCGGCCCACAGGCTCTTGGGGTCGTCGATCACGAACCCGGGCGCGCGCACGTCCAGCGTCATGGTGTCGGCGGTGTAGGTTTGCAGCTTGATCGCGTCGGCGCCGGCGCGCGCGGCGGCGTCCACGATGGCCAGCGCGCGGTCGAGCGACTGGTTGTGGTTGCCCGACATCTCGGCGATGAGGTAGGGGCGGATGTGGGGGCCGATCTCGCGGTCCTGGATCTTCATGTTTCGGTCCGTTCCTTGTTCAGACGAGGGCGCGCGCGAGCTGGAAGGCTTCGGCCGCGGCCATGCCGGCGCTGGCGCCGCGCCAGCGCGCCAGGTGTTCGAGCGCCTCGATCGAGCGGGCGTGCGGGAAGGGCCGCATCTCGCCGGCGTAGGCCTCGAGCGCGCGGCGCTTATTCTCCAGCGTGCGCGTGATGTCCACGAACACGCTGGGCACGAAAGGCGTGCCCGACCCCGCCAGCCGCCATTCGGTGGCCGAGGGCACCTCGAAGGTGAGCACCTCGCGCACGCAGGCGCCCGGCTGCGGGCGGGTGGCGGCGGAGACCGCGTCGTGCACGATGCGGTGGTCGACGTTCAGGTCGTCGCGGTGGTGGGTGTAGATGCGCTGCGGCTTCAGGCGCGCGATCTCCTCCTCGACCTGCTTGACCACGTCGAGCAGCTCGACGCCGTCCATCCGGTTGTCGGGGAAGGAGAGCAGGCGCACGCCGGCGATGCCCAGCGCGGCCGCCGCGGCCTGCGCCGCGCGCGCCAGGTCGGACAGCTCGGCGGCGTGGCCGGCGCGGTCGCGCACGGCGGCGCGGCTGGTGGCGCCTTCGGCGAGGATCAGCACGTGCACCTGCCAGCCTTCCTCGGCCAGGCGGGCCATCGTGCCGCCGCAGCCCAGGACTTCGTCGTCGGGGTGCGCAGCCACGGTGAGGGCGGTGTTCAAGCGTCGCCTCCTTCGGGGTCCAGGGTGATGCGCACGTCGGCCGCCACGTGGTCGACCTTGCGGCTGGCGCGCGTGAACTCCAGCCGCAGGCGGCCCACCTTCAGGAAGGCGTTCGGGTAGCCCTCGCCGTCGAGCATGCGCACGAGGTCGTGCACCGTCTCCAGCGTGGTGGCCGCCGCGAGGTCGCCGTCCTGCGGGCGGCGGCGCTGGAACAGCACCGGCTCGCCTTCCTGCGGCTGCGGCTGCAGGCGCTCGCCGACGATCTTCAGGATCATCGGCTCCATCAGCGCGGCGGCGCGCAGCATCACTTCCTCGGCGCTGCCCAGGGTGGACAGCGGCAGCTTCAGGTACACCGGTCCGGCGTCCATGGCCTCGGTGCAGCGCAGCGCGGTGAGGCGGGTGTTCTCGATGCCGCGCACCACCAGGTTCTGCAGCGGGCTGCCGCCGCGGCCGAAGGGCACGTCGGTCATGTGGAAGATCACGCACTCGAAGGCCTCGTGCACGGCGGCCGGGATCTTCCAGGACCAGTGCGGGAAGAACACGTGCGAAGGACCGAAGGCGCGCAGCGCCTCGGGCAAGAGTTCCTCGCGCGCACGAAGGCGCAGCACCTCGAAGCCGTGCTTCGAGCGCAGCGTCTCGACCAGGCGGTCGAAGCGCGCGTAGGGGGTCGCGACGACGATGCGCGGGGCGCCGCTCATGGCTGCAGGCTCCGGGTCCAGCGGCGCGGCGCGGCGCGGCGGAAGCCGGCGGCGGCGAAGGCCGCTTCGGACGCGCCGTTGCGCGGGTCGATCTCGGCGGCCAGCGTGCGCAGGCCGGCGGCGGGCGTGGCGGCCCAGCGTGCCGCGGCGTCCAGCATGCGCGGGCCCAGGCCGAGGCCGGTGAGCGCCGGGTCGGTGTAGATCGAGACCTCGGCCTCGCCGCCTTCGCAGTCCAGCCGCACGACGCCCACCGCCTCGCGGCCCACCTGGGCCAGCAGCAGGTGGCGCTGCGGGTCGACCAGCGCGGCCTGCCACCAGCGAAGGTGGTCGGCCAGCGGCACCGGCGAAGGGTCGCGGAAGTAGCGGCGCGTGCTCTCGGCGTTGCGCCAGGCGTGGCAGGGCTCGGCGTCGGCCGCCGTGGCGGGCCGGAGCGACAGGTCGGCGGCACCGATCGCCACCGCCACGCGCCGCGTGCCCTGGCCGTCGACGAGCGCGCGGCCGGCCTCGGCCATGCGCCGCCGCGCCGCCGGGTCCCGGCTCAGTTCGGCGAACGCGCGGCCGAGCACGGCGGGCTCGGCGCCGGCGACGACGCGCACCGCGCCGGTTTCCTGCAGGCCTTCGGCCACCGTGCGCTGGTTGTCGGCCAGCGTGAGCAGCAGCGTGGGCGCGCCGATGCAGCAGCGCTCCCAGGCCGCGCCGCCGCCGGCACCGATCTGCACGTCGTGGCGGGCGTAGAAGTCCTGCAGCCCCGGCAGGTCGACGAGCAGCGTCGCCGCGCCGTCGGCCCGGCAGCGCTCGCGCAGCGCTTGCAGGTGCGGGTTGGCGCCGGTGGTGGCGATCTCCACCGGGCCGCCGAAGCCGCCATGGCGGCGCAGCGCCTCGAGCGCCATCGCCGAAGCCTGCCAGGGGTCGGTGCCGCCGACGAAGATGCCCACGCTGCGCACGCCGTCGTGGAACACGTGGCGCGGCGCGTCGCGGTACGCCGGGTCCAGCAGCGCGTAGCGCGGGCCGCCCAGGAGGCGGCCGATGCGCGAGCCGGTGGGCGCGTACTTGCGCGCGTGGTCGGCGGCCAGGTTGTGGTCGACGAGCAGGTCGGCTTCGAGCGCGCGGTCGGCCAGGTCGTCGACGACCGCGAGCTTCACGCCCAGCGCCTGCGCCACCGCGCGGTGCCAGCGGGCGTCGAAGGCGTAGTGGTCCACGAGCACCCAGCCGAGCGCGCGGCCGCGCAG
>CAYVXO010000319.1:0-4890 GCA_964454485.1 uncultured Rubrivivax sp.
TGATGTAGACCTCGGGGTGGCCGAAGAACCAGAAGATGTGCTGGTACATCACCGGGTCACCGCCGCCGGCGGGGTTGAAGAAGCTGGTGCCGAAGTGGCGGTCGGTCAGCGTCATCGTGATCGCGCCGGCCAGCACCGGCATCACCGCGATCAGCAGATAGGCGGTGATGAGCCAGGTCCAGGCGAACAGCGGCATCTTCATCAGCGTCATGCCGGGCGCGCGCATGTTCAGGATCGTGACGATGATGTTGATCGAGCCCATGATCGAGCTCGCCCCCATGATGTGCAGCGCGAAGATCGCCGCATCCATGCTGGGGCCCATCTGCAGCGTCAGCGGCGCGTAGAGCGTCCAGCCGGCGGCGGGCGCGCCGCCGGGCATGAAGAACGAGCCGGCGACCATCAGCGCGGCCGGGATCAGCAGCCAGAAGCTGAGGTTGTTCATGCGCGCGAACGCCATGTCGGCGGCGCCGATCTGCATCGGCAGCATCCAGTTCGCGAAGCCCACGAAGGCCGGCATGATGGCCCCGAACACCATGATCAGCCCGTGCATGGTGGTGAACTGGTTGAACAGCTCGGGGTTGAAGAACTGCAGCCCCGGCTGGAACAGCTCCAGGCGGATGAGCAGGGCGAGCACGCCGCCGATCATCAGCATCGTGAAGCTGAACAACAGGTACATCGTGCCGATGTCCTTGTGGTTCGTGGCGAACAGCCAGCGGCGCCAGCCATGCGGGTGGCCGTGGTGGTCATCGTGGGCATGACCGGCGGGGTGGTCGAGGACGGCACTCATCGCGTGAAGACTCCTGTGCGCTGCGGGCGGATCACTTGCGGGCGGCAACGACGTCGGCCGGCTGCACGACCTGGCCCGTCTTGTTGCTCCAGTTGTTCTTGGTGTAGGTGATGACGGCGGCGATCTCGGTGTCCGAGAGCTGCTTCCACGACGGCATGGCGCCGTTCAGGCGACCCTGCAGCACCACCGCGATCTGCTGGTTCTTGTCGGCGTCCAGCACGACGGCCGAGCCGTCCAGCGGCTTGATCGGGCCGCCGCCCTTGCCGTCCGGGCGGTGGCAGGCGGCGCAGTTGGCGGCGTAGACCTTCTCGCCGCGCGCCACCAGGTCTTCCAGCTTCCAGACCTTGGCGGGGTCGTCGGCGGCGGCGGCCATCGCCTTCTTGCGGCCGTCGACCCACTTGGCGTACTCGTCCTGCGAGAGCACCTTCACGTGGATCGGCATGTAGGCGTGTTCCTTGCCGCAGAGTTCGGCGCACTGGCCGTAGAAGTCGCCGGTCTTCTCGGCACGGAACCAGGTGTCGCGCACGAAGCCCGGCAGCGCGTCCTGCTTGACGCCCAGCGAGGGCACCATCCAGGCGTGGATCACGTCTTCCGCCGTGGTGACGATGCGGATCTTCTTGTCCACCGGCACCACGAGCGGGTTGTCCACCTTGAGCAGGTAGTCGTCGCCGGAGGGGTGGCCGCTGTTGGACAGCTCGCGCTGCGCCGGGTCCAGCGTGGACAGGAAGCTGATGCCTTCGCCGTCGCCCTTCAGGTAGTCGTAGCCCCACTTCCACTGGTAGCCGGTGGCCTTGATCGTGATGTCGGCGTTGGTGGTGTCCTTCATCGCGACCACCGTCTTGGTGGCCATCGCGCCCATCGCGATCACGATCAGGAAGGGCACCACGGTCCAGGCGATCTCGACCGCCACGCTCTCGTGGAAGTTGGCGGCCCTGTGGCCGAGCGACTTGCGGTGCTTCAGGATCGAATAGAACATGACCCCGAAGACGGCGATGAAGATCACCACGCAGATGCCCAGCACCACCCAGTGCAGCCACTGCTGCTGCTCGGCGATCTTGGTCACCGGCGGGTGCAGGTTGAGCTGGCGCACCGCCGGGCCGCCCGGCAGGTCGTTCACGGCGAAGGCGCTGCCGGCGGCGGCGAACGCGCCCAGCGCGCATGCGGCCTGCGCGAGGCGTTGGCGTGGCGAAGTCGTTTGATTCATCGTCGTGATCACTCGGTTTCGGATCCGTCAGTCGTGTAGGGGGCGATGCGCGCCAGCCGCAGCGCGCGGCGCAACTCCTGGGCGAACGCGGCGCGCAGTTCGGGGCGCAGGAAACGGCCCACGCGCACGGTGCGGCCCTGGCCCTTGAGCTCGACCAGCGAGCCCTGGCCGGCGGCCGGTTCGACCGAGAGCCAGTCGGCCTGGAAGTCGGCATGCGAGACACGCGCGCCCAGCCGCTGCTCGACCGCCAGCGAGCGGCCGGCCAGCGTGAGCAGTTCGCGGTCGCCGGCATGGCGCGCGTAGACCAGCAGCGCCGCGCCCACGGCCAGCAGTTCGACGCCGGCGAAGGCGCTCACCAGCGGTGCGCCCTGCCACCAGAAGCCGGCCGAGATGAAGGCCGACAGCAGGCACAGCGAAAGATAGACAGACGCGAGACGGCGGGGAGTGAGGGAGCAATTGCGTCTCAGCTCCCATTGCAGCGCCACCGGCCGGCCGCCATGGCCCGCGAGTTCGCGGCCGAATCGCCAACGCCCGACGGACACCTCGGGTGCAGGCGCGGGCCAGGGGCTCGGTGCGAAGGTGGCGCTCATCGGCGGGGGGACGGGGCGGACGGCGCGGAACTTGCCGCACGACCACCCCCGAACGGATCCTGGGGCTCTCTGCGGGGCTCCGGCGCGCACCGGCGCGATGCCCCGTGATGTGTATCAAACGGGCTGGATTCTATAGCAGCGAGAATGCTCAACTGCGGGGAGTTCCCCTGCTCCGCAACGACGCACGCAAGGCGTCGATGGGGACTTGTGTCTCGGGCGCCACGCGCAGGCGCGGCTGGGGCCTGAACGCATGGCCGTACACCACCTCGAAGTCCAGCGCCGGCCGACCTTCGGCGCCCGCCGCGCGCGACAAGGCTTCGACAAGCTGTCTCCGCCAGCGCGGCGTGCGCAGCCCGGCATGACGCGATGGGTGAGCGTTGCCGCCCAGCGCGCGCAGTTCGGCCAGCAGCGCGTCCGGATCGCGCCAGTTCAGTGTGATCGTCTCCTGGTCCATCACGGGGTCGGCAAAGCCGGCGTGCACCAGCATGTCGCCCAGGTCGTGCATGTCGACGAAGGCCGCCGCCGGCGGCGGCCAGCCTTGCGCGCGGTACAGCGCCGCGAGCGACGCCAGCGTGCCCGGCCCGAGGGTGGAGAACATCAGGAAGCCGTCGACCGCGAGCGCATCGCGCCAGGCCTGCAGTTGCGCCTGCGGATCGGCCACGAAGTGCAGCACCATGTTGGCCCAGACCAGCTGCGCGCCGCCCGGCGCCAGGGCCGATTCGGCGACCGCCCCGGCACGCCGGCCGCTCCAGCGGCCGGGTGACCACCAAGGCGATTCGACGGCCTTCGCTTCGGGTTCGACGCCGACATGGCGTGCCTTCGGGTAGGCCTTGCGCAGCGCCTCGGTGCTGGCGCCGAGCGAAGGCCACCAGTCCACCACCACCGAAGGCTGCACGCGGATGGCCTGCAGCTTCTCGGCCATGCGGCGCGCCACTTCGCCGTGCAGCCAAGGGGCGGCGGGAGCGCGCCGCAAGCGGGCCAGCACCTGCGCGAGTGCGCGCTGGTCGACCGGCCGGCGGCTGCCTGTTGCGGTGGCGGGGTCGACCATCGCGGCTGAGTATATTGAGCCGGTGTCCGCGGCCACCCTCCTCTCGCGATTCGCCCTGCCCAGCCAGTGCGAGGTCTGTCGCGCCTGGAACGGGCACCGGCTGTGCGACGACTGCGTGAGCCGCTTCGGCGCGCCACGGCCGCGCTGCGTGGCCTGCGCGCTGCCGGTGCCGGCCGGCGTCGAGCGCTGCGGCGAATGCCTGCGCGACCCGCCGCCCTTCGAGCACACGGTCTGCGCGGCGGACTACGGCTTCCCCTGGGACCGGCTGGTGAGCGCCTTCAAGTTCGACGCCCAGGTCGACCTGGCCGGCCCGCTGGCCGGGCGCCTGGCCGCCGCGGTGCGCGCCGCCGGCCGACCGCTGCCCGACCTCGTGCTGCCGGTGCCGCTGGCGCCGCGTCGGCTCGCCGAGCGTGGGTACAACCAGGCCTGGGAACTGGCGCGCCGCGTCGCCCGCGACCTCGGGCTGCCGGCGCAGGCCGACGCGCTGTCGCGCCCGCTCGAGACCGCGCACCAGGCCGACCTGCCGCGCGCCGAACGCATGCGCAACCTGCGCGCCGCCTTCGTCGTCGAGCCGCGCGCGCGCGGCCGTCTCGCCGCCAGGCGCGTCGCGCTCGTCGACGACGTGCTCACCACCGGCGCCACCGCGCGCGAGGCCACGCGCGCGCTGCTCGCTGCGGGCGCAGCGGCGGTGCAGGTGTGGGTGCTGGCGCGCACGCCCTGAGTGCCTTGCCGATGTTCCACATCGTCCTCGTCGAGCCCGAGATCCCGCCCAACACCGGCAACGTGATCCGGCTGGCCGCCAACACCGGCTGCACGCTGCACCTGGTGGAGCCGCTGGGCTTCTCGATGGACGACGCGCTGCTGCGCCGCGCGGGACTCGACTACCACGAGTACGCGCCGGTGCAGCGCCACCCGGGCTGGGAAGCGCTCGTCGAAGGCTTGCGGCCCGACCCGGCACGCTGCTTCGCCTTCACGACCCATGCCACCCAGTCTTTCGACCAGGTGCGCTGGCAGGCCGGCGACTGGCTGGTGTTCGGCCGCGAATCGGCCGGGCTGGGCGAGGCGATGCGCGCGCGCTTCGCGCCACCGCAGCAGGTGCGGCTGCCGATGCGCCCGGGCCAGCGCAGCCTGAACCTGAGCAACGCGGTCGCGGTGGCGGTGTTCGAAGCCTGGCGCCAGTGCGGCTACGCCGGCGGCCGCTGAAGGCTCAGAAGGTGTGAAAGAACCCAGGGTGCCCGCGCCGGGGTGGCCAAGGGCCGTG
>CAYVXO010000320.1:0-4817 GCA_964454485.1 uncultured Rubrivivax sp.
GCGTGCGCTGCAGGTAGCCCTGCTGGATGAGGTAGGGCTCGATCACGTCCTCGATCGTGCCCGCTTCCTCGCCGATGGCGGCGGCCACGTTCTCCAGCCCCACCGGGCCGCCGTCGAAGCGGTGGATCACCGCTTCCAGCAGCTTGCGGTCCATGACGTCGAAGCCGATCGGGTCGACGTCCAGCATGGCCAGCGCGCGGTCGGCGGTGGCGGCGTCGATGCGGCCTTCGGCCTTCACCTGCGCGTAGTCGCGCACCCGGCGCAGCAGGCGGTTGGCGATGCGCGGCGTGCCGCGGCTGCGGCGCGCGATCTCGTGCGCGCCTTCGGCGTCGGCCGGCACGTTGAGCAGAGTGGCCGAGCGGGCGACGATGCGCGTCAGCTCCTCGGCCGAATAGAACTCCAGCCGGGCGACGATGCCGAAACGGTCGCGCAGCGGGTTGGTCAGCATGCCGGCGCGCGTGGTGGCGCCCACCAGCGTGAAGGGCTGCAGGTCGAGCTTGATCGAACGCGCCGCCGGGCCTTCGCCGATCATGATGTCGATCTGGTAGTCCTCCAGCGCGGGGTAGAGGATCTCCTCCACCACCGGGCTGAGGCGGTGGATCTCGTCGATGAAGAGGACGTCGTTGCGTTCCAGATTGGTCAGGATCGCGGCCAGGTCCTTCGGCTTCTCGAGCACCGGGCCCGAGGTCTGGCGCAGGTTCACGCCCAGTTCGGCGGCGACGATGTGGGCCAGCGTGGTCTTGCCCAGACCGGGCGGCCCGAACAACAGCACGTGGTCCAGCGCCTCGGCGCGCTGGCGCGCGGCGCCGATGAAGATCTCCAGCTGTTCGCGCGCCTTCGCCTGGCCCACGTAGTCGGCCAGCGCCTTCGGGCGCAGCGCGCGTTCGATCGCCTCCTCGTTCGGCGAGCCGGCGGCCGCGCTCACCACGCGGTCGCGCTCGGCGGGCTGGAAGTCGTCGGTCTTGATCGCCATGGGCGGATTGTCGCGCGCGGCCCTACTTGTTGAGCGCCTTCAGCGCCAGCTTGATGCCTTCGGCCACGCCCACGCCTGCCGGCAGCGCCTTCAGCGCGGCCACCGCCTCGCGTTCGTTGTAGCCCAGCGCCATCAGCGCCTGCACGATGTCGCCGCCGGCTTCGCCCGGGCCGGCGGCCGGCAGGGCCAGGTCGGGGCCCAGCTTGCCCTTCAGTTCGAGCAGCAGCCGCTCGGCCGTCTTCTTGCCGATGCCGGGCACCTTCACCAGGCGCGCGCCGTCCTGCAGGCTCACCGCCTGCGCCAGCTCGTTGACCGACAGCCCCGAGAGGATGGCCAGCGCGGTGCGCGGGCCGACGCCGCTGATCTTCACCAGTTCGCGGAAGGTGGCGCGTTCGGGCGCACTGAGGAAACCATAGAGCAGCTGCGCGTCCTCGCGCACCACGAAGTGGGTCAGCAGGGCGACCGTCTCGCCGACGGCAGGCAGGTTGTAGAACGTGCTCATCGGCACGTCGAGCTCGTAGCCGACGCCGTGAACGTCGACCAGCACTTGCGGCGGGGTCTTCTCGAGCAGGCGGCCGGTGATGCGTCCGATCATGGACGCGTAGTGTCGCTGATCGTCGACTACCGGCTGAACAGGCCCAGGCGCTGCGCTTCCAGCGCCGCCTCGGCGCGCGAGCTCACGTTGAGCTTGCGGTAGATCTGCTTCACGTAGTCGGCGATCGTGTGGCGCGAAAGGCCCAGCTGGACGCCGATCTCGGGCAGCGTGTAGCCCTTGGCCACGCGCAGCAGGACTTCGCTCTCGCGTTCGGTGAGCGACACGCTGGGCAGCTGCGCGGTGGGCTTGCCCTTGGCGGCGAAGTGGGCCATCACGCGGCGCGCGATCGAGGGCGACAACGGCGGCTCGCCCTGGCTGATGCGCTGCAGCTGCTCGGTGATCAGCTCGCGCGGCTGCTCCTTCAGGATGTAGCCGAAGGCGCCGGCCTGGAGCGCGGGGAAGAGGTGTTCGTCGTCGTCGTGGATGGTGACCACGACCGACTGCGCGTCGGGCTGCACGTCGCGCAGCTTGTGCACCACGTCGACGCCGCTGCCGTCGGGCAGGCCCAGGTCGACGAGGGCGAGGTCGAACTTGACCGCGGAGATCAGCGACAGCGCGTCATGCACGCGCGCGCTCTCCGAGATCTGGGCGCCGGGGAACACCTGCAGCACCAGCTTGCGCAGCCAGGCCCGGATCTCGGGCAGGTCTTCGAGCAGCAGGATGTTCTTCATTGCATTGACTTGAGGGGGTTCGCCGGCTTGCAAAAGGGGCACCTTCATGCTAGCAGCGATTGCCCGGTCACGCAGCGGATTCGGCGGCGCGTTCGAGCGGAACCGTGAGACGAATCACGGTTCCGTAGCCGGGACCGCTCTCGACCAGGCACTGACCCTGCAACTGCTTGGCACGCTGCTTCATCGTCGCCATGCCGTGTCCGCGGTCGAGGCGGCCGTCCAGTTCCATCGAGATGCCTTCGCCGTTGTCCCGCACCACGACCTGGAAGTCTCCGTCGGCGATACCGCAGTTCACCGAGCACCGGCTGGCGCCGCTGTGCTTGATGATGTTGCTGGTGGCCTCGCGCAGGATGCGCGTGGTCTGCACGAAGGTGCGCGCCGGCAGCACGTGCTGCACCTCCTCGGGCGCCGACCACTCGGCCTCGATGCCGGCCTGGGCGAGCCGGTTGATGAGCTCGGCGCGCCAGTCGGCCAGCGCGTCGGCCAGCCGCACCGGGCGGCCGGTGAGGCCGCGCACCGAGAGCCGCATCTCCTCCAGCGCCTCGCGTGCCAGCGTGGAGATGCGTTCGGACTCGCTCGTGTGCACGATGGTCAGCAGCTTGGCGCCGAGGTCGTCGTGCAGGTCGGCGGCGATGCGCTTGCGCTCGCGCTCGGTCACCTGTTCCACCTTCAGCTCGGCCAGTTGGCGGAAGTTGCGCTCGATTTCGGCGGCCGCCTCGCGCACACGCTGCTCCAGGTGCGCCTTGCCCAGTTCGGCCTCCTGCAGCGCGCGGCCGTGCTGCTGCACGAGGCGCAGCCCCAGCAGCACGAAGATGACCGGCGGCACCAGGTGGGCGAGGTTCGGCACCGTGGGGTCCGCGCCCAGCTGACGTGCCGCCAGTTCCACCAGCAGCGCCAGCGCGCCGGCGGCCAGCAGCAGCGCCATCGGCCAGAACGAACGCGACGCGGTGCGCCACAGCACCTGCAGGTGGAAGGCGCTCGCGGCCAGCAGCTCCAGCGTCAGCAGCCAGGTCACCACGGTGACCACCGGGTGCAGGTGCGTGGGCCCGGCCAGCACCAGCGCCAGCGGCACCAGCACGCATTGCGCGATCAGCAGGCGGTCGACACGGCGGTCGCGCCAGCGCGCGTAGCGCAGCAGGAACAGCACGCCCGCGGCGGCGGCGAAGACCGCCAGCGAAGCGAGCAGGAACTCGACGACCGCGTTCGTGAGCGGCAGCGAACGCAGCCACAGCCGCGCGTCGATGAGCGCCCAGCCCACCGACAGCGCCCCGAAGTAGGCCAGGTAGCTTTCGCGCCGGTTGATGAAGCCCAGCACGAACATGAAGCCACCCATCAGCAGCAGCGTCGCGCCCAGCGACTGCACGAAGCTCACGTTCACCGCCGTCTGCCACGAGTGCCGCCAGGCCAGTTCGGACTGCGGGCCGATGCGCAGCGCCGACAGCGAGCCGGCGCGTGCGCGCGAACCCACCTCGGCCAGCGGGTGGCCGGCGACCTTGATGTCGATCGTGTTGTCGCCCGGGGCCAGCAGCGCGGCCGGCAGCGGCACCAGCTGCGGGTGATTGCAGTTGTGGGTGAGCGGCTCTTCCATGCGACCGCTGGCGTGCACCGGCTCGCCGTTGAGGTAGACCTCGAGGTTGGTGCAGACCTGCGGGATGTACAGCGCCGAGAGCTCGCCCCGCTCGCTCGCCTTGCCGGGCCGGAACACGACCCGGTACCACACCGGCCCGCCTTCGCCGGGGCGGCTGCGCGCCCATTCGTCGGGCAGCGTCACGGTGCGCACCGCGGCGCCGGCAGGGAAGACGCTGCCGCCGCCGACGGCGCTGAGCGCGTGGTCGATCAGCAGCGTCTGCGCGGCAGCCACGCCGGCCAGGCCGAGGCACAGCCAGGCCAGCAGCAGGCGGGCGAGGAATCGAAGGCGCGGGGGCATGGGGCGCTGATTGTCCGGGCATCGTCGGGCGCGCCGCGCGCTGCCACAATCCCCACCCTGTGCAGCCTGACACGTCGAGCGCTTGATTCGCCGCCACACCCTGGAGCCCGCCGACAACCGGCGCCTCGCGCATCTGTGCGGCCCGCTCGACGCGCACCTGCGCCGCATCGAGGCGGCGCTGTCCGTTTCGCTGGCGCGGCGCGACGCCAGCTTCCGCATCGAAGGCACGAAGGACGCCGTCGAGCGTGCCGGCACGCTGCTGGACACGCTGTACGCGCAGGCCTCGGCGCCGATCGGCGAACGCACGCTCGAACGTGCGCTCGAAGCCGTGCGGCGGCGCGGCGTCGCCGAGCGCCCGGCCGCGACCGCCGACGAACCCGTGGTGCTGCACACGCGCCACGCCGACCTGGCCGGCCGCACGCCCAACCAGGTGCAGTACCTGCGCCAGATCCTGGCCCACGACATCACCTTCGGCATCGGCCCGGCGGGCACCGGCAAGACCTTCCTCGCGGTGGCCTGCGCGGTCGACGCGCTGGAACGCCAGGGCGTGCAGCGCATCGTGCTCACGCGGCCGGCGGTGGAGGCCGGCGAGCGCCTGGGCTTCCTGCCCGGCGACCTGGCGCAGAAGGTCGACCCCTACCTGCGCCCGCT
>CAYVXO010000321.1:0-4795 GCA_964454485.1 uncultured Rubrivivax sp.
CGTGCGCGCCCAGGCCGTGGCAGAGGATCTCGCTGCGGATGTGCTCCTTGCTGAACGGCAGCCGTGCGCGGCCGTAGCCGGTGCCGACGACGTAGGTCTCCTCCATCGCCGTGTCCAGCACGCCGCGGATCGGCGCTTCCACCTGCGTGCGGTGCTGCGCCGCTTCGGGCAGCGCGGTGAAGCTGCGCTCCAGCGCCGCCAGCAGGTGGCGCCGGATCGAGTCGCCGTAGACGCGGTTCTCCACTTCGATGATCGAGCGGTCGAAGAGGTTGAGCAGGAAGTCGTAGCGGATGCCCGCCTCCTTCGCCACCGCCTCGCCCGCCGCCAGGTACTGGCCGCCGGCGATGTCGCGGAAGAAGTCGCTCTTGCGCCGCGCGCCGGGCGCGAAGAGCGCCGGCGCTTCGGCGGTGAGGCGGCGGAACACCTCGGCCAGCGCTTCGCCGACCGCCATCTTGGCGTCGCCGAAGTTGGTGTTGGCCAGGTTGCGTTCGCAGGTCTCGCGCAGGTCGACCAGCTGTTCCAGGTACTGCTCGGACCGGAAGTCGCGTTCCAGCTGGTGGATGAAGACATCGAGCCCACCATTGAGCGCCTTCGTGCTGGCCAGCGCCTGCCGGAACAGGTGGAAGCGCCCGTTGAGCAGCGCCTCCTGCTTGGCGATGGCGGCCGCGGTGTCGTAGTTGCTCCGCGAGTTGGTGATGCCGCGGCCGATGATGTTCTGTTGCTCGTCGATCACCACCGCCTTGGTGGTGGTGGACCCGAGGTCGATGCCGATGAAGCAGCGCATGGTGGTTGGCCTCCTCAGTGAGCGGCGGCGATGGGAATCACCGGCTGCACGCCGGCGCCGACGCCCGTGGTGCGCTTCTGCTTCACCATCTGGAAGTAGCTCTCCAGCCGGTTCTTCACGTTGGCGGCCGAGAAGTAGCGTGGGTCGACGAGGTCGGTCTCGATGAAGGCGGCCGGCTTGCCGGTGCGCTTCTCCACCTCGCGCAGGATGAGCAGCTGCCCGGCCGAGAAGCTGTTGCAGCTCTTGATCGAGTTGATCAGCAGCCCGTCGGCCTGGTACTCGTCGATGTACTTGCAGATCATGTCGATCCGCGACGGCAGGTTCAGGTTGGTGTAGCAGCCCAGGCAGTAGTCGGCCAAGCTTTCCAGCGGGTGGTCGGGGTCGTGGCGGAAGCCGAAGTCGTAGAGGCCGCCCACCTTGGCGTAGGTGGAGCTGACCACCACCGCGCCTTCCTCGTAGAACATCTTCCAGAAGTCGCGGAAGCTGGTCCAGTTGGGCGGGCCTTCCACCACCAGGCGGTACTTCTCTTCGCCCATCTCGCCTTCGGGCGTGATCGGGCCCTTGCCTTCACGCACGCGCTGCTCGATCTCTTCGCGCAGCACGCGGTAGTACTGGGTCGCCTGCGGCGTGCCGCGGAAGGCGGTGAAGATGGGGCCGATGTAGTACACGGCGCCAAAGTAGCCGTCGATGGGGCTGGGCCGGTGCTTCGCCGACTGCAGCACGCGCACCAGGTCTTCCTCGGCCTTCACCGACTCCTTCATGTACTGGCGCAGGCGGTCGATGTCGAACCTGACGCCCGAGACGCGTTCCAGCGTCGGGATCACGGTCTCCTTCAGCTGCTTGACCACGTAGTCGCGCATCGCCGGCTGGATGCGACCTTCGCCCTGGTAGGGCACGTGCAGCATCACCGTCTCGCAGCCGTACTTGTGGCGCACCAGCTCGAACCACTTCATGAAGGTGAAGCAGCCGGTGTAGCTGAGCAGCAGGATGTCGGGCCGCGGCATCGGGTCGCCGGTGGGGCCGATCTCGCCGCCCATCATCATGCCCAGGTCGGCCTTCACGTAGGTGCAGACGTCCTCGCTCTGGCCGTCGCGCTCGGCGTCCATGATCATCTTGCCGCTCTTCTTGCGCATGCCGTTCTGCAGCGCGTTCGTCTCCGGCAGGCTGCGCGCGAAGTCGAAGCACATCAGCAGTTCGTTCAGGTTGCCCGGCACGAAAGTGGCGCTGACCTTGCGGTTGTTGGCGCGCGCCGTGGCCAGTTCCATGTAGTTCTGGTTGATGAGCTCCTTCTGCAGGTTCATCGCGTCCTCTTTCTGGACGACGGGCTTCTTCTTGGTTTCCGGCATCGCGATAGAAGTGTTCATGCGGCGCTCCAGAGCTTGATCGAATCGGCGAAGGTCCCGGCCTGTTCGCGGATGGGCGCCATCTGGCCCGTGTTCTCGGCGTACTTGAACGCGGTGTGCGGGATCTTCTGGCGCCCCAGCACGTCCTGCAGCATGGGCCGCTCCAGCAATGCGGGGTCGCAGAACGATGGCGCGGCGAAGATCACCCCTTCGGCACCGCGTGTCTTCACCTGCTTCAACAGGAACACGCCCTTCTCTTCCCGCCGGGTGTCGAACTTGGCCGCGGTGCTGGCGCTGCGGTGCAGGAAGGCCTTCGACAGCTCCTGCAGCGGGTCGCCGTCGGTCGGCACGTCGTCCAGCAGCCAGCGCGTGACGAGGATGAAGTCGTCGTCGACGATGTAGCAGCCGCTCATCTCGATCGACTTGATCAGCGCCAGCGGTGGCTGTTCGCAGAAGCTCCCGTTGATGATGACGCGCGCGTTGTCGCGCTTTGCACGCGGCACCAGGTCCGTGGCGGCCAGGTATTCGCGCACCAGCGCCGTGTGGTCTTCCGGCGGCAGCACCATGCCGGCGCGCAGCAGCAGGTAGACCTCGGACGTCGGCGCCTGCCAGGGCTTCACCGCGCGGTAGGTGTACAGGTCGCGGATGGCGGCGCGGTTGTCGTTGTAGACGGCGATGCTGGCGTTAAGCTCCGCGTCGGTGATGGGCGCCCCGCGCAGCTTGCCCAGGTCCTCGCGCAGCGTCTGCATCTCGTGCACGTAGAAGCTGCCGCCGATCGCGTCGACGTAGTTCTGCGGCACGTCGATGTACTTGACGTACTTGTCCTTGAACAGGATCTGCCACATGCCCGAGAGGTTGCGGATCACGTCGCAGATGCTGGGGAAGAGCATGCCGTCCAGGCTGTCGAGCCGGCCGGTGAGCGCCAGTTCGATGGTGCTGCGCGGGATGCGGCAGATGTAGCTCTGGTAGTAGGCGTCGCCCTGGATCACCTCCAGCGAATCGCCGCCGCCCAGGATGCCCACCGGCAGCATGCCGGCGGCGTGGATCAACTCCCGCGGCACGTACACCGGCATGTAGCCGATCGCCTTGCGGCCGGGCACGGCGGCCTTCCAGTCCTTGACGGCGTTGAAGTGCAAGTCCTCGAACAGCGCCTGGCACTGCTCCACGATCGCATTCACGGGGCGGGGCTGGTTCATCAGCGGTGCTCCCAGACGGGTTTGCGCTTGGCCAGGAAAGCCACCAAGCCTTCATTGGCGTCGCGCGTGGACATGAGTCGGGTCAGGTACAGGTCTTCCACTTCGGCGAGGCGGCGGCGCACGTCGCGCACCAGCGGCCCGCGCGCGGCGCCCACGGCGCAGGCCAGGGCGGCGGCACTCTTGCCCGCCAGGTGCTCGGTGAAGTAGGCCGCGGCGGCGGCTTCCGGATCGTCGAAGACCGTGTGGACGAGGCCCATCGCCTTCGCTTCGGCAGCGCCGATCGAGCGGCCGCTGAAGAGCAGGTCTTCGGCCGCGGACTGGTGCACGCGCCAGGGCAGCAGCACCGAAGCGGCCGGCGCGAACACGCCCAGCTTCATCTCCGGCTGGCCGAACTGCGCGTCGGGGGCGGCGAAGATGGGCCCGCCGGCCAGCGCCACTTCCAGCCCGCCGCCCAGGCATTGCCCGCGCACCGCCACCAGGATGGGCACCGGGAACTCGACCATCGCGACGATGAGCGCGTGCAGCGAAGCGAGCATCGCCGCGCAGCGGTCGGGCAGGTGCTCTTCCACGCTGGCGCCGAAGCTGAAGTGCGGCCCTTCGGTGTCCAGCAGCACGCCGCGCAGCGTGGTCTGGGTGGCGTAGGCGCGCAGCGCGCCGTCGAGCGCGGCGATCATCTCGGCGTCGACGATGTTGGCCTTCGGCCGCGCCAGCCGCAGCCGCAGCAGCGCGCCGTCCTGCTCGAGCCAGTCCTTCAGGCAGGCCATGACGCTACGCCTTCCGGGCCTTCGGCTGGATCTCGTCGTGCAGCGAACCCACCCAGCTCTGGCCGGCGGCCAGCTTCTGGCGCAGCAGCACGAAGTCGACCTCGCGGTCGTCCCTGCTGCCGCTGTTGAACGCCGTGAAGCCCGAGCGCGCCTCGGTCATCATGTTGAGCGCGAGCCAGGCGCGCGAGTTCTCCTTGTTGCGGTTCCAGGCGTCCAGCTTGGGCTTGCGCAGTTCCTCCAGCGTCTTCAGCGTGCACTCGGGGAAGGTGAGCAGGATCTTGGCGCAAAGCTCCTCCACCTTCGCGTCCAGCAGCGAGAGGTCGACCGTGCCCTTCTTCATCAGCGCCTTGCCGGCTTCGAGCGCGTCGCCGGTCTTCGGCTCGCCGTAGGCGTTGCGGCCGAATTCGTCGAAGAGGCGCTGCGTCTCCACCGTCGGGTTGGCCACGAACTTGCCGTCCACCTTCAGCGCCGGCACCACGTCGGTCAGGATGCCCATCTGGTAGGCCTTGTGGGCGCTGAAGGGCTCGCACAGCACGCAGGCGGCCATGGCGCGCTCGGCTCCCACGATCACCGGCAGGAAGTCGGTGGCGCCGCCGATCGGCGCCGAGCCGTGCTTGGGGCCCGCCTGCCCGAAGCGCGCCAGGTCCTGCGCCACCGAGAAGTCGCAGGCCATGCCGATCTCCTGCCCGCCGCCGATGCGCATGCCGT
>CAYVXO010000322.1:0-4790 GCA_964454485.1 uncultured Rubrivivax sp.
TTCGCGCAGCACCAGCTGCACGCGGCCGCGCGCGCCGGGCGCGAGCTGCGCGCCGTCGAGCACGGCCACGGTGCCCAGCGTGCTCGCCGAGCCCAGGTGCACGTGCACCGGCGTGCCGCTCCTGAGCGGCTGTGCTTCGCCGGCCCAGAGTTCGAGCGTCGCGTCCAGCCGGTCGGTGGCCAGCGCGGCGGGCGGCGCCACCAGCCACTGGCCGCGCGCCACGTCCTGCTTCTCGACGCCGGCGAGCGCGAGCGCGCAGCGCTGGCCCGCATGCGCGGCGGCCACCGGCTGGTTCTGCGCGTGCAGGCTGCGCACGCGCACGCTGCGGTCGCCGGGCACCAGGCGCAGCTCGTCGCCCACCGCCACGCGGCCGGCATGCACGGTGCCGGAGACGACGGTCCCGACGCCGCCGAGCGTGAACACGCGGTCCACCGCGAGCCGGAAGGCGCGGTCGTCCGCGGCCGGCGCGGCGGCGGCGCGCGCCGCTTCGAACAGGTGTTCGCGCAGAGGCTCCAGGCCCTGGCCGCTGGCGGCCGAGACGGCGAACACCGGCGCGCCGGCGAGCGTGCTGCCTTCCACCAGGGCCTGCGCCTCGGCCACCACGGCGGCGAGCCGCGCCGCGTCCACGCGGTCGGCCTTGGTGACGACGACCGCGCCGTTCGCAAGGCCCAGCAGCGAGAGCACCGCCAGGTGCTCGCGCGTCTGCGGCATCGGGCCGTCGTCGGCGGCCACCAGCAGCAGCGCGTGGTCGATGCCGGTGGCGCCGGCGATCATGGTGTGCACCAGCCGTTCGTGGCCGGGCACGTCGATGAAGCCAATGCGTTCGCTGGCCCCGGGTGCGTCGAGAAAGGCGTAGCCCAGCTCGATGCTGATGCCGCGCGCCTTCTCCTCCGGCAGGCGGTCGGTGTCGACGCCGGTGAGCGCGCGCACCAGCGTCGTCTTGCCGTGGTCGATGTGACCGGCGGTGCCGACGATCATGTCAGGCCGCGACTTCCTTCGCGCTGATCGTGTACTTGAAGTCGTCGGGCGCCAGCTCGTCGAAGCGGCCGCTCTCGTTCTCGCCGTTGGGGTACATCAGGAAGGGCAGCGTGCCCTTGGCAGCGCTGCCGGGCAGGCCGAGGTCGTGGCCGGTGTTCCAGCCCACCCAGTTGCCTTCCCAGTGGCCGAACAGCGCCGCGTTCACCGGCGCGGCCACGGGATCGCGCACGTCCTTGATCCACTCGGCGGTCTCCTGGCGCATCACCTTCAGCACGTCGGCCGGGTCCATCGCGACCCAGCCGTGCGCCTTCAGGAAGACCTCGGCTCGGCAATGCTGCGCGCCCTTCAGGCCGGCGCTGTTGGCGCTGAGCTCCTTGTACGGGAAGGCCGAGGGCGCCAGCCGCAGGCCGTAGATGTCGCGCGCCGGCACGCCGCTGGCGCGCGCGAGGCCGACGAAGAGCGCGTTCAGGTCGGCGCACTTGCCGCCCAGGTTGCCGGTCTCCAGCATGGCCTTGATGTCGCCGGTGCCGCAGCCGCGCGTCTTGGGCTCGCGGTGGGCGCTGGCGATCACCCAGTCGTAGATCGCGCGCACCTTGTCGACGTCGGTCTTCGCGCCCGCGGTGACCTTGCGCGCGGTCTCGGCGACGATGCCGTCCAGCGGCAGCAGCTCGGTCGGCTCGAGCGCGGCACGCAGCACGGCCGGGTCTTCCTTCGCCGGCGCGGCCTGCTTCCAGTCGACGAAGCGGTTGCGCGTGCGCACGCGGCTGGTGACGCTCAGCACCGGCTGCGTGACGGCGGGCGCGAACTCGGCGACGAAGAGGCCCACGCCCTTCTTCGTGTCGCGCGCCAGCCGGGCCTGGGTGGCGTTGCCGGTCCAGGTGGTGTCCACGGTCTGCTGCCAGTCGGTGTCGAGGTCGGGCACCGGCAGCCACAGGCGGGTGGTGCCCTTCACGTCGGCCACCTCGACGCGGGTGGTGACGTCGAAGCTGCGCCAGGGGCCGGGCTGGGGGTCGAAGCGCCGCTCCTGGGCGAAGGCGGGCAGCGCGAGCGCCGGGCTCGCGGCGGCGGCCGCCAGCAGCTGGCGGCGGCGGAGGGTGGAGGTCATCGCGGAAGCTCCCTTCGGGGACGGGTGGAGGTCAGAGGACACCGGCGATCCAGCGCCGCGCGTCCGCGCCGCCCCAGTCGACCTCGCCGGTCACGCTGAAGGCCGCGCGGCCGCTGCGGCCGATCACGACGGTGGTGGGGAAGACGCGCACGCCGAAGTCCTTCGCGGCGCCGCCGTCGCGGTCGCGCAGGATCGGCAGCGAGATCGGGAACTGCGCCAGGTAGCGCGCGATGGCGCGGTCGGTCTCGCGGAAGTTGATCGCCTGCACGCTGAGGCGGTCCTTCGCATGGCGCTCGGCCAGCAGTTCGAGCGACGGCATCTCGGCGCGGCAGGGCTCGCACCAGCTGGCCCAGAAGTTCAGCAGCACGACCTGGCCGCGCAGGTCGGCCAGGCGAAACGGCGGGCCTTCCTGCGACGGCAGCTCCAGCGCCGGCGTCGGGCGCGAGGCGGGCCAGGGCACGGGCCGCGGCGATTCCTGCGCGCGCAGCGTGACCGGCGCGGCGGCCAGCACGGCCAGCGCATGGCGGCGGCTCGTCATGCCAGGGCCTCCTTCAGTGCCGGCAGCTGGGCGACGAAGGGCGCCGGGTCCTCCAGGCAGCGCAGGTCCAGCAGCAGCCGGTCTTCGGCGATGCGGCCGATCACCGGCAGCGGCAGCGCGCGCAAGGCGCCGGCCAGTTCGTCGAGCGCGCGGCCGGCACCCTTCTTCGCCGCCGGCGCGACGGCGATGCCGGCCGAGGGCAGGCGCTCGACCGGCAGCGAGCCAGAGCCGATCTGGCCCGACATCGCCACCACCTCGGCGCCGAAGCGCGGCGCCACGGCGGCCTGCAGCGCCGGCAGCAGCGCTTGCGCCAGCGCGCGGATCGCGGCTTCGGGCCGCGTCAGCAGTCGCAGCACGGGCAGGTCCTGCGCCAGCCGCTCGGGCCGCAGGTACAGCCGCAGCGTGGCTTCCAGCGCCGCCAGCGGCAGCTTGCTCATGCGCAGCGCGCGCTTGAGCGGGAACTTGCGGATGCGGCCCACCGCCTCCTTCGTGCCGACGATCAAGCCGGCCTGCGGGCCGCCGAGCAGCTTATCGCCGCTGAAGGTGACGACGTCGCAGCCGGCCGCCAGCTTCGATTGCGGCGTGGGCTCGGCGGGCAGGCCCCATACGGCCATGTCGACGAGCGCGCCGCTGCCCAGGTCGGTGGCCACCGGCAGGCCCTTCGCGTGCGCGATCCGCGCGATCACGCTCTCGTCGACCGCGGCGGTGAAACCCTGCACCGCGTAGTTGCTGGTGTGCACCTTCATCAAGAGCGCGGTGCGCTCGCCGATCGCGCGTTCGTAGTCCTGCGGGTGGGTGCGGTTGGTGGTGCCCACCTCGACCAGCGTGGCGCCGGCGGCGGCCATCACGTCGGGCATGCGGAAGGCGCCGCCGATCTCGACCAGCTCGCCGCGCGAGACGATGACTTCCTTGCCGCGCGCCAGCGCGGCGATCGTCAGCAGCACCGCGGCGGCGTTGTTGTTGACCACGGTGGCCGCTTCGGCGCCGGTGAGCGTGACGAGCAGTTCCTCGACCACCAAGTCGCGGTCGCCGCGGCCGCCACTTGAGAGGTCGTATTCGAGGTCGTTGGGGCCGGCCATCATGGCCAGCAGGTGCTGCAGGGCCGGCTCGGCCAGCAGCGCGCGGCCCAGGTTGGTGTGGATCACGGTGCCGGTGAGATTGAGCACGCGGCGCAGGCGCGGCGCCAGGCGGGCTTCGACCCGCGCGGCCAGCGCCGCGGCCAGGCGGCCGGCTTCGAGCTCGGTGCGCTGCAGCGCGCCGGCGAGTGCGCGTTCGCGCAGCGATTCGAGCAGCGACCGCGCCTGGCCGGCCACGAGCGTGTGGCCATGTTCGGCGACGAGCGCGCGCACGCGGTCCTCGCGCAGCAGGCGGTCCAGCGCCGGCAGGTCCTGGGGCCGGGCCTGGGAACCGTCGACGACGGATTCGGTCGGCCGCGCCATCAGGACGCTTCCTTCGGCGGTGGTGGTTCGGGTTCGCCGAACAGCAGCATCAGGTTGTGGCCGTGGCGCTGTAGGCCGGTTTCGGCGACCAGCAGGTCCAGCGTCAGGCTGGCCAGGTCGTCGGCGACGGCGTCGACCATCGGGTCGCGGTCGGCGTGCAGGATCTTCAGGTAGTGGCCGCAGGACTCGCAGGTCTCGGCCTGCACCGCGGCCTGCGCGGCGCGCGCGCCGGCGTCATCGGCGCCCGGCACTTCGAGCGACTGGTAGGCGATGGCCTTGCTTTCGCCGCAATGGCTGCACTTCGCGCGCACCATGTGCCATTCCAGCCCGCACAGCGAGCAGTGCAGGTAGCGCTGGCCGAGCGCGCCGCCGGCGGTGCGCGTGATGCTGGCCACCGGCCGGCTGCCGCAGCAAGGGCACAGGCCCGGGTCGTCGGGGCGGCCGAAGGGCGCGGCGCTGCCGGGCTGCGCCTTCTGCACCGCCAGCAGCAGGTGGGTCCAGTAGACCTGCAGCGCGGCGGCGACCAGCGGCGCGGACGCGAGGTCCAGCCCCTGCGTGACGCCGGTGAGCAGGCAGTCGGCCTGGCGTTCGAGCGTGTCGTCGTCGGCTGCGGCCAGGCGGTCGAGCGCGGCGGCCACCGGGCCGGCGGCGTCGCGCCGCAGGTCGGCCACCAGTGCGCGCAGCGCGGTGCGCCAGGCGGCGTCGCGCGGCCAGTCGACGGCCGCGAGCG
>CAYVXO010000323.1:0-4779 GCA_964454485.1 uncultured Rubrivivax sp.
TCGAACGCGCCCAGCCAGCCGGCGAGGCGGACGAGGCGGCCGTGCTGGGCGCCGACCTCGTGCGCCTGCGCGAGCGCGCCGCCAGGGCGGTCGACGAGCAGCGACACGTCCAGCCTGTCGGCCAGCAGCGCGGCGGCGCGGCTGCCGGCGTCGGCGCCGCCCAGCACCAGGCAGCGGCCGGCCGAGCGATACGAGACGGTGCCCACCGGCGCCGGCGCCGGCAGCTGCGCGGCGGCCAGCAGCGCGGCCATCTTGGGCGTCGACTGGCGCGCGTCGCGCGACCAGCCGCCGGTCTCGCGCAGGTTGACGAAGCGGATCGGCCGCACTTCGGGGCCGGCCGCGCCTTCGGTCTCGCCGTTCAGCTCCAGGAACAGGCGCTGTTCCTGCGTGCAGGCGACGAGCAGGGGCTCGCCTTCGGCGGCGGTGGCCTTGGCGGCGCGCTGGAAGGCCCCGGCCTCGCGCCGGCACAGCAGGCTGTGCGTGGCCTCCAGGCCTTCAGGGCTCGCCCCCGGCGTGCGCGCCAGGGCCCGGCCCAGGGCCGGCGCATCCAGCGGCATCGTCCGGTTGCAGTCGCAGATCAGGGTCTTCATCGGCGGCGGCCGCCACGGCGGGCGGTTCGGTGGTCTCGGGCGGCGCCGGCGATGGCGGCACCGATGGGGCGGCTTCGGCGGTGGCCTCAGCGGTGGCTTCGGGCGCGGTGTCCAGCAGGCGCAGGAAGCTGGCCTGCGCCATCTTGCCCAGCCAGGCGGCGGGCAGCGGGTCGGGCTTGCCGTAGTCGTCGATGTAGACGTCCAGGCCGTCCATCACGTTGAACTGCGGGTCGCTGAACAGCGTCTTCAGCGCCGTCTGCTTCACCGCCGGCTCGACGTCGGGCCGCACGAAGCGCGCGAAGTCCGAAGCCGGCGTGAGGCGGCGCGCGTCTTCCAGCGTGGGTGCTGGTTCCGGCGGCGCTTCGGGCGGCGTTGCAGGCGGCGCCCCGGCCGCCGGTTCGACTGCCGCCGGCACCGGCGCGGGCAGCGGCGCCAGGGCCGGCGCGGGTGAGGGCTCCGGCGCCAGCGGCAGGCCCTGCCGCACCTGCGCCTTGCGGCGCGACCAGCGCGAGACGAAGCCTTCGTCGTCGGCCATCGGCACGGCCTCAGCGCTGCCCGGGCGCGCGGAACGAAGCCGGGCGGCGGCGCTCCTTCGGCTCGGGCCGGTAGTGGAGGTCGTTCCAGGCCTGCAGCCAGTCGCGCACGTCCGGCGGCAGCGGCCGGTTGTCGACATGCTCCTGCGCGTCGAGCAGGCGGCCCGCTTCGTTGTAGGACAGGGTCACCAGTTCGGGCCAGGCGCGCGCAGGGTCTTCGTCGTCGCTGCGCCACATGACGAACCACACCGGCGCGCCCGAGGTGAGGTTCAGGTGGTAACCCTCGCCTTCGTCGCGGTGCAGCGTGACTTCCAGCCCCGGGTGGGCGACGAGCGTGCTGCGGCCGTCGTCGCGCAGCACGCGCGGCGCGCTGCCGAAGCGGCCGTCGTCGGGCAGCACGTCGTGCAGCGCGTGGCGCCAGGTCTCCCAGCGCGTGGGCTGGTGCAGCCGCTCCATCAGCACGGCCACGCGGATCGTCGGCGCAGGTTCCATCGGGAGCGGGGGCAGGGGTCGGGCGGCGAGGAAAGAGAGGGCGGAATCCATCATCGCAAAGCGCCTTCGAAGCGCGTCGCGGGCAAACCCCGGCGCCCGAGCGACAAGTTGTCGCGCGAGACGCGGCGCGCTGAGGGTGGCACCCAATTGAGCCGCGGTCCGGGTGCGCCGGATCATATGCGTGTATGTGCATAGGCGCTGTCGCCCTGCGCGCCGGCTGGAGATTCCCGATGAGCAAGCCCGACTCCCCTGTGGCCGCGAACCGTCGCCGGCTGTTCGCCGGCGCCGCCACCGCCGGCGCGGCGGCCACCGCTGTCGCCCTGCTGCCCAAGACGCCGGCGGCACCGGTGGCCGCGGCTCCTCAGGCTGCCGCGCCCGAAGGCGGCGGCGGCTACCAGGTCACCGAGCACGTGCTGCGCTACTACCGCAGCACCCGCGTCTGACGCCCGCCACGAACGGAAGAAAGCCATGCTGCTCACCCGCAAGTCCACGCAGGCCGGTGCCGGCGCGTCCGGCCTGGTCGCCAGCCTCGCGCGCGGCGTCGCACGTGCCGTGCCCACGATGGACCGGCGCGCCTTCCTGCGCCGGTCCGGGCTCGGCGTCGGCGCCGGCATCGCCGCTTCGCAGCTGACGCTGCTGCGCAAGGCCGACGCCGCCGAAGGCGCGGCGGGCACCGGCGCCGGCAAGGTCGAGGTCAAGCGCACGGTGTGCGGCCACTGCTCGGTGGGCTGCGCGGTCGACGCCGTGGTCGAGAACGGCGTCTGGGTGCGTCAGGAGCCGGTGTTCGACAGCCCCATCAACCTGGGCGCCCACTGCGCCAAGGGCGCGGCGCTGCGCGAGCACGGCCACGGCGAGTACCGGCTCAAGTACCCGATGAAGCTGGTCGACGGCAAGTACCAGCGCATCTCGTGGGACCAGGCGCTCGCCGAGGTGAGCGCGAAGATGCTCGAGCTGAAAAAGGCGAGCGGCCCCGATTCGGTGTTCGTCGTCGGTTCGTCCAAGCACAACAACGAGCAGTCGTACCTGCTGCGCAAGTGGATGACGCTGTGGGGCAGCAACAACTGCGACCACCAGGCGCGCATCTGCCACAGCACCACCGTCGCCGGCGTGGCGAACACGTGGGGCTACGGCGCGATGACGAACTCCTACAACGACATGCAGAACTCGAAGGCGGCGCTGTACATCGGCAGCAACGCCGCCGAGGCGCACCCGGTCTCGATGATGCACATGCTGCACGCCAAGGAGACCGGCACCAAGATGATCGTCGTCGACCCGCGCTTCACGCGCACGGCGGCGAAGGCCGACGAGTACGTGCGCATCCGCTCGGGCACCGACATCGCGTTCCTGTTCGGCGTGCTGCACCACGTGTTCAAGAACAGCTGGGAGGACAAGCAGTACATCGCCGACCGCGTCTGGGGCATGGACAAGGTCCGCGAGGAGGTCATGACCAAGTGGACCCCCGACAAGGTGCAGGAGGTCTGCGGTGTCGACGAGGCCACCTGCTACAAGGTGGCGAAGATCATGGCCGAGAACCGGCCCAGCACCATCGTCTGGTGCATGGGCCAGACCCAGCACACCATCGGCAACGCGATCGTGCGGGCCTCCTGCATCCTGCAGCTGGCGCTGGGCAACGTCGGCGTCTCCGGCGGCGGCGCGAACATCTTCCGTGGCCACGACAACGTGCAGGGCGCCACCGACGTCGGCCCCAACCCCGACTCGCTGCCCGGCTACTACGGCCTCGCCGAAGGCGCCTTCAAGCACTTCGCGAAGACCTGGGACGTCGACTTCGAGTGGATCAAGAAGCAGTACGCGCCGGGCATGATGACCAAGCCGGGCATGACCGTCTCGCGCTGGGTCGACGGCGTGCTGGAGAAGAACGAGCTGATCGACCAGGACAGCAACCTGCGCGGCCTGGTCTTCTGGGGCCATGCGCCGAACTCGCAGAGCCGCGGCCTCGAGATGAAGCGCGCGATGGACAAGCTGGACCTGCTGGTGGTCATCGACCCCTTCCCCAGCGCCACCGCGGCGATGGCCGCCATGCCGGCCATGGGCGGGGAGCGCAACCCCAACCGCGCGGTCTACCTGCTGCCGGCGTGCACCCAGTTCGAGACCAGCGGCTCGTGCACGGCGTCGAACCGCTCGATCCAGTGGCGCGAGAAGGTCATCGACCCGCTGTTCGAGAGCCGCAGCGACCACATGATCATGTACCAGCTGGCGCAGAAGCTGGGCTTCGACAAGGAGCTGGTCAAGAACTACAAGATGCAGAAGGTCAAGGGCCTGGACGAGCCCGTGCCGGAGGACATCCTCCGCGAGATCAACCGCTGCGTCTGGACCATCGGCTACACCGGCCAGAGCCCCGAGCGGCTGAAGGCGCACATGCGCAACATGAACGTCTTCGACGTCAAGACGCTGAAGGCCAGGGGCGGGGTCGACAAGGAGACCGGCTACTCGCTCGACGGCGACTACTTCGGCCTGCCCTGGCCCTGCTGGGGTACGCCGGCGCTCAAGCACCCGGGCAGCCCCAACCTGTACGACACCAGCAAGCACGTGATGGAAGGCGGCGGCAACTTCCGCGCCAACTTCGGCGTCGAGCGCGACGGCCAGTCGCTGCTGGCCGCCGACGGTTCGCACAGCAAGGGCGCCGACCTCACCACCGGCTATCCCGAGTTCGACCACCTGCTGCTGAAGAAGCTGGGCTGGTGGGACGAGCTGACCGAAGACGAGAAGAAGGCCGCCGAGGGCAAGAACTGGAAGACCGATCCGTCGGGCGGGATCATCCGCGTGACGATGAAGAACCACGGCTGCTACCCGTTCGGCAACGCGCGCGCGCGGGCGGTGGTGTGGAACTTCCCCGACCCGGTGCCGCAGCACCGCGAGCCGCTCTACAGCAACAGGCCCGAGCTGGTCGCCAAGTACCCGACGCACGACGACAAGAAGGCCTTCTGGCGCCTGCCCACCCTGTACAAGACGCTGCAGGAGAAGAACAAGGACATCGGCAAGACCTTCCCGCTCATCATGACCAGCGGCCGCCTGGTGGAGTTCGAAGGCGGCGGCGAGGAGACGCGCTCCAACCCCTGGCTGGCCGAACTGCAGCCGGAGATGTTCGTCGAGATCCACCCGAATGCTGCCAACGTCCGCGGCACCTGCCACGGCGCCCTGGTGTG
>CAYVXO010000324.1:0-4778 GCA_964454485.1 uncultured Rubrivivax sp.
AGTGCTAGCTTTTCGTACCGTCACTTATTGCACTGAAAACGAGGAGACCCCGATGTCGACATGGTCGATCGCGATCAGCACCACGAAGGTGACGATGGCGTAGCGCACCACGCGGCCGATCAGCTCGGCGTCGCCGATCTCCGCCCCCTGGCACCAGGCCTGCACCGACTGGCCGACGAAGCGCGCGAAGTACAGGCCGAAGACCACCACCAGCAGGCCGACCAGCAGCTTGGGCAGGAACAGCAGCACGCGCATGAGCACGTCGGTGACCTGCGACAGACCGAGGCCGTTGAAGGCCACGATGAGCGCGCCCAGCAGCACCAGCCAGAAGACGATCAGGCCGAACAGGTCGGCGGTGTCGCGCCGGCTGCCGCCTTGCTGCAGGAAGTCATCCATGCCGGCGCGCTCGCTGAGCACGTGGAAGTTCAGCGCGCGCAGCGCCTTCACAGTGGCGAAGCGCAGCGCCTTGGCCAGCAGCCAGCCCGCCACGGCGATGGCCAGCGCCACACCCAGCCGCGGCAGGTAGGCGCCGATCTGCACGAGAAAGGCGCGCAGCGGTTCGACGGCGACGTTGATGCTGTCCATGGCAATCTCCTCGACGGTTCAGGGGCGCAGCCGCGCGAGCAGGCCGGCCGGCAGACGGGCGGCCGCGCCCGGACGCGCGGCCAGGTCATCGCGCAGCTGCAGCAGCGCGCGGTCGATCTCGAACAGGGTGAGCAGCGGCGCGGCTGCGGCGAACGCGGCCGCATCGGCGAAGACGCCGGCGGCCACCGCCTCCAGCGCATAGGCGTCGAGCACGGCCTCGCGCAATTGCGGCCCCCAGCGCCGGGCCAGTGTCTGCATCGGTGGTGTCGCGCCCGGCGGCAGCGCGGCCTCGAGCGCCTGGTCGAGCGAGACCAGCAGCCCGGCGAGGTCGCGCAGCGGCGACTGCAGCGCGCGGCGCTGCTCCACCGGCGTGCCCGGGTCGCCCTCGAAATCGACGATGACGAAGTCGTGGTGCACCAGCAGCACCTCCTGCAGCCGGAAAGCGCCATGCACGCGGGTCGCGCGGCCGGCCGGTGCGCTGCGCGCGGCGCGCTCGAAGGCCGCCTGCAGCGCCTCGTCGGGCTCGGCCAGCACCACCGCGGCGCGCTCGCGCGCCTGTGCGACCCAGCGCACGAGGTCGTCGACGGCAATCGGCCGCGGCTCGAAATCGGCGATGCCGCCGCGGTCGAACGCGCCGTGCAGCTGCGCGAGGCGGCGCGCCAGCGTCTGCAGGCGCTGCAGAAAGCCCTCGTCGAGCGGCTCGGCCTCGCCGTCCGGCGCGCCGGCCGGATGCCGGGCCAGCGCCATCTGCAGCTGGTCGACCACCAGCGACCAGGCGTCGCCCTGGTTTTGCACGTAGCCCTGCAGCAGCACCAGCGTGGCGGGCGTCCCGTCGTCGGCGAGGTACTCGACCGTGCCGGCCACCGGCGCGCAGTGCTCGAAGTGCGCCACGTCGGTGAGGAAGCGCCCGACCTCGGCCTCCACGCTGATGCCCGCTCGCACCTGGCGCAGCACCTTCATGAACAGGCTGTCGCCGATCACCAGCGCCGAGCTGCGCGCTTGCGGCAGCGGGCGCGGCGGCGCGGTGGAGCTGGCGCAGCGGCCGGCCAGTTCGGCGAAGGCGGCACCCGGCACGAAGCGCAGGCGGCCGTGCGCGGCGGGAATCTCGCGCGCCGCGCCCAGCGCATCGAGCAGCGCCGCGCAGAAAGCCGGGTCGGCCTGCGCATCGGCCATCACGCCCACGCGCGGGCCTACGCGCACCTTGGCCACGGCGGCCGGCTGCAGCTGCCGCAGGCGTTCGTCCTCGCCGTCTTCCCAGGCCAGCGCGAGCGGCAGGAACCAGCGCGCGCTGGCATCGGCAGCGCGCGAATCGAACAGGCCGAACAGCCACTCGCGCCCTTCGTGCACGAGCCGCGCATGCTCGGCCAGCCGCACCTGCGCTAGCGCCGCCTCCTGCCCGGCGAACCAGCGCTGCCGCGCGATGAAGGGCGGCAGCACGCGATCTTCCAGCTGCGCCAGCGTCTTGATCGCCATCGCGATGCGCCAGGGCACGACGCGATCGCGGAACAGGCTGTTCCAGCCGTCGAAGAGCACCACCACCGCCAGGTCCTCGACCGGCCGGCGGTCGACGTACCAGTCGGGCGGCGGCACGTCGGCGGCGAGGCGGAACCAGAAGAAGCCGTGCGCCGGCAGCGTCAGCAGGTAGCCGGGCTCGCCGATCGGCGGGAAGGCGATGCCGCCGCTCATCTCCACCGGCACGCGGCCCTTGAAGCGCGCCAGGTCGATCTCCACCGGCTGCGCGCTGCGGCCGAGGTTGGCCACGCACAGCACCGCCTCGTCGCCGAGCTCGCGCAGGTAGGCCAGCACCTTGCGGTTGCCCGGGTGCAGCATGGTCAGGCTGCCGCGGCCGAACACCTGCGTGGATCGGCGCACGGCGAGCATGCGGCGCGTCCAGTTCAACAGCGACGAGGGCTCGCGCGACTGCGCCTCGACGTTGACCGCTTCGTAGCCGTACACCAGATCCTGGATCGGCGGCAGGTACAGGCGCTGCGGATCGGCGCGGCTGAAGCCGCCGTTGCGGTCGCTGCTCCACTGCATCGGCGTGCGCACGCCGTCGCGGTCGCCGAGGAAGATGTTGTCGCCCATGCCGATCTCGTCGCCGTAGTACAGCACCGGCGAGCCGGGCATCGACAGCAGCAGGCTGTTCATCAGCTTGATGCGCTCGAGGTCGTTGTCCAGCAGCGGCGCGAGGCGGCGGCGGATGCCCAGGTTGATGCGCGCGCGCGGGTCGGCGGCATACATGCTGTACATGTAGTCGCGCTCGCGGCTGGTGACCATCTCGAGCGTCAGCTCGTCGTG
This sequence comes from uncultured Rubrivivax sp., assembly GCA_964454485.1. GTDB lineage: Bacteria > Pseudomonadota > Gammaproteobacteria > Burkholderiales > Burkholderiaceae_C > Rubrivivax. The sequence goes on from CAYVXO010000324.1 coordinate 2,884, forward strand.
GTTGCGCAGGAAGATGGCCCACTGGCAGGCCGGCGAGATGTCGGGCGTCTGCGCCAGGATCTCCACCACCGGGTGGCGGTCTTCCTGCGCGATGGCCATGTACATGCGCGGCATCAGCGGGAAGTGGTAGGCCATGTGGCACTCGTCGTCCTCGCCGAAATACTCGCGCACGTCCTCCGGCCACATGTTGGCCTCGGCCAGCAGCAGCCGGTTCGGGTATTTCGCATCGAGCCGGCGGCGCAACTCCTTGATGACCTCGTGCGTCTCGCGCAGGTTCTCGTTGCTGGTGCCCTCGCGCTCGACGAGGTAGGGAATCGCGTCGAGGCGGAAGCCGTCGACGCCGCGCTCGAGCCAGAACTCCATCACGCCGAACACCGCCTCGCGCACCGCCGGGTTGTCGAAGTTCAGGTCGGGCTGGTGGCTGAAGAAGCGATGCCAGTAGTACTGCTGCGCCACCTCGTCCCAGCTCCAGTTGGACTTCTCGGTGTCGGTGAAGATGATGCGCGTGCCGGCGTAGCGCTTCGGGTCGTCGCTCCAGACGTAGAAGTCGCGCTCGGGCGAGCCCTTGGGCGCGCGCCGCGCCGCCTGGAACCACGGATGCTGGTCGGAGGTGTGGTTGACCACCAGCTCGGTGATCACGCGCAGGCCGCGGCGGTGCGCCTCCTCGACCAGCCGCTCGACGTCGGCCACCGTGCCGTAGGCCGGGTTGACGCCCATGAAGTCGGCCACGTCGTAGCCGTCGTCGCGCAGCGGCGAGGGGTAGAACGGCAGCAGCCAGATGGTGTTGACGCCGAGGTCGCGGACATGGTCGAGCTTCTCGATCAGCCCGGCGAAATCGCCCAGGCCGTCGCCGTTCGCATCGCGGAAGGCCTTGATGTGCAGCTCGTAGATGACCGCATCCTTGTACCAGTGCGGGTCGTCGTCGGGCGGCGACGCGGACGCGGCGGCGATGATGGGGGTGAGGTCGCTCTTCAACGCGGCAGTCCTGTCGCTCGCCGCGCGCTCGTGAGAGGCGACGGCGCGCGGCCATCCTACACAGCCAGTCGGCCGCGATGAAGCCTCGGGCCGAACATCCGCGCAAGTCCGGCGGGTATGCGGGGCTTTCGGAGCGCGCGCCCCTCGTTCCTAGAATGCCCCGCCATGTCGCTCCTGCTGATTCTCCTGCTGCCCTTCGCCGGCAGCGCCGTCGCGGCGCTGCTGCCGACGAGCGCGCGCAACCTCGTGTCGCTGTGGGCGGCCGCGGTGGCGCTGGCGGTGGCGGTGCCGCTGGCGCTGGTCTACCCCGAGGTGGCCGCCGGCGCGGTGCCGACCGAACGCCTGACGTGGCTGCCCAGCCTGGGGCTGGACATCGTGGTGCGCATCGACGGCTTCGCCTGGATGTTCGCGATGCTGGTCAGCGCGATGGGCCTGCTGGTGGTGGTGTACGCGCGCTACTACCTCTCGCCCGAGGACCCCGTGGCGCGCTTCTACTCGCTGCTGCTGGGCTTCATGGGCGCGATGCTCGGCGTGGTGGTGTCGGGCAACCTGTTGCAGCTGGTGGTGTTCTGGGAGCTGACCAGCGTCTTCTCCTTCCTGCTGATCGGCTACTGGACGCACCGCAAGGACGCCCGCCGCGGCGCGCGCATGGCCTTCACCGTCACCGCCACCGGCGGGCTGGCGCTGCTGGCCGGGGTTCTGCTGATCGGCCACATCGTCGGCAGCCACGAGCTCGACGCCGTGCTCGCCGCCGGCGAGGCGGTGCGCACCCATGCGCTGTACCCGCTGGCGCTGGCCCTGGTGCTGCTGGGCGCGCTGACCAAGAGTGCGCAGTTCCCCTTCCACTTCTGGCTGCCGCACGCGATGGCCGCGCCCACGCCGGTGTCGGCCTACCTGCACTCGGCGACCATGGTCAAGGC
>CAYVXO010000325.1:0-4742 GCA_964454485.1 uncultured Rubrivivax sp.
TGCTCTACCTGCCCTACGTGCCCAGCCTGCACGAGGACATGATCCTGCGCGGCCGCCGCATCCTGGCCGACCAGATGGACTTCCTGCTCGCCAGCGTGCCGCGCAGCAGCCGTCTCCACGGCTGAAGCGCACGGCTAACAAATCTTTACCTCGGCAAGACCGGGCGAAGCACCCGGGATGCCCTCATTTGCGAAGATGAGTTGCGTCAACGCCCCCGGCCCCGGGCGGCGTTAGAGATCGGATACCCTGAACGGAGAAAGCACCATGAAAAGCCTGCTGTCCGCCACCGTCGTGCTGGCTGTGCTGGCCGGCTGTTCCACCACCAGTCCCGACGTCGTCAACCCGCGCGACGCCAACCGCATGAGCGTCGTGCAGGATGCCGTCGTGCTGTCCACCCGCCCCGTGGTCGTCGAAGGCTCGCAGAGCGGCATCGGCGGCACCGCCGGCGCGGTGACCGGCGCCATCGCCGGCGGCAGCGTCGGCGGCCGGCGCGAAGGCGTGGCCGTGGGCGTGATCGGCGCCGTCGTCGGCGGCGTCGTCGGCAACACGGTCGAACGCTTCGGCACCCGCGAGGAAGCGCTCGAGATCCTGGTCCAGCTGAAGAACGGCGAGCGCCGAGCCATCGTGCAGGCCAAGGGCAAGGAAACGTTGGAGCCGGGCGACTCGGTGGTGCTGGTCACCACCGGCGGCCGCGTGCGCGTGACCAAGGCCCCGGTGCCGACACCGGCCGCGCCGCCCGCCGCGCCGGTGTCCACCTCGACCACGCCTTCCAGCTGATTCAGCCGAAGGGGCTGTACCGACCGCCCGGCCCCGCGCCGGGCGCGAAGCTGACGCGGCGCCGCTCCAGCAGCGACTCCCGTCCCCAGGCGCGGGCCTCGAGCCGGCCTTCGACGATTTCGTAGCCCATCAGTGCGAACAGGCGCGTGCCCAGGAAGATCGGGCGCGCGTTGCCGTACCAGTCGACGCAGCTGGCCTTGCAGGCGTCGTCGACCGGACCGCCGGCCGCCTGCAGGCGGCCCAGCTCGTGCAGCTGGCCTTCGCGCCGGCGCAGGAACAGCACCGCGGCCGAGCCTTCGGCACCGCCGAAGACGCCGCCGCGCCGGCGCACGCCTTCGCCCAGCACCGGCAGGCCGAGCAGGCCTTCGTCGCTGCCGGTGGCGCGGTAGAAGAAGCCGTGGGTGCGCGTCTCGCCCTGGCGCGACCCCGGATGCACGTGGCGGCCCGCCAGCGTGGCGCCGCCGCGGCCCAGCTGGACCAGGCTCAGCTGCAGATCGCTGCCGGCGTTGCCGGCCAGCAGCGCGTCGCGGCCGAGGGACTCGATGCGCTCCACGCCATGGCCGGGCGCCAGAGCCACCGGCTCGGCGCTGCCGTCCGTGAAACGCAGCGCCCAGGCCCGCGGGTCCTGCGCCGCGCCCCAGAGCAGCCAGTCGCCGACGAACCGGTTCTGCAGCCCCCAGCCCTGCGGCGGCGCCGGCAGGCGGCGGTAATGCTCGCGGCCGGCGGCGTCGTGGCCGTCGCCGAAGGCGGCCAGCGGCACGCGCAGCAGCGCCAGCGCCCCGGCTTCGCCTTGCGAGCCCCACATCCCTTCGCCGCGGCCGGCGTCGCGCAGCAGCACGTTCAGGTGGCCGCCGTCTTCGAGGAAGGACATCTGGTCGATCGGCACGCCGGCCGCCTTCAGCGCGCTCGGCGCCGCGCCGTCCAGCGGCAGCCGGAACACGGCCGCGCTGCCACGCCTCCGCGCCGAGGCGGTCCACACGTGGACCGCGTTGGCGGCGACGTAGAACACGCGCCCGGCCGGCCCCAGCACCGCGGTCGATTCGCAGCGCGGCTCGTCGGCGCCCAGGTCCACCGTGGTCACGGTGTGCAGCGCCAGCGGCTCGCCGGCTTCGAAGTCGTCATCGACGCGGTAGACGCGCGTGGCCGGCAGCACGCGCTGGAAGCCGCCGGGCAGTGCGCCGTTGCTCCAGCGCCGCCAGCCGGGCAGCAGGCCCATCGGTGCCGGGCCCCAGGGCTGCAGCAGCGTGGGCGAGTAGAAGACGAGCCTGCGCCCGACGAGACGGCTGGCGTAGTTGCGCGACGACCAGTAGTCGAAGCTGCGCAGGTGCCAGGTGCCGCGGTGCGCCAGCGTGCCCTGGGGCCCGAGGTCGAACAGCCCGACCTCGGTGCCGCCGCGCGCGTAGCTGTAGCCGACGACGACCACCGTGCGATCGGCCACCAGCAGTTCGTCGTACCAGGCGCCGGCGGGGTCGCTGCCGGGGGCGTAGGCGTCCACCGCCGCCAGCGGCTGCAGCGCGTCGCCACCCACGCGCACGGTGAACAGGCGGCCGCGGCGCAGGATGATCAGGAACTCGCCCGCCTGCTTGACGATGCCGCCTTCGTCGACGCCGGCGGTCTGCACGTTGGTGATGGATTCGCCGGTGGCCGATCCGGCTGCGTCGGCCGCCGCCTTGGCCGCCGGCGCGGCCGGCGCCACGTTCATCTGCAGCTCCATCCGCCGCTCGGGCTGTGCGCGCGGCGAGGCCAGGCGCCAGCGCTCCAGTGCCGCCGCCATCTCGGCGTCGTCGCGGTAAGGCTGCAGGGTGGCGCCGGCGCGCGCGCGCACCGGCAGGGCCGAAGCGGCCAGCAAGGAAGCGCCAGCGGCGCAGGCCAGGAAGTCTCGACGGTTGGGCATGAGGGTTCGCTCCCGGGAACGACGACGGCGTCGTCTTCCCGGGCCTTTTACGAACCCCGCACCCGAACGGGGTGAATCAGGTCAGCATCACGCCCAGGTCGGCGAAGCTGTTCGCCACTTCCACCACTTCCAGCGCGCGGCCGAGCTGGCGCTCGACCTGGCTGCGCGAGAACACCCCGCGCACCAGCACCGGCAGGCCGGGCGCGGCCTGCTGCGCCACCAGCAGGTGGTTGCGGCCGTGCTTCTTGAGCGTGGCGACGACGTTGCCCACGTAGGCGTGGCGCAGGTCGTCGTAGTCCACCGCCTCCAGCGCCGCCAGCGGCGTCATCACGTCGGCGACGGTGATCTCGTCGAAGCGCAGGCCGCGCTGCTGCACCAGGCGCAGCGGGCGCGGGCCGCGCAGGTCGGTGGTGGTGATGAGCCCCTGCACCGAAGGCATCTCGGTGACGACGAAGAGCATGCGCACGCCCTTCCAGATCATCGCCTGCTCGGCCTGCTGCAGCGTGGCCGCCGGGCTCACGGTGGCGGCCTTCACCTCGGTGAGGTCGGTCATGACCTCGACCGCGGGGGAGTCCGGCGTCACCGGGCTCGTGTTCCAGGGTTGCGCCTGGACGAGCGAGACGGCGCCTTCCAGGCGCCGTGCGGGCAGGGGCAGGTCTCGATTCACCGCGCACCTCCAAGAAAAGGGGATGCGGCGAAAGGTACTCCCCCGGCGAAAGCCCCGCCGGGGAAGGTGTCTGTCAGCCGTGTAAAGACGCGTACTTCTCGAGCAGCGCCTCCTTCGACTCCACGAAGTCGGGGTGCTGCACGATGCTGTCGGCCGGGCACACCAGCTTGCACTGGGGCTCGTCCTCGGCGCCCACGCATTCGGTGCAGCGCAGCGGGTCGATCACGTAGATGGGGTCGCCGACGGCGATGGCGTCGTTCGGGCACACCGGCTTGCAGGCGTCGCAGGCGGTGCAGTCGTCGTTGATGAGCAGGGCCATTTCAGTTTCTCCTTCAGGCGGCGGCCTGTGCCTGCAGTTCCTGCAGGCGCTGGTGACGGTAGGCGCCCCAGAGCGCGGCGCCGATGGCGCCGGCGTAGATCGAATCGGGGTGGCTCACGGCCTGCACGTCGACCTTCTCGTTGCGCATCTCTTCCTGGATCGCGGCCAGCAGGCCGGTGTCCAGCGCCAATCCTCCGGTCAACAGCGCGGTGCCGGTCTTGATCCCGGTCACCTTCAGCAGCTTGACGATGCGCGAAGCCATCGAAAGGTGGATGCCCTTCAGGATGTCGGGCGTGCTGATGCCGCGGCTCACCATGTTGATGACGTCGGTCTCGGCCAGCACGGCGCAGATGGAGCTGACCTTCTCGGGGTCCTTCGCGCTCTGCGAGAGCGCGCCGATCTCTTCCACCGCCACGCCCAGGTAGCGCGCGATGTTCTCCAGGAACTGGCCGGAGCCGGAAGCGCACTGGCTCGTCATCTTGTAGCTCAGCACCTTGCCGCGCGGGTCGACGTAGATCGCGCGGCCGTTGAGCGCGCCGATGTCGACCACCGCCGCCGCGCCCGGGTGCAGGTAGACGCCGCCGCGCGCGTGCGTGGTCATCGAATAGAAGTGGCCGGTGGCGAACCTGACGTTCTCGCCTTCGCCGGTGGTGGCGATGTAGGCGACGTCGTTGCCGGCCAGCCCCGCGTCGGCCAGCACGCCTTCGAAGCCTTCCTGCGCCAGCGTCATCGGGTCGCGGCGGCGGATGCGCTCGCAGCGCCTGGCCAGCCAGTCGACCTGCTCGCCGTCGACCCGGAAGAGCGTGCTCTTGACGGCGCCGCTGCCGATGTCGATGCCGATGGTGTGAATCGGGTTGCTCATTGCCTTGCCTCCGCCACCTTGCCTTCTTCCACCACCGCGCGCCACGCGAAGGTGGCGCCGCCCAGGGCCCCGGTGTAGATCGAGTCGGGGTCGATGTTGAGCGCGAGCTCGCCGTAGTTCTCGTGCACCAGCTCCTTCAGCGCCTTCACCGCCGCTTCGTTCTTGGCGACGCCGCCGGTGAAGGTGAACTCGTTGCGGATGCCGCCCGAGCGCGCCAGGATGC
>CAYVXO010000326.1:0-4713 GCA_964454485.1 uncultured Rubrivivax sp.
GGTGTGGGAAGCCACGCTGGGCAACCCCAAGGGTTCGTCGCTGTTCCCCTACACCAGCCCGGCGCTGTTCTCGATGACGATCGCCTTCGTCGGCATCTGGCTGTTCTCGGTGCTCGACAAGAGCGCGCGCGCCAAGGCCGACCGCGCCGGTTTCCTGGCGCAGCAGGTGCGCAGCGAGACCGGCATCGGCGCCGCCGCGGCCAGCGGCCACTGAGGAGGGATCCGTGCCCGAGCACCAGCGGGAGATGCTGTCGCTGGTGACGGCGCGGGTGTGCGACGCCTTCGTCCGCAAGCCCTTCTATCTGGACGGCACGACCGACCTGGTGTCGGCGTGCCGCGAGCTCTCCCGGCACGGCCAGACCTCCGCCCTCGTGCGCGACGGCGAGCGGCTGGGCATCTTCACGACGACCGACCTGCGCGACGCGCTGCTGCGCCCGGAGCCGCCGGCGGCCTTGCCGGTGAAGGCGGTCGCGCGCTTCGACATCGTCAGCGTCGACGCCGACAGCGAGCTCTTCGAAGCGCTCTGGCTCATGGTGCGCCACCGCGTGCACCGCCTCGTGGTGCGCGAAGGCGAGCGCGTGGTGGGGCTGCTCGGCCAGCTCGACCTGGTGAGCTTCGTCGCCAACCACTCGCACATCGTCGCGCTGCAGATCGAGGAGGCCGAGACCGAGGACCAGCTCGCCGAAGCCGCCGCCCGCATCGACCAGATGGTCTCGTTGCTGCACGGCAGCGGCATCCGCATCGAGCGCGTCGCGCGCCTGGTGAGCGAGCTCAACCTGCGCCTGATGGCGCGCCTGTGGTCGCTGCTGGCGCCACCCGAGCTGGTGGCCAACAGCTGCCTGCTCGTCATGGGCAGCGAAGGCCGCGGCGAGCAGATCCTGAAGACCGACCAGGACAACGCGCTCGTGCTGCGCGACGGCTTCGCCTTCGAAGGCGTGCCCGAGGTCACGCGCCGCTTCAGCGCCGCGCTCGCGCGTTTCGGCTACCCGCCCTGCCCGGGCGACATCATGGTGACGAACGCGCTGTGGTGCCAGCCGGAAGCCGGCTTCCGGGAAGCGATCCGCGGCTGGCTGATGGGCCCCGACCCCGAAGGCCCGATGCGGCTGGCGATCTTCTGCGACGCCGCGCCCGCGGCCGGCGACGCCACGCTGCTGGCCGGGCTGCGCCGCTATCTCGATTCGCTGCTCGCCGACCACGACGCCTGGCTGGCGCGCTTCGTCGCCGCGGCCGACCAGTTCCAGGAACCGGGCCACTGGTGGTCGTGGCTCACCACGCGGCGCGACGAGCAGCCGCTGGACCTGAAGAAGCTGGGCGTCTTCCCCATCGTGCACGGCGTGCGTGCGCTGGCGCTGCAGAATCGCTTGCCCGAGCTGGGCACCGGCGAGCGGCTGGCGCGCCTGGTCGCCCTGGGCAAGCTGGACGAAGAGCTGGCGCGCGACCTGCAGGACGCGCTGCACTTCCTGATGGCCACCCGGCTGGCGCACCAGCTGGAACAGCGCGCCGCCGGCGAGAAGCCGAACAACGAGGTGCGGCCTTCGGAGCTGGCGCTGCTGGAACGCGAGCCGCTGCGCGATTCGCTCGCGGTGGTGAAGCGCTTCCGCGCCTGGCTGCGCCAGCACTTCCGCTTCGACACGCTGTAGGCCCGGCCGCCATGCGCAACCGCCTGCTCGCCCAACGCCTGCTCGCGCTGGCGGCCGCGGCGGCCGTGCTGTTCGGCAGCGCGGCGCTGTGGCGCGGCCATGCGCTGGCGCTGTTCGCGGCCTGGGCGCTGGTGATCGCCGTGCTGGCCTGGCTGATGGAGCGCGGCGCTCCCGACGAGTGACGCCATGGCCGGCCACTGGGTCATCGCCGCCGCCTTCGGCTACCTGGTCGCGCTGTTCGCGGTCGCGGCCTGGGCCGACCGGCGCGCGGCCGCCGGCCGTTCGGCGATCGGCAACGCCTGGGTCTACACGCTCTCGCTGGGCGTCTACTGCAGCGCCTGGACCTACTTCGGCAGCGTCGGCCGCGCGGCCGAAGGCGGGCTCGCCTTCCTGCCGATCTACCTGGGCCCCACGGTGGCGATGGTGCTGGCCTGGACCCTGCTGCGCAAGATGCTGCGCATCGCGCGCCGCTACCGCATCACCAGCATCGCCGACCTGATCGCCAGCCGCTACGGCCCCAGCGGCGCGCTCGCCGGCATGGTCACGCTGCTGGCGCTGGTGGGCGTGGTGCCCTACGTGGCGCTGCAGCTGAAGGCGGTGGCCAGCGGCTACGCGCTGCTGGCCGGCCAGGCGAGTGGCGCCACCGGCCCCTTCTGGACCGACGGCACCTTCTGGGTCGCGCTGGCGCTGGCCGGCTTCACGATCGCCTTCGGCGCGCGCCACCTGGACAGCGCCGAGCGCCACGAAGGTCTGGTGGCCGCCATCGCCGCCGAGTCGGTGGTCAAACTGCTGGCCTTCCTGGCCGTCGGCGCCTTCGTGGTGTGGGGCCTGTTCGACGGCTTCGGCGACCTCTTCGCGCGCGCCGCCGCCGCCACGCCGCCGCGGCCGCCGGCCGCCGAAGCGCCCTGGCTGGCGATGATGGTGCTGGCCGCGTTCTCGGTGCTGCTGCTGCCGCGCCAGTTCCAGGTCATGGTGGTCGAGAACGTGGACGAAAGGCACCTGAAGCGCGCGGCCTGGGCCTTCCCGGCCTACCTGCTGGCGATCAACGTCTTCGTGCTGCCCATCGCCGCCGGCGGGCTGGCGCTGCTGGGGCCGGGCGCGAACGCCGAGACCTTCGTGCTCTCGCTGCCGCTTTCCGGCGGCGCGCACGCGCTGGCGTTGGTGGCCTTCATCGGCGGCTTCTCGGCCGCCAGCGGCATGGTGATCGTCGAGGCCACCGCGGTGGCCACGATGGTGTGCAACGACCTCGTGCTGCCGCTGCTGCTGAAGCGGCGCGCCGCACAGCCGATGGGCGCTTCGCTGCTCGCCATCCGCCGCGCCGTCATCGTCGGCCTGCTGCTGCTGGGCTACCTCTACTTCCGCATCGCCGGCGAAGCCTACGCGCTGGTGAGCATCGGTCTCATCAGCTTCGCCGCGGTGGCGCAGTTCGCGCCCGCGCTCGTCGGCGGCCTGTACTGGAAGGGCGGCACCAAGGCCGGCGCGCTGGCCGGGCTGGGCGCGGGTGCGCTGCTGTGGGCCTGGACGCTGGGCCTGCCTTCGATCGCCAAGAGCGGCTGGATGGACGCCCGCTTCGTCGTCGAAGGGCCCTGGGGCGTGGGCTGGCTGCGGCCCGAGCAGCTGTTCGGGCTGGCGGGGCTGGACCCGCTGACGCACGCGCTCGTGTGGTCGCTCGGGCTCAACACGGCGCTCTTCGTCGGCGTCTCGCTCTGGCGCGCGCCGGGCGCGCGCGAGGCGATGCGCGCGCTGCAGTTCGTGGAAGTCTTCGAGCAGGGCCGCGAAGGCCATGTCTTCTGGCGCGGCCGCGCGCAGGTGGACGCGCTGCGCGAACTGCTGGCGCGCTTCCTGGGGCCGGACCGCGCGCAGGCCGCGCTGGCCGCTGTGCCCGCGGGCGACGCCGCGCGCCTGGTGCAGGTGGCCGAGACGCAGCTGGCCGGCGCCATCGGCAGCGCTTCGGCGCGCGTGATGGTGGCCTCGGTGGTGGAGGAGGAGGCGCTCGACCTCGACGACGTGGCGCGCGTGGTGGAGGAAGCGCGCGCGCTGCGCCACGTGAACGAGCGCCTGCAGAGCCTGGACCGGCTGAAGGACGACTTCATGTCCAGCGTGACGCACGAGCTGCGCACGCCGCTCACCAGCATCCGCGCCTTGGCCGAGCTGATGCGCGACGAGCCGCAGATGGACGAGGCGCAGCGCGGCCAGTTCCTCGCCATCATCGTCGGCGAGAGCGAGCGCCTGAGCCGGCTCGTGAACCAGGTGCTGGACATGGCCAAGATCGAGTCCGGCCATGCCGAGTGGCGCCATGTCGACGTCGACCTGCGTGCGCTGGCGCGCCAGGCCGCCGACACCACGGCCGAGCTGTTCCGCGAGCGCGGCGCCGCGCTGCAGCTGCAGCTGCCCGAAGACCTGCCGCTGCTGCAGGCCGACCCCGACCGGCTGCAGCAGGTGCTGCTGAACCTGCTCTCCAACGCGGTGAAATTCGTGCCGGCCGTCGGCGGCCGCGTGACGCTGGCGCTGCGCGCCGGGTCCGACGGCGTCACCGTGGAAGTGCAGGACAACGGCCCCGGCGTGCCGCCGGCCGAACGCGAACTGGTGTTCGAGAAGTTCCGCCAAGGCGGCGACGCGCGCGCGCGCCCGCAGGGCACGGGCCTGGGGCTGCCCATCAGCCGCCAGATCGTGGAGCACTTCGGCGGCCGCATCGGAGTGGACGAAGCCCCGGGCGGCGGCGCACGCTTCGCGTTCTGGCTGCCGTGGAAGACAACGACAGAGGAGACAAGACCATGAGCACCAAGATCCTGATCGCCGACGACGAGCCCAACATCGTCATCTCGCTCGAGTTCCTGATGAAGCGCGAGGGCTACCAGGTGCTGGTGGCGCGCGACGGCGTCGCGGCGCTGGAGGCCATCCGCCGCGAACGCCCGGCGCTGGTGCTGCTGGACGTGATGATGCCGGGCAAGACCGGCTTCGAGGTCTGCGCCGAGGTGCGTGCCGACGAGTCGCTGGCCAGCGTGAAGATCGTGATGCTCACCGCCAAGGGCCGCGACACCGACGTCGCGCAGGGCATGGGCGTGGGCGCCGA
>CAYVXO010000327.1:0-4619 GCA_964454485.1 uncultured Rubrivivax sp.
GGGTTGATCGGACTCTAGAGCTACCTGCTACGAATACCCGGGGGCAACGCACGAGCTATCAATTTGGCGCCCTACGGTCGTCTCAACTGAACGGCGCGCTTAGAACGTTAGCTCCAGCTCCAGCTCATGCGTGGGCCTGGGCTTCCGCTGGTGACTCACCTTGATCGCGGCGCATGGAGAAGCTGAACCGTGCGGTGATGGTTGGCGTTTGGGCGGCTGTTCGTGCCACAAGACCACGATCCAGTTTCAAACTGCCCGGCGGTGTAGTTTTTAGTGTAGCTTCTGGCGCAATTGAGTCAACGCTCGTAGGCGCAGGTACTGCTGCATCATCGGCGTGTGGGCTTCGAAGGCGCCGGGCGGGGCGGGGCGGTGGTCGGTCATGGCGCGGGCGCGCAAGGATAGCCGCCCGGCAACGGGACCACGGCGCGGCGGATGCGGGAATGACCTTGCTTGCGCGGGCGCGAAGACGCCGCGAGCATGGCCCTCCCAACAACGAGCGAGGAGACGATCCCATGCCCCTGCCCACCCTGGTCTTGCGCGGCGTCGCCGCGGCGGCGCTGCTGGCGCTCTTCGTGCCGGCGCAGGCCGAAGGGCCGCAACGGCGCGAAGGCGCGGCCGGCGCCGTCGGCGGCATCACCCCCTGGGAAGGCCTGACGCCCCACCGGCGCGCCGTGGTCGCGGTCGCCAACCCCTACGGCGCCGAAGCGGGCGCGCAGATCCTGCAGCGCGGCGGTAACGCGATCGACGCCGCGGTGGCGGTGGCCTACGCGCTGAACGTGACCGAGCCGCAGTCGGCCGGCATCGGCGGCGGCGGCTTCATGATGATCCACCTGGGCGAGACCGGCGAGACCTTCATCGTCGACACGCGCGAGAAGGCGCCCGCCGGCGCCACGCGCGACATGTTCGTCGGCGTGCCCAACAGCACGCTGCAGGGCGTGGCGGTGGGCGTGCCGGGCATGGTGCGCGGCACCTCGATGGCGCTCGAGCGCTGGGGCCGGCTGCCGCTGGCGCGCGTGATCCAGCCCGCCATCGAACTGGCCGACCAGGGCTTCGCCGCCACTGCGCGCTACGCCGCGGTGAGCTGCAACCCGCGTTCGCAGAACTCGCCCGAGTCGGCGGCCTTCTTCTGCCCCAACGGCGGGCCGCCGGTGGAAGGCTCGCTGGTGCAGAACAAGCCGCTCGCCGAGACCTTCCGCCTGCTGGCGAAGAACGGCCCCGACTGCTTCTACAAGTACATGCCCGACAAGGGTTGCGACATCGCCAAGGGCATCGTCGAAGGGCAGAAGTTCTTCCGGACGGCGGAACCCGGCGGCAAGGGCGGCAGCATGACCTACGCCGACCTGGAGGCCTACGAGCCGCAGATCCGCACGCCGGTGGAGGCCACCTACCGCGGCTGGCGCATCGTGTCCACGGCGCCGCCGTCCTCCGGTGCGCTCACGATGCTGCAGATGCTGCGCATGCTGGAGCGCTTCCCGCTGGGTGACGCCACGCAGGGCTACGGCTTCGGCTCGCCGAAGACGCTCAACGTGATGGCCGACGCGATGCGCATCGCGTTCGCCGACCGCAGCATCTGGATGGGCGACAGCGACTTCGCCCCGGTGCCGAAGAAGGGCCTGCTCGACCCCACCTACGTGGGCCAGCGCGGCGCGGCCATCGTGCCGGGCACGCGCCTCACGCCCAACCCGGTGCCGGGCGACCCGCGCCCGTTCGAGGTGGCCGGCTTCAAGCCCGGCAAGCGCTACGCCGCCGCCGAGCCGGTGACCGGCCCGGGCGAGACGACGACGCACTTCACGGTCGTCGACCACCAGGGCAACTGGGTCACGTACACGAACACGATCGAGTCCTCGCACGGCATCGGCGTCTTCGCGGGCTACCGGAACGAGGACGGCTCGTTCCGCAACCACGGCTTCCTGCTCAACAACGAGCTGACCGACTTCAACACCGCGCCCAGCACCAACCCGTTCACCGGCAGCATCGGCTTCAACGACGTGCAGCCCGGCAAGCGCCCGCGCAGCAGCATGAACCCGACGATCCTGTTCGCGCCCGACGGCAAGCCGCTGGTGGCCTACGGCTCGCCGGGTGGGGCGTCGATCATCAACTCGGTGCTCAACGTGACGATCAACCTGATCGACCACAAGATGCCGATGCAGCAGGCGATCGACGCGCCGCGGATCTCGGTCACCGGCGCGGGCTCGTCGATCTCGGTCGACCCCGGCTTCCCGCAGGCCAGCCTGGACGCGCTGGTGGCGCTGGGCTACACGGTCGGCGTCACCGACATCGGCTCGGTGCAGGCGGTGCTGCGCAACCCGCAGACGGGCGCGCTCTACGGCGCGGCCGACAAGCGGCGCGAAGGCACCGTCATCGGCCTGCCGCGGCCGCGCTGAAGCGCGTGGGCCGCTGCCGGGGGCTTCAGGCCGCCGGCAGCGCCAGCGTGAAGCGCGCGCCCTCGCCGGGGCGGCTGTCCACCGTGAGCCGCCCGCCCATCAGCTCGGCCAGCGCGCGCGAGAGCGCCAGCCCGAGACCGGTGCCGCCGTGCTGGTAGCTGACGCGGGCGTCGCCCTGGCGGAAGCGTTCGAAGATGGTCTCGTGCCGGTCCGCCGGGATGCCGGGGCCGGTGTCGCTGACGTGGATGCGCAGCTCGCTGCCGCGTGTGTCCACCGCGACGCGCACCTCGCCCTGTTCGGTGAACTTGATCGCGTTCGACAGCAGGTTGTTGAGGATCTGCTTCAGGCGCAGCGGGTCCACCTGCACCGTGGCGGGCACGGTGTCCTCGACCGCAAGGCCCAGCGGCAGGCCCTTGTCGGCCGCAGTGAGGGCGTAGAAGTCGGTCGTGCCGCGCAGCAGCGCGCGCAGGTCCACCGCCTCGGGGGACAGCGACATGCGGCCGGCCTCCACCTTGGCCAGGTCCAGGATCTGCGAGAGCAGCTCGTTCAGGTACTCGGCGCCCTTGCGGATGAGGCCGGCCTGCTCGCGGAAGCGCGGGTGGTCCAGGCGGTGCTCCATCAGCTCGGCGAAGCCGCGGATGCTGGTGAGCGGCGTGCGCAGCTCGTGCGAGATGGCGGCCAGGAACTCGGTCTTGGCCTGGTTGGCCGACTGCGCCTTCGCTTCGGATTCGCGCAGCGCGGCGTGGGTGCGCTCCAGCCGGCGCAGGTTGAGCACCAGCAGGCCGGCGCCGACCACGGCGGTGAGCGACAGCAATGCCGTCAGCACCAGCGTGATGTTGCGCGCCGAGACCCAGCCGGCCAGCGCCTCGTCGGTGGCGGTGGAGACCAGCAGGTACATCGGGTAGTCGGCCACGCGGCGGTAGGCGGTGATGCGCTCGGTGCGGTCGAGCGAGCTGAGCGCCGTGAAGTAGCCTTCGCTGCCGCTGGCCAGGCGCGCGAACGGACCGTCGGCCGCCAGCGTGCTGCTCATGTCGCGGCTGCTGCCGCCGATCACGCGGGCGCGCACGCTGCGGTCGCTGCCCACCAGCGTGACGCCGCCGCCGCCGCCCAGCTGCACGCGGCGGTACACGTCCTCGAAGTAGGCCGGGTCGAGCGAGGCGACCACGACGCCGGCGAGCGCGCCGTCGCGGCCGACGATGCGGCGCGAGATCTGGATCGTCCAGCGCTTGGAGACCTTGCCCAGCACCGGCTTGCCGATGAACAGCGCGTCCGGCTGCGGCAGGCGGTCGACCGCCGGCAGCGTGGCCGGCGCCAGGTGGGCGCGCACGTGCTCGCGCGCGTTCAGGTCCACCGGGCCGGTCTTGCTGCCGTCGGGGTCGAGGTTGCTGGAGACGAAGCGGCCGCTGGCGTCGACCAGCGAGAGCTGCACCAGGATGCCGGGCGCCAGGCCGGTCTCGTTGGCGTAGCGCACGAGGTCGGGCGTGCCGCCGGCCGCCACCGTGTCGCGCACGCGGATCGTCGCCTGGTCGGTGATCGCCAGCACGCGCAGGGTCTGCTCCTCCAGCGCGCGCGCGAGGTTGATGTTCTGGCGCTGCTCGGCGCGCAGGGCGTCCTCGTGCGTGAACCAGAGAAAGGCGCCGACCGCGGCCCAGGCCACGACGAGCAGCAGCGCGGCCGCGCCGAGCACGGCCGCGCGCAGCCGGTGTTCGGCATCGCCGCGCACGGGCGAAACCGGGGCGGCGGGGGCGGGGAGCAGGGTGGTGTTCATGGCTCGTTCGGGCGTGCGACGCTGCAACGGGGTCGAATGTAGTAGATTTATCGATATGATCATGTGTATTAATCAACGACCTGCCAGCGCGGCTGTGCGACAGTCGCGCCGCCCATGACGAAACCGCAGGACGCAGGTGAACGCTACCGGCCGCTGAGTGCGCGCCGGCGCTGGCTGCTGCTGCTGCTGGCGGCGGCCACGGCGGTGGCGGTGATCGGCACCCTTTTGGACCCGCCCGGCGGCGTGAAGCGCACGGGGCCGAAGGCGGCCGAGGTGGCGCCCTGCGCCGCCGGCCAAGCCAGCGGCTGCGTGGGCGGCAAGGCCGAGGTGATCGTGCTGCCGGCGGCCGCTTCGCGCTGAAGCGGCGCCGGGTCGGCTCAGCTCTTGGGGCCGGTGGTCTTGCGCACGCGCACCGGCGCGCGCCTGGCCGGCGCCGGCGCGGCCGCGGCGAGCGCGGCCAGCGGCTC
>CAYVXO010000328.1:0-4574 GCA_964454485.1 uncultured Rubrivivax sp.
CCGCGCGCCCCATTCGAACGATCCGCGGCCGGGAGACCCATGCCAAGAGCCCCCTTGCACGACCCGACGGCGTCGCCGCTGCCGGGTGCCAGCACCGAGGTGCGCACGACCACGTGCTACATGTGCGCGTGCCGCTGCGGCATCCGCGTGCACCTGCGCAACGGCGAGGTGCGCTACATCGAGGGCAACCCCGAGCACCCGCTGAACCAGGGCGTCATCTGCGCCAAGGGCAGCTCGGGGATCATGAAGCAGTACTCGCCGGCGCGGCTGACCGTGCCCTTGAAGCGCAAGCCCGGCAGCGAGCGCGGCGCCGGCGAGTTCGTCGAGATCGGCTGGGACGAAGCGCTGGCGACGCTGGAGGAGCGGCTCGCGCGCCTGCGCGCCACCGACCCCAAGCAGTTCGCGCTGTTCACCGGGCGCGACCAGATGCAGGCGCTCACGGGCCTGTTCGCGCGCCAGTTCGGCACGCCCAACTACGCGGCGCACGGGGGCTTCTGCTCGGTGAACATGGCCGCGGGCATGATCTACACGATCGGCGGCTCGTTCTGGGAGTTCGGCGGCCCCGACCTCGACCGCGCCAAGCTGTTCGTGATGATCGGCACCGCCGAGGACCACCACAGCAACCCGCTGAAGATCGCGATCTCGAAGTTCAAGCGCGCCGGCGGCCGCTTCGTCTCGATCAACCCGGTGCGCACCGGCTACTCGGCCGTCGCCGACGAGTGGGTGCCGATCCGCCCCGGCACCGACGGCGCGCTGCTGCTGGCGCTGGTGCACGAGATCATCGCGCTGGGCCTGTACGACCGCGACTTCCTCGCCCGCTACACCAACGCCGGCCAGCTCGTGAACCAGGACGAGGCCTCCGACGAGTTCGGCCTCATGCTGCGCAACGCCGAAGGCGACCTCGTCAACCCGCTGCGGCCGCACAACTTCTACTGGTGGGACCGGCTCAGCCAGCGCCCGGTGGCCGACCACACCGAAGGCGCCGACCCGGCGCTGCTGGGCCGCTTCAGCCTGCCCGACGGCACGCCCGCCGTGCCCGCCTTCCAGCTGCTCGAAGAACGGGTGCGCACGTGCACCCCCGAGTGGGCCGCCGAGATCACCGGCATCCCGGCGGCCACCATCCGCCGGCTGGCGCGCGAGATGGGCATCACCGCACGCGACCAGAAGATCGAGCTGCCCATCGCCTGGACCGACTGCTGGGGCAAGAAGCACGACACCGTCACCGGCAACCCGGTGGCCTTCCACGCCATGCGCGGGCTGGCCGCGCACAGCAACGGCTTCCAGAGCATCCGCGCGCTGGCCATCCTGATGAGCCTGCTGGGCACCATCGACCGCCCGGGCGGCTTTCGGCACAAGGCGCCCTACCCGCGCGCGGTGCCGCCCAACGCGCGCCCGCCCAAGGGGCCCGAAGCGGTCAAGCCCGACACCCCGCTGGCCGGCGCCCCGCTGGGCTGGCCCGAGGGGCCGGAGGACCTGTTCGTCGACGCCGAAGGGCGGCCGGTGCGCATCGACAAGGGTTTCAGCTGGGAGCACCCGCTGTCGGCGCACGGGCTGATGCACAACGTCATCACCAACGCCTGGCGCGGCGACCCCTACCGCATCGACACCCTGCTCGTCTTCATGGCCAACATGGCCTGGAACTCGACGATGAACACGTCCGAGGTCCGCAGGATGCTCAACGACAAGGACGACAAGGGCGAGTACCGCATCCCCTTCCTCGTCGTCTGCGACGCCTTCGCCTCGGAGATGACGGCCTACGCCGACCTGCTGCTGCCCGACACCACCTACCTGGAGCGGCACGACGCGATGTCGCTGCTGGACCGGCCGATCAGCGAGTTCGACGGCCCGGTGGACTCGGTGCGCGTGCCGGTGCTGCCGCCCACCGGCCAGTGCCGGCCGTTCCAGGAAGTGCTGGTCGAGCTGGCCTCGCGGCTGAAGCTGCCGGCTTTCACGAACGCCGACGGCACGCGCAAGTACCGCGACTACCCGGACTTCATCGTCCACTACGAGACCGCCCCGGGCTCGGGCATCGGCTTCCTGGCCGGCTGGCGCGGCAAGGACGGCAGCCAGTCCATGCGCGGCGAGCCCAACCCGCGCCAGTGGGAGATGTACGCCAGCAACAACTGCGTCTTCCACCACCGGCTGCCGCCGGCGCTGCAGTACATGCGCAACTGGAACCAGGGCTACATGGACTGGGCGCAGCAGGTGGGCCTCAGGCGCGACCGCGACCCCATCGTCATCCACCTGTACTCGGAGTTCCTGCAGCGCTTCCGCCTGGCCGCCCAGGGCAAGCACCCGGGCCGCCAGCCGCCGCAGTGGCTGCGCGAGCGCGTCGCGACCTTCTTCGACCCGCTGCCCTTCTACTACGCGCCGCTGGAGCAGCAGGCCACCGACGGCACGAAGTTCCCGCTCGCCGCGGTGACGCAGCGGCCGATGGCGATGTACCACTCCTGGGACTCGCAGAACGCCTGGCTGCGCCAGATCCACGGCCACAACCAGCTGTTCGTCAACACGAAGACGGCGACCGCCGCCGGCATCGCCGACGGCGCCTGGATGTGGGTCGAGTCGCCCTGGGGCAAGGTGCGCTGCCGCTGCGCCCACAGCGAGGCCGTCGAGCCCGGCACCGTGTGGACCTGGAACGCGATCGGCAAGGCCGCCGGCGCCTGGGCGCTGGACCCGGTGGCGGCCGAGGCGCGCCAGGGCTTCCTGCTCAACCACCTGATCCGCGAGGAGCTGCCGGCCGCCGACGGCGGGCCGCCGCTGTCCAACAGCGACCCCATCACCGGCCAGGCCGCCTGGTACGACGTGCGCGTGCGCATCTACCCGGCCGACGCCGCCGAGCCGGCCGAGAGCTGGCCGCAGTTCGCCGCCCAGCCGCGCGCACCGGGCATGGCCGAAGCGCCCAAGCGGCGCGGCTGGATGGCGGGCCTGGGCAAGGGAGGCCGGCCGTGACGCAACTGGCCCTGGTCATCGACCTCAACGTGTGCGTCGGCTGCCACGCCTGCGTCACCAGCTGCAAGCAGTGGAACACCTCGGGGGCGGCCGGGCCGCTGGCCGACGCCGACCCCTACGGCGAAGCCGCCAGCGGCACCTTCTTCAACCGCGTGCAGACCTTCGAGGTGGGCGAGTTCCCGCACACGCAGACGGTGCACTTCCCCAAGAGCTGCCTGCACTGCGAGGACCCGCCGTGCGTGCCGGTGTGCCCCACGGGGGCGAGCTACAAGCGCGCCGAGGACGGCATCGTGCTGGTGGACTACGACAAGTGCATCGGCTGCAAGTACTGCAGCTGGGCCTGCCCCTACGGCGCGCGCGAGCTCGACGAGGACCGCCGGGTGATGACCAAGTGCACCCTGTGCGTGGACCGCGTCACCGACAAGGCGCTGCCCGAAGCCGAGCGCAAGCCGGCCTGCGTGCTGGCCTGCCCGCCCGGGGCGCGCCTGTTCGGCGACGTGCACGACCCGCACTCGGCGGTGTCGCAGGCGATCAACGAACGCGGCGGCTACGCGCTGATGCCCGAGTGGGGCACGCGCCCGGCCAACCACTACCTGCCGCGGCGGCGCACCCAGATCACGCTGCACCCGGAAGACCTGCAGCGGGCCGCCAACCCGCTGAAGGTCGACGGCAAGGAGCCCGCACCCCTGGTGCCCGGGCGCGAGGACTTCGCGACCTGATGAACCCCGCCTTCTCCGTCGTCTTGCTCACCACCCTCATCGGCGCCGGCCAGGGCCTGTTCCTGGCGCTCTACGCCGGCGAGCTGGGCGCGCTGCCGCCAGGTGCCAAGGGCCTGCTGGTCACGGGCGCCGCGGCATCGGTGCTGCTGACCGGCGCGGGCCTGGTGGCCTCCTTCTTCCACCTGGGCCACCCGGAGCGGGCCTGGCGTGCGGCGGCGATGTGGCGCACCTCGTGGCTGTCGCGCGAGGTGATCGCGCTGCCGGCCTTCATGGCCGCGGTCGCGGCCTGGGGCGGCATGCACGCGCTCGGCCTGCCCGGCACCGCCGTCGCCGGCGCGCTGGCTGCAGCCGCCTGCGGGGCGCTGTTCGTCTGCACCGGCATGGTCTACGCGTCGATCCGCTTCCTGGCCGAGTGGGCGAGCCCGCTCACGCTGGTGAACTTCACGCTCATGGGCTGCGCCTCGGGCACCACGCTGGCGGCGGCGCTGCTGGGCGAGGCGCACTACGGCCGCGCGGCGCTGGCGCTGACGCTGGCGGCGATGGCGGGCCGGGCGGCTTCGCTGTGGCGCAACGCGCGGCTGGTGCCGCGCTCGACGCTGGCCAGCGCGATCGGCATCAAGCACCCGCAGATCCGCCAGCGCGCGATGGGTTTCACCGGGGGTTCGTTCAACACGCGCGAGTTCTTCCACGGCCGTGCGCCGGGCACGCTGCGGTCGGTGAAGTGGTTCTTCCTGTTGGCCGCCTTCGGCCTGCCTGCGCTGCTGCTGGCCGCGGCGCCGGGCTCCTCAGCGCTGGCGACGGGGGCCTTCGCCGTGCAGTTCGCCGGCCTGCTGGCCGAACGCTGGTTCTTCTTCGCGCAGGCGAATCACCCGCAGAACCTGTACTACCAGGCGGTGTCCTGAA
>CAYVXO010000329.1:0-4535 GCA_964454485.1 uncultured Rubrivivax sp.
TGCGTGAGCGACAAGCCGCTGCACGGCGAGATCAAGCTGCCCGGCATGGCCAACACCTTCTACCGCGAGCGGGTGGACCAGCACCTGCGCATCGGCATGCGCGCGGTCGAACTGCTGCGCCAGGAACGCCCGGGGCGGCTGCACAGCCGCAAGCTGCGCAGCTTCGCCGAGGTGGCCTTCCAGTAACCGCTCGGGCTTCTTTACATACAGATCAACACGGCTTCAACCGGCGCTTGGTACAAACCCCAGGTGCGCCGAAGCCTCGTGAACCTGAGCGGCGCGGTGCTGCTGCTGGCCCTGGCCGGCTGCGCCACCGCGCCCCCTGAATCCCGCCCCCCGGCGCCCGCCGCCGAGACGCCCGCCGCGTGGAGCGCCTCGTTGCCCGCCGCCACCGGCTGGCGCGGCTTCGGCGACCCGCTGCTCGAAGCGCTGGTGGCCGAATCGCTGGCCGCCAACACCGACCTCCAGGTCGCGCAGGCCGCGCTGGCCCAGGCGCGCGCGCAGCGCGACGTGGTGGCCGCGGCGCAGTCGCCGCAGGTCGGCAGCTCGGCCAGTGCCGGCCGCAGCCGCAACGCGGGCTTCACGACCAACAGCGTCAAGCTGGGCCTGGACGCGAGCTGGGAGGTCGACCTCTTCGGCGCCCGGCGCAACGCCACCGCGGCCGCCGAACTGGGCGCCGCGGCCAGCGAAGCCACGCTCGCGGCCACCCGGCTGGCGGTGGCCGGCAACACCGCGCTCGCCTACCTGCAGTGGCTGGGCACGCGCGAGCAGATCGCGATCGCGCGCGAAAGCGTCGCCAGCCAGGAAGAGACGCTGCAGATCGTGCAGTGGCGCGTCGCCGCAGGGCTCGCCAGTTCGCTCGACGCCGAGCAGGCGAAGACGACGCTGGAGCAGACCCGCGCCCAGCTGCCCGCGCTGCAGAAGACGCTTTCCGCCGACGAACACCAGCTGGCCGTGCTGACCGGCCGCGCACCCGCCGCGCTGGCGTCGCGCCTGGCCGCCGCGCCTGCCACGCTGCCCGCGCTGCCCGGCCTGCCGCCGGCCGCGATGCCCGCCGAATTGCTGCGCCAGCGCCCCGACGTGCGTGCCGCCGAACTGAAGGTGCAGGCCGAACTCGCGACGCTGGCGCAACGCGACGCCGAACGCCTGCCGAGCTTCTCCGTCAGCGGCAACCTCGGCTGGGCCGCGGCCACGCTGGGTGCGCTGGGCGGGCCGGCCACGCTGGCCGCCGGGGTCGTCGCCGCCATCGACTGGCCGCTCGTGGATGGCGGCGCGGCGAGGGCGCGCGTGGCCTTGCAGCAGGCGGTGCTGGACGGCGCCCGCGCCAGCTACCAGGCCGCCGTGCTGGCCGCGCTGCAGGACGTGGAAGACAACCTGGCCGCGCTCGCCACCGGCACCGAGCGCGTCGCCACGCTCGAACGCGCGGCCGAGGCCGCCGCCAACGCGCTGCTGCTGGCACGCCACCGCTACCAGGCCGGGCTGGTGGACTTCACCACGCTGCTGGACGCGCAGCGCAGCGTGCTTTCCGCGCGCGATTCGCTCGCCGGCGCGCGCACCGAGCTCTGGCTGGCCCATGTGCGGCTGGCCAAGGCACTGGGCGGCGCGTGGCCGGCGCAGGGATGACGATGGACACGACGAACGAACAAGCCCTCGACACGCTGCTGGGCAGCGAACATCGCCGCCCCTGGTGGCGCCGCCTCACGCCGTGGATCGTGCTCGTGCTCGCCGCCGCCGCCGCTGCCGGGTGGTGGGCCTGGCAGCGCAGCGAGACGCGCGCCGCCGCGCCGCGCTACGCGACCACGCCGCTGGCGCGCGGCACGCTCTTTATCAACGTCACCGCCACCGGCACGCTGCAGCCGACGCGTTCGGTCGCGGTGGGCAGCGAACTCTCCGGCACCGTGACGCGCGTGCTGGTCGACGTGAACGACCGCGTCAAGCGCGGCCAGGTGCTGGTGGAGCTGGACACCTCCAAGCTCAAGGACGCGGTCGCCGGCGCACGCGCCGACCTGGATTCGGCGCTCGCCAAGCAGCGCCAGGCCGAGGCCACGGTGAAGGAATCCGAGGCCAGCCTGGCGCGGCTGGAAGAGGTGTCGCGCCTGTCGGGCGGCAAGGTGCCTTCGGCCACCGAGCTGGACACGGCGCGCGCCACGCGCGACCGCGCGCTCGCCGACCAGGCGGCGGCGGTGGCCGCGGTGGCGCAGTCGCGCGCCACGCTGTCCACCAACGAGACCAACCTGGCGAAGGCCTCGATCCGCTCGCCGATCGACGGCATCGTGCTCACGCGCAACGTCGAGCCCGGCTACGCGGTGGCGGCGTCGCTGCAGGCGGTGACGCTCTTCACCGTGGCCGAGGACCTGACGAAGATGATCCTCTCGGTCAACGTCGACGAGGCCGACGTCGGCCAGCTGCGCGTGGGCCAGGACGCGCACTTCACGGTGGCCGCGCAGGCCGGCCGGCGCTACCCGGCGAAGGTGACGCGCGTGGCCTTCGGCTCCACCGTCACCGACAACGTGGTCACCTACACCACGCAGCTGGACGTGAAGAACGACGACCTCACGCTGCGCCCGGGCATGACGGCCACCGCCACCATCGCCGCGGTGGAAAGGCCCGGCGTGCTGCTGGTGCCCAACAGCGCGCTGCGCTTCACGCCCGGCGCCGCCGAGCGGGCCGCATCGGCCGGCGGCGGCATCGTCTCGCGCCTGCTGCCGCGGCCGCCCAACATGGGCGGCAACCGGCGCGCCGGCGCGGCCGCCAACGGCAGCGGCGGCAACGAAGGCCGCATCTGGGTGCTCGACAACGGCGAGCTGCGCATGCTGTCGGTCACCAAGGGCCTTTCCGACGGCCGCCAGACCGAAGTTTCCGGCCCCGGCGTCACCGAAGGCCTGGCCGTCGTCACCGACCAGTTGAGCACGCCCAAGTGACCGCGCTCATCGAGCTCGAGGGCATCACCAAGACCTACGGCGAGGGCTCGGCGGCGTTCCGCGCGCTGCGCGGCATCGACCTCGCGGTGGAGGGCGGCGAGTTCACCGCGGTGATGGGCCCCAGCGGCTCGGGCAAGTCGACGGTGATGAACCTGATCGGCCTGCTGGACACGCCCACCGGCGGCCGCTACCGCTTCCGCGGCGTGGAGGTCACGGGCCTCACGCGCGACCAGCGCGCGCTGCTGCGGCGGCGCCACATCGGCTTCGTCTTCCAGGGCTTCCACCTGCTGGCGCGCACGAGCGCGCAGGAGAACGTGGAACTGCCGCTGCTCTACCGCGGCGAGAGCGCGAAGACGCGGCGCGACCTGGCGCGGCGCGCGCTCGCGCAGGTGGGGCTGGCAGGCTGGGAGCACCACGCGCCTTCCGAGCTTTCGGGCGGCCAGCAGCAGCGGGTGGCGATCGCGCGCGCCATCGTCACCGAGCCCACGCTGCTGCTCGCCGACGAGCCCACCGGCAACCTGGACAGCGAGCGCGGGCGCGAGATCATGCAGCTGCTCACCGCGCTCAACCACGAGCACGGCATCACCATCGTGATGGTGACGCACGAGCCCGACATGGCGGCCTACGCGCATCGCATCGTGCGCTTCCACGACGGGCTGATCGCAGGCGACGAGCGCGTCGCGGCGCCGGCCGAGGCGGCCTGATGTACTGGAACACGCTGCTGCTCGCGCTGCGCTCGATCCGGCGCAACCTGATGCGCTCGTTCCTCACCACGCTGGGCATCGTGATCGGCGTCGCCGCCGTCGTCACCATGGTCACGGTAGGCAGCGGGGCGACGAAGGCGGTGCGCGCGCAGATCGAGAGCCTGGGCAGCAACCTGCTGCAGATCCGCCCCGGCCAGCGGCTCGGGCCGGGCCAGGCGGGCGCCGGCGCGCCGCCGTTCAAGCTGGCCGACGCCGCCGCCATCGGCACCGAGATCGGCGGCGTCGCCGCGGTCGCGCCCGAGGTGCGCGCCGGCGTCACCGTGGTGGCCGAAGGCAAGAACTGGTCGACCACCGTCACCGGCACCAGCAACGACTACTTCCCGGCCGGCAACTGGACCATCGCCGAAGGCCGCGTGTTCGAGCCGGCCGAACTGCAGGTGGGCGCCTCGGTGTGCCTGGTCGGCGCCACCGTCAAGCGCGAGCTCTTCGGCGCGAACGCCGACGTGCTGGGGCGCAGCCTGCGCGTCAAGAACTTCACCTGCGACATCGTCGGCGTGCTCGGCAGCAAGGGCCAGGCCGCGATGGGCCTGGACCAGGACGACGTGGTCGTGATGCCGGTGGTCACGGTGCAGCGCCGGCTCACCGGCAGCACGCGCGTGAACACGCTGCTCGTCTCGATGAAGCCCGGCAGCGACAGCGCGCACCTGAAGAGCGCCATCGGGCAGCTGCTGCGCGAGCGGCGCAAGCTGGGCCCCAACGACGACGACAACTTCAACGTGCTGGACACCCAGCAGCTGGCCGAGACGCTCTCCGGCACCACCGCGCTGCTGACGTCGCTGCTCGGTGCCGTGGCGGCGGTGAGCCTGCTGGTGGGCGGCATCGGCATCATGAACATCATGCTGGTCAGCGT
>CAYVXO010000330.1:0-4498 GCA_964454485.1 uncultured Rubrivivax sp.
CGGCACGCTGGCCTGGGCGGTGGACATCGACAACCCGGCCAGCGGCGAGGCCTTCACGCTCACGCTGAAGGAAGTGACGCTGCCCACGCCCGAAGGCGGCACGCGGCCCTGCGCGGTGGGTTTCTCGGGCAACTACCCGAAGGCGCTGGACGGGCTGGCGCGCGTGCTCTCGCTGGACATGCGCGTCGTCGACCCGGCCTGGATCGGCATGAAGCTGCGCAAGCTGCTCAACTACGCCGAGCCGCTGGGGCAGTTCATGGCCTTCGTGCCGGGCGAGAAGCGGCAGCAGACCTGGCCTTCCACCGTGGCCTACGTGGCGCGCCTCGTCATCCACCGCTACGCCATGCTGGGCGTGCTGGACGAGCAGGGCTACCCGCTGTCGCGCATGGGCGTGCTCGACGCCCCGGCCGACAAGGGCCAGGCGGCGCCGATGGCCGGCCGGCCCTGCCCGGAATGCGGCAACGCCACGCTGATCCACAAGGACGGTTGCGACTTCTGCACCAGCTGCGGGTTCGTGGGGCAGTGCGGGTGAGCTGAAGGCGGCGCCGGGCCGTCGGGCACCTGTCGCCCGCGGAGTGCGCACAACTTCATCCGGGCGTCCCCCGCCTGGGTGGGACCCCCCTGTTTCCTGGGGCGGGGCGAGCCTCGGCCCGCGCGTTGCGCCCATAAACTCCGCCGGTCCGCTTCGCTGCCAACCCCAAGGTCCACCGCATGAAGCTCAGCGCGTTCGCCGCTCCCGCGATCAGTTTCGCTCTCGGCGGCACCTCGCTCTACGAGCTGGAGACGCACACGAACTGGCTGGGCCGCTTCCAGCGCCACGACGACTATGCGGTGGCCGACACGAACGCCATGCCCTGGGTGCACGGCGGCGAGCAGGGCAAGGTCAACTTCGACATGAAGTTCCTGCACAACGATGCCGCCACCCATGAAGTGGCGATGCTGGTGCGCTATCCCGCGGGCCAGGTCAACCCTTTGCACCAGCACTCGTACGGCCACGGCATGTACGTGCTGCAGGGCCACCTGAAGACGCACCGCGGCGTCTACGGGCCGGGCTCGTTCGTCTGGTTCCCGGGCGACGAGCCGATGTCGCACGGCGCCACGGCCGAAGAGGACGTGGTCGTCCTCTTCCTGCGCCATGCCGAGATGACGACCACCTACGTCGAACCGAAGAAGGAATGAGCGAACGGACGACGCCGTCCGCGTTCACGTCCTGGTACGTGGCTGCGCTGGTGCTCGCGCTGGCGGCCACGTTCGCGGTCAAGCTGCGCAGCCATGGGGTGTTCGCCTGCCCGGCGCGCTACGCCGGCGCGGCCTACCTTTCCGACTGCAACGCGGCCGAGTACGGCGACTACGACCATGGTGCCTTCTACTTCGGCCTGGAACCCTCGGCCCGCGAAGCCGCCAGCCGGGCCCAGGTGCTCTTCCTGGGCAACAGCCGGATCCAGTTCGCGCTCTCGGCGCCCGCCACCACGCGCTGGTTCGGCGACCGATCGATTCCCTTCTATTCGCTCGGCTTCAGCCACTACGAATCGGTCACCTTCCTGACGCCGGTGCTCGAACGCGTGAAGCCGCACCCGCGTGCCGTGGTCATCAATGCCGACCGCTTCTTCGCCGAGTGGCAGTCGCCGGCCTCGCACCGCGTGATGGACGACGGCGCGGCCCGCGCGGCGTACGAGGCCAAGCGCAACTGGCAGAAGGCGCACGAACCGCTGTGCTCCCACCTGCCGGCGGCCTGCGGAGACGCGTTCGCGGTCTACCGGATGGCGGACAACGGGATCTGGGTCACCGCCGGCCGCAAGCCCGACCAGCGCGTCGGCGTCGCCGACGGGCCCGCCGACGACACCGCGCGCTGGCCCCACTTCATCGACCTGGCCCACCGGTTCGTCGACACGCTGGGGGTGGAACGCGAATGCCTGATCCTCACCATCGTGCCGAACTCCCGCACCCGGCGCGCGGAGGCCGAGGCCATTGCGCAGGCGCTGGGCGCGCGCTTCGTGGCGCCCAGCGTCGAAGGGCTTACCACCTTCGACGGCTCGCACCTGGACTCGCGCAGCGCCGCGCTCTGGTCGTCGGCCTTCCTCGAAGCCGCCGGCCCGCTGCTCGAGCGCTGCGTGGGCGTGGCCACGCCGTTGCAGGCGAAGTCCTGAACCACCGATGTCGACCCTCCTGCCCACCGACTTCCGCGCGCGCCTGAAGGCCGCGCTGCAGCAGACCGACCCGGCCGGCCGGCTGGCCGCGCTGCGCGAGATGGCGGCCGGGGTGCTCGGCCACCTGGAGACCATCCAGCTCGAGCGCGCGCTCGCCGGCGTGACCACCGATACGCTGGACGCGGCGATGCCGCGGGTGCGCCTGGCGCTGCTGTCCTCCTCGACCACCGAGCACCTGCTGCCCGGCCTGCGCGTGGCCGGGCTGCGCCACGGCCTGCACCTGGAGGTGTTCACCGGCCGCTACGGGCAGTACCGGCAGGAACTGCTGAACCCGCCGGAGCGGCTGCGCGCGTTCGCGCCCACCGCGGTGCTGCTGTCGCTGAGCGCGCGCCCGCTGGTCGGCACGGTGCCGCTGGATGCCGACGAGGCCGAGGTCGAACACCGGCTCGCCGCCGAGGTGGACGAACTGCGAAGCCTCTGGCGGGCCGCGCGCGGCCTCGGCGCCGGCGTGCTGCAGCAGACCTTCCTGGACGTCTTCGAGCCGCTCTTCGGCAGCCTGGACCGCAGCGTGCCCGCGGCGCCGGCACGGTTGGTCGAGCGGCTCAACGACCTGACGGCACGCGCCGCACGCGAGGAAGGCGTCGCGCTGGTCGACGTGGCCCGCGCCGCCGCGCGCGAAGGGCTGGACGCCTGGTACGACCCCGCGCGCTGGCTGCAGGGCAAGATGGAGATCGCGCCCCAGGCCGGCGGCCGCTTCGGCGAACTGGTCGCGCGCCTCGCGGCCGCGCAGCAGGGCCGCTCGCGCAAGTGCGTCGTCTTCGACCTCGACAACACGCTGTGGGGCGGCGTCGTCGGCGACGTCGGCGTGCAGGGCCTGGCGCTGGGCGAAGGCAGCGCTGCCGGAGAAGCGCACCTGGAGCTGCAGCGCTACGCGCGCCGCCTGAAGGAACGCGGCATCGTGCTGGCCGTGTGCTCCAAGAACGACCCCGCGATCGCCGCCGACGCCTTCCGCCGCCACCCCGAGATGGCGCTCAAGCTGGAGGACATCGCCTGCTTCGTGGCCAACTGGAACGACAAGGCCGAGAACCTGCGCGAGATCGCCCGCACGCTCAACATCGGCCTGGACAGCCTGGTCTTCGTCGACGACAACCCGGCCGAGCGCGCCCGCGTGCGCGAGGCGCTGCCGATGGTGGCCGTGCCCGAGCTGCCCGACGACCCCTCGCTGTACGTGCGCGCCCTGGCGGCGCCGGGCTACTTCGAGGCGGTGGCCTTCACGCGCGAGGACTCGCAGCGCGCCGCCTCGTACGCCGCCAACGCGCAGCGCGACGGGCTGCGCGAAGCGGCCACGTCGATGGACGACTTCCTGCGCGGGCTGGAGATGACGGTCGTGCACGGGCCGGTCGGGGCGCTGGAGCTGGAGCGCTCGACCCAGCTCATCAACAAGACCAACCAGTTCAACACCACCGGGCGCCGCTACGCGGCCGACGAGGTGGCGCGGCTGGTCACGGACCCCACCGGGCTCTCGCTGCAGCTGCGCCTGGTGGACCGCTTCGGCGACAACGGCCTCGTCAGCGTGATGCTGCTGCGCGCGGCGGGCACCGACGTGCTGGACATCGAGATCTGGGTCATGAGCTGCCGCGTCTTCGGCCGCCAGCTCGAGGACGAGGCGATGAACATCGCCGTCGAGCTGGCGCGCGCGCGCGGCGCGCGGGCGCTCACGGCGCGCTTCGTGCCGACCGATCGCAACGGCGTCGTCGCCGGCCTGTATGCCGGCCTGGGGTTCGTGCGCGCCGGCGACGAGGGCCAGGTGCAGCACTGGCGGCTCGATCTGGCCGACTACGAGCCGCGCCCGACCCACATCCGAAGACAAGGCCCCACCCCATGAGCGAGCAGGACCTGCTGGCACTCTTCACGCGCATCCTGCGCGACCTGCTGATGGACGACGGCCTCGTGCTGACGCTGGCCACGCGCCGCCCCGACGTGCCGAACTGGGATTCGTTCGCCTACGTCAACTTCATCGTCGCCGCCGAGACCGAGCTGGGCATCCGCTTCAACGTGGCCGAGGTGGAGTCGTTCGACACCGTGGGCGACATCGTCAAGGCCGCCGCCGCGCGGCTGCCCTGAGCGGGCCGCCCGAGCACCCGGTCCGATCATGCTGTTCAACTCCGCCGAGTTCATATTCGGCTTCCTGCCGCTCACGCTGGCGGTCTTCTTCCTGCTGGGCCTGCGCTCGCGCCCGCTCGCGCTGGGCTGGCTGACGCTGGCGTCGCTGTTCTTCTACGCCTGGTGGCGGCCGCTGAACGTGCTGATCATCGCGCCCTCGATCGTCGTCAACTACGGGCTGGCGCGCC
>CAYVXO010000331.1:0-4471 GCA_964454485.1 uncultured Rubrivivax sp.
CGACGCGCTTCGGCTTCGAGGCCGAGAAGCACCCGGCCTACCTGACGATGGCGCTCGGCGCCGGCAGCGTGACGCCGCTGCAGATGGCCGACGCCTACAGCGTGTTCGCCAACGGCGGCTACCGCGTGACGCCGATGCTGATCCAGCGCGTCACCGACAGCAAGGGCCGCCTGCTGCGCGAGGCGCAGGCACCGCCGCTGGACGAGTCGATGCGCACGCTGGACGCACGCAACGCCTTCGTGATGAACACGCTGCTGCAGGAGGTGGCGCGCTCGGGCACCGCGGCGCGTGCCTACCAGGTGTTGAAGCGGCTGGACATCGCCGGCAAGACCGGCACCACCAACGACTCGATGGACGCCTGGTTCTGCGGCTTCACGCCCAGCGTCGTCGGCGTGGTGTGGATCGGCTACGACCAGCCGCGCAAGCTGGGCGACCGCGAGACCGGCGGCGGCCTCGCGCTGCCGGTGTGGATCGACATCATGCAGGTGGCGCTGAAGGGCGTGCCGGTGCAGGAGCCCACGCCGCCCGAAGGCGTGGTGCAGTCCGGCGGCTCCTGGGTCTACGATGAATACAGCAACGGCCGCGGCGTCGCCAGCGTCGGGCTGGAGGACCAGCTGCCGCCCGCTTCCACCAAGGAAGAGCGCAACAGCATCCTCGACCTCTTCAAGCGCTGAAGCTCACCGGCCGGCCGGCCTGCGCGCTGGCGTGGCGCGACAGCGCCTCGAAGAACTCGCTGCCGTCCTTGGTGTCGCGCCAGGCGGCACCGTCCCAGCGGAAGTGGTAGCCGCCGGCGCGCGAGGCCAGCCACAGCTCGTGCAGCGGCGGCTGGGTGTTGACGACGATCTTGCTGCCGCCGGGGAAGGCCAGCTCCAGCAGGCCGCCGGTGCGCTGGGTGTCGATGTCGACCACGTCGTCCTGCAGCAGGCGGTCGGCGGTGGCCTCGATGCGGGCCAGCAGTTCGCCCGTGATGCGGTGGTACTCGGCGTCGGTGAGGGTGTGGGTGGCGGCCGCGCTCATAGAATCCTCGCGATGATGCGAACGAGTGTAGCCCTCGCCGGCGCCACCCTGGTCGGCGCGATGTTGATGGTCGGCTGCGGCCAGAAGGGCCCGCTCACCCTGCCCGCCCCGCCTGCGAACGCCGCCTCGGCGCCGGCCCGCTGATGCTGCCCGGCGCCCCCTTCCTGGCGCGCGACGCGCGCGGCGAGCTGCGGCTGGAAGGCCACTCGCTGGCCGAACTGGCGCAGCGCTTCGGCAGCCCGCTGTACGTGTACTCGCGCAGCGCCATGCGCAGCGCGCTCGCGGCCTACCAGCGCGCGCTGGCCGGCCGGCCGCACCTGGTGTGCTACGCGATGAAGGCGAACTCGAACCTCGCCGTGCTGCAGACCTTCGCGGCCGCCGGCTGCGGCTTCGACATCGTCTCCGGCGGCGAGCTGGAACGCGTGCTCGCCGCCGGCGGCGACGCGTCGCGCGTGGTGTTCTCCGGCGTCGGCAAGACCGGCGCCGAGATGCGGCAGGCGCTGGCCGCCGGCGTGCGCTGCTTCAACGTCGAGAGCGTGGGCGAACTGCACCGCCTCTCGGCCGAGGCCAAAGCCACCGGCCACGTGGCACCGGTGAGCCTGCGCGTGAACCCGGACGTCGACGCCGGCACCCACCCCTACATCTCGACCGGCCTCAAGGGCAACAAGTTCGGCGTCGCCCATGCCGAGGCGGTGGCGGCCTACCGGCTCGCCGCCTCGCTGCCCGGGCTGCGCGTGGCGGGCATCGACTTCCACATCGGCTCGCAGATCACCCAGGTCGAGCCCTACCTGGACGCGGTCGAGCGCATGCTGGACATCGCCGACGCGGTGAAGGCCGCCGGCATCACGCTGCACCACCTGGACTTCGGCGGCGGCCTGGGCATCACCTACACCGACGAAACCCCGCCGGCCGCCGACGAGCTGGTGGCGCGCGTCGCCGAGCGCGTGGACCGGCGCGGCTGGGGCGGCGCCGAGCTGCTGTTCGAACCCGGCCGCTCGCTCGTCGGCAACGCCGGTGTGCTGGTGACCGAGGTGCTGTACCTGAAGCCCGGCGAGGCGAAGAACTTCTGCATCGTCGACGCGGCGATGAACGACCTCATGCGGCCGGCGATGTACGAAGCCTGGATGGCGATCGAGCCCTGCCGCACGCGGCCCGAAGCGAAGCAGCTGTGGGACGTGGTCGGGCCGGTGTGCGAATCGGGCGACTGGCTGGGCCGCGACCGCGCGCTCGCGGTGCAGCCGGGCGACCACCTGGCCGTGCTGTCCGCCGGCGCCTACGGCATGGCGATGGCGAGCAACTACAACACGCGGCCGCGTGCCGCCGAAGTCATGGTCGACGGCGACCGGGTGCACCTGGTGCGCGAGCGCGAGGAACCGCGCGAACTCTTCGCGCGCGAGCGGCTGATCGGCTGACCGCCTAGACGCGGCCTTCCTCGGCCGCGTGGCACGCGACCTGGATGCCCTTGAAGGGCTTCAGCGCCGGCCGCTCGGCCGAGCAGCGCGCGTTGGCGTGCGGGCAGCGCGGATGGAAGGCGCAGCCGCTCGGCGGCGAGAGCGGGTTCGGCACCTCGCCCTGCACCGGCGTGCGCGCGCGGCCGCTCATGCGGATGTCGGGAATCGCGTCGAGCAGCATGCGCGTGTACGGGTGGCGCGGCGCCGCGAACAGCGTGGCCTTGTCGGCCAGCTCGACGAGCCGGCCGAGGTACATCACGCCGACCTGGTCGGACACGTGGCGCACCACGGCCAGGTTGTGCGAGATGAAGAGGTAGGTCAGCCCGCGCTCGCGCTGCAGGTCCTTCATGATGTTGAGCACCTGCGCCTGCACCGAGACGTCGAGCGCCGAGGTCGGTTCGTCGCAGACCAGGAACTCGGGCTGGGTGGCGAGCGCGCGCGCGATGCTGATGCGCTGGCGCTGGCCGCCGCTGAACTGGTGCGGGTACTTCTCGCAGTCGGCCGCCGCCAGGCCCACCGACTGCAGCAGCGCGGCCACGCGCGCGCGCAGCTCGTCGCCGGGCTGCGCCAGGCCGTGTTCCAGCAGCGGCTCGCCGACGATCTGCAGCACCGGCCAGCGCGGGTTGAGGCTCGCGTAGGGATCCTGGAAGATCATCTGCATGCGCCGGCGCAGCTGGCGCAGCTTCGCCGCGTCCTGCACTTCGGCCGTGGCCTGGCCGTCGAAGCGCACGCTGCCGCGCGTGGGCCGGTACAGGCCGACGAGCAGCCGCGCCACCGTGCTCTTGCCGCAGCCCGATTCGCCCACCAGCGCCAGCGTCCTGCCGCGCTCGATGGCGAAGCTGACGCCGTCGACCGCGTGCACGAACTGGCGGTTTTTGCGCTCGATGACGCGGTTCAGCCAGGGGGCGGAGACGTCGAAGGTCTTCGCGAGGTCGGCGACTTCCACCAGCGCGGTCATGACACCGCCTTCGCGCCGGCCTCGACGCGCCAGCAGGCGGCACGCGTGGCGCCGGCCGCCATCAGGTCGGGCCGGTCGCGGCGGCAGCGCTCCATCACGTGCGGGCAGCGCGGGTTGAACGCGCAGCCATCGGGAATGGCGTTCAGGCGCGGCATCGCGCCGTCGATCTGCAGCAGGCGTTCGCGGTCCTCGTCCATCGCCGGGATGCTGCCCATCAGGCCGCTGGTGTAGGGGTGCTGCGGCCGGTGGATGACGTCGCCCACGGGGCCGATCTCGGCCACCCGGCCGGCATAGAGCACCGCCACGCGGTCGCAGGTCTCGGCGATGACGCCCATGTCGTGCGTCACCAGCATCACCGCCGCGCCATGGTCCTTGCACAGCCGCTTGAGCAGCGAAATGATCTGCGCCTGGATCGAGACGTCGAGCGCGGTCGTCGGCTCGTCGGCGACGATGAGCTTGGGCTCGGCGGCGAGCGCGAGCGCGATCACCACCCGCTGGCGCATGCCGCCCGAGAACTGGTGCGGGTACTGGTCGATGCGCTGCTCGGCGGCCGGGATGCCGGTCTCCAGCAGCAGCCGGATGGCGCGCTGGCGCGCTTCCTCGGCGCCCACGGGCAGGTGGGTCTGGATCGTCTCCACCAGCTGGCGGCCGATGGTGTAGAGCGGGTTCAGCGAGGTGAGCGGGTCCTGGAAGATGGCGCCGATGCGGCGGCCGCGGATCCGGCGCATCTCTTCGTAGGGCAGGTTGTCGATGCGCCGCCCCTCGAGCAGGATCTCGCCGCCGGCGATGCGGCCCGGCGGTTCCAGCAGGCCGATGATGGCCGCGCCGGTGAGCGACTTGCCGGCACCGGATTCGCCCACCACGCCCAGGATCTCGCCCGGGGCGATCTCGAACGAGATGTCGTCCAGCGCCAGCAGCGTGCCGTGGCGGGTGGGAAATTCCACCCTCAGGTGGCGGACTTCGAGCAGCGGTGCGGCCATGGGGTCCGGTTCAGCGCAGGCGCGGGTTGAGCGCGTCGCGCAGCCAGTCGCCCAGCAGGTTCACC
>CAYVXO010000332.1:0-4455 GCA_964454485.1 uncultured Rubrivivax sp.
GCGTGTGGCGCGCGCTCGAGCAGCGCCTGTGGCCCAAAGCGGCCGCCGCGGCGCCGCTGCCCTGGTGGCGCCGCCTCGCGCCCTGGCGTGCGCTCTCGGGCCTGGCCACCGCGGCCGCGCTGGCGCTGGCGGTGCTGCTGGCCAGCCCGCCGCCGGCGCGCGCGCCCATCGTCGTCGTGCTGCAGAGTACCGGCGCCGAAGGCAGCTTCGCCACGCCTTTCGTCGCCAGCCTGTCGGCCGACGGCGGCGCGCTCGTCACCCAGCCGGTGCAGCCGGTGGCGCTCACCGCCGACCGCGTGCTGGAACTGTGGTCGGTGCCGCCGCAGGGCGCGCCCACCTCGCTGGGCCTCATCAAGGCCAACGGCACCACGGTGGTGGCACCCGCCAAGCTGCCGCCGGCGCTGCTGAAGGGCGGCACCGCGGCGCTGGCGGTGAGCGTGGAGCCGCCCGGCGGGTCGCCCACCGGCGCGCCCACCGGGCCGGTGGTCTACGCGGGAAAGCTGCAGATCTGAGCCGCGGGCCGGCGCCGCCGGCGCCGTGGTCGGACGCGATCAACGCCGCCCCGCGCGCTCGGCGTGAGCTACGCGCTCGACGCCCACCAGAAGCTCAAGGCCGAGTGGCTGCACACCCGCATCGGCCGCGTCAGCCGCCTCGTCGACACCCCGCCGGGGCAGGAGACGGTGCGCCACACCTCGATCGACACGCTGTCGGTCGGCTGGCACTTCAGCTTCTGAGGAGACGCGCGATGCGAAGACTCCTCCAGCTGCTGATGCTGCTGTGCGCGGCCGCCGCCGGTGCCGCGCGGGCGGCCGACAACACGCCCGTCGTGGTGGCCCATGCCGCCGTGGCGCGGGTCGACGCGGCCACGCTGCAGCGGCTGTACACGGGCCGCGCGATCGAGGTCGCCGGCCAGCCGGTGACGGTGGTCAGCCTGGTGCCCGGCTCGCCGCTGCGCGAGCGCTTCCTGAACCAGGTGGTGGGCCTCGACGACGAGCGCTACCTCGCCTACTGGACGGTGCGGCGGCACGTCGGCAAGGGCATCCCGCCGCGCGAGCTGAAGACGGCCGCCGAGGTGCTGGAGTTCGTGCGCGGCACGCCCGGCGCCATCGGCTACGTCGGCGCGGCCGACCTCAAGCCGGGCGTGAACGTGATCTACCGGCCCTGAGCCGCCTTCGCCTTCGCGGCCGAGCCTTCCAGCCCGGCCAGCAGGGCGGGGTTGTTGCCGGGGATCACCATCCGGAAGACGTTGTCGACCGTGGTGTAGTCGTAGTAGCCCATGCGCGCGATGGGCTGGATCTTCAGCACGTCGACCAGGCCTTCGGGCGTGAGCGCGGCGTCGTCTATGTGCACGCCCACCACGCGGCCGAACACCACGTCGGCGGTGCCCATGGCGCTGCCGCCGGGAAAGCGCAGCGTGTTCAGGTAGACGCACTCGAACTGGATCGGCGAGCCGGCCACGCGCGGCGGCTTCACCCGCAGCGAAGGCAGCTTGGCGAGGCCGGCGCGTTCGAACTCGTCCACGCCGTGCGGCAGTTCCTCGGCCGAGATGTTCACCGCCCCGCGCTGGGCCCAGGTCGCCATGTTCCAGACGAATTCGCCGCTGTCCTCGGCGTTGCGCACCGAGTCCTTGCGTTCGCCGGCCGAGTTCTGATTGGCCGAGAACATGACGATGGGCGGGTCGAAGCTGACGTTCTGGAACTGGCTGAAGGGCGCCAGGTTGTGGCGCCCGGCGCGGTCGACGGTGGAGATCCAGTCGATCGGCCGCGGGATCACGCAGCTCTTGAACGGGTCGTGCGGCAGGCCGTGCCGCGTGCGGCCGGGTTCGTAGAACATCAGTGCCCGGCGTGCACGTGCTCGCCCGCCTTCAAGCGGTAGACGGTGCCGCAGTAGGGGCAGCTGCCAACGCCTTCGGTGGCGACGTCGATGAACACCTTGGGGTGATGGTTCCACAAGGGCATCTTCGGGTTCGGGCAGAAGGTGACGCCGGGGCCTTGCAGGTCGGCGGCCGCCAGCTCCACGGCGGCTTGTGCTTGCTTGTGGTTCATCAGACGGGGCTCAGCCATTCGGCGTACTTGGGGTTGCGGCCGTTCACGATGTCGAAGAAGGCGGCCTGGATCTTCTCGGTCACCGGGCCGCGGCTGCCGGCGCCCAGCGTGATGCGGTCGAGTTCGCGGATCGGCGTCACTTCGGCGGCGGTGCCGGTGAAGAAGGCCTCGTCGCAGATGTAGACCTCGTCACGCGTGATGCGCTTTTCGATCAGCTCCAGCCCGAGGTCCTTGCAGATCGCGAAGATGGTGTTGCGCGTGATGCCGTTCAGCGCCCCGGCCGAAAGGTCCGGCGTGTAGACCTTGCCGCCCTTGACGACGAAGATGTTCTCGCCCGCGCCTTCGGAGACGAAGCCGGCGGCGTCGAGCAGCAGCGCCTCGTCGTAGCCGTCGTCGGTGGCCTCCATGTTGGCGAGGATGGAGTTGGTGTAGTTGCTCACCGCCTTCGCCTGCGTCATGGTGATGTTGACGTGGTGGCGCGTGTAGCTGCTGGTCTTGACGCGGATGCCCTTCTTCAAGCCCTCTTCGCCCAGGTAGGCGCCCCAGGCCCAGGCGGCGATCATCAGGTGGATGGTGTTGCCCTTGGGGCTGACGCCCAGCTTCTCGCTGCCGATCCAGGTGAGCGGGCGCAGGTAGCAGCTTTCCAGCTTGTTGGCCTTCACCACCGCCTTCTGCGCTTCCATCACCTGCTCGGGCGTGAAGGGGATCTTCATGCGCAGGATCTTCGCGCTGTTGAACAGCCGCTCCGTGTGCTCGCGCAGCCTGAAGATGGCCGTGCCCCTGGCCGTGTTGTAGGCGCGCACGCCTTCGAATGCGCCGCAGCCGTAGTGCAGCGTGTGGGTGAGGACGTGGATCTTCGCGTCGCGCCAGTCGACCAGCTCGCCGTCGATCCAGATCTTGCCGTCGCGGTCAGCCATCGACATGGGGTTCGCCTCGGGTGAAATGGAGTGGGGGAGGGCGATTTTACGAGCCGGCGCGTTCCAGCTTCCAGGCCGCCAGCCGGCCGGCGCGCAGTTCGACGCGCACGCTGTCGCCGCCCTCGTCGGTCCAGACGAAGGTCTCGGGGTCTTCGGCGACCTGGCGGCCCAGGCTGCCGGCCAGCGGGCTGATCTCCAGCAGCTTCATGCCGGCGCCCAGTTTCGCGTGCAGCGTCACCGCGCTGGGCGTGTGGCCGAGCGGGCGCGTGCCGGCCTGGCGCAGCGTGCGCAGCGCGCGGCTGAACTGCAGCAGCATCCAGAACACGGTGGCCGACAGCGCCAGCACCACGCCGCGCCAGCCCCAAGCGAACCAGCCCGTCGCCACCGCCACCGCGGCGAGCGCCCAGCCGACGGCGTTCGAGTTCATCGCCCGGCGGCCCGCAGGATGTCGGCCTCGGTGCGGCCGACACGGCCGCTGCGCAGCGCGTCGGCCCAGTCGCCGCGGCCGTTGGCTTCGGCCCGGCGCGCCGCGGTCTCGTGGTCGTAGGCCACCTGGCGCAGCGCCACCTGAAAGCCGGCGGAGCCGCTCTCGACGACCGCGTAGCGTGCCGCGGGGCTGCCGTTCTCGACCACGTGCGCGAACGGGTGCGCGTCGTCGTAGGCCTGCAGGCCCACGCTGCCGGGGTTGGCGATGCGGGTGCGGCCGACGCGCCGGTCGCCCGAGAGGTGGGTGTGGCCGCACAGCAGCAGCGTCGGCCGGCAGCTGCCGAGCCGGGTGTCGAGTTCGGCGTCGGTGGCGTCGCGCAGGCCCTCGGCGGTGACGGTCTGCAGCAGGTACTGCAGGTCGGCGCCTGGCGACCCGTGCGTGCAATGCAGGCCCGGCGCCGGGTCCAGTGTGGCCGGCAGCGCGGCCAGCCAGCGCTTCTGGACCGGCGTCAGCGTGTCGGCGGCAAAGGCGTCGGAAGCCCCCATGCGGCCGCGCGCCTGCGTGAGCAGCTGGCGTTCGTGGTTGCCGGCGATGGTGGGCCAGTCCAGGCTCATCAGCAGCGCGGCCGTCTCGCGCGGCCACAGCGGCCCGCTCACGAGGTCGCCCAGGTTGAGCCAGCCGTCCACGCCGTGGGCGTCGGCGAGCACGGCCTCCAGCGCCGGCAGGTTGCCGTGGATGTCGGAGACGACGGCCCAGCGCTTCGTCGTCATGCGAGCGACCTCACCAGATCGATCGCTTCCTCGACCCGCTCGACCGGGTGGATCGTGAGCCCTTCGATCGGCTTCTTCGGCGCGTTCGCGCGCGGCACCACCGCGACCGAGAAGCCCAGCTTGGCCGCTTCGCGCAGCCGCTCCTGGCCGCGCGGCGCCGGCCGCACCTCGCCGGCCAGCCCCACCTCGCCGAAGGCGACGAAACCGCGCGGCAGCGCACGCCCGCGCAGGGAGCCCTGGATGGCCAGCAGCACCGCCAGGTCGGCCGCCGGCTCGCCGATGCGCACGCCGCCGAC
>CAYVXO010000333.1:0-4422 GCA_964454485.1 uncultured Rubrivivax sp.
CGAAGTTGCGGTTGCTGGTGGAAGCGCAGCGCTCGCCCGGCTCCAGGCGGTCGGCGTTCATCGCCAGGCACATGCTGCAGCCGGGTTCGCGCCACTCGAAGCCGGCCGCCTTGAACACCTCGTGCAGGCCTTCGGCCTCGGCCTGCGCCTTCACCTGGCCCGAGCCCGGCACCACCATCGCCAGCTTCACGTTCTGCGCCACGCGGCCGCCGACGCGGCGCACCAGCGCCGCGGCCTCGCGCAGGTCCTCGATGCGGCTGTTGGTGCAGCTGCCGATGAAGACCTTGTCGACGCGGATGTCGGCCATGGCCTTGTTCGGCTCCAGGCCCATGTAGGCCAGCGCGCGCTCGATGGCGCCGCGCTTCACGGCGTCCTTCTCCTTGTCGGGGTCGGGCACGCGGCCGTCGATGCCGAGCACCATCTCCGGGCTCGTGCCCCAGGTCACCTGGGGCTGGATCTGCGCCGCGTCCAGTTCCACCACGGCGTCGAACTTCGCGCCCGGGTCCGAATGCAGCGTGCGCCAGTAGGCCGCCGCCTGGTCGAACTCGACGCCCTTGGGCGCGAACGGGCGGCCGCGCACGTACTCGATCGTCTTCTCGTCCACCGCCACCAGCCCGGCGCGCGCACCGGCCTCGATGGCCATGTTGCACACCGTCATGCGGCCTTCCATGCTGAGGCCGCGGATGGCGCTGCCGCCGAACTCGATCGTGTAGCCGGTGCCACCGGCGGTGCCGATCCTGCCGATGATGGCGAGCACCACGTCCTTCGCGGTCACGCCCTTGGCGAGCGCGCCCTCGACCTTGACGAGCATGTTCTTCGCCTTCTTGGCCAAGAGCGTCTGCGTGGCCATCACGTGCTCGACCTCGCTCGTGCCGATGCCGTGCGCCAGCGCGCCGAAGGCGCCGTGGGTGCTGGTGTGCGAGTCGCCGCAGACCACCGTCATGCCCGGCAGCGTGGCGCCGTTCTCGGGCCCGATGACGTGCACGATGCCTTGCCGCTTGTCCAGGAAGGGAAAGTAGGCGGCGGCGCCGAAGGCCTGGATGTTGGCGTCCAGCGTCGTGACCTGCAGCTTGCTGATGGGGTCGCGGATGCCGTCGTAGCCGTCGGCCCAGCCCGTGGTGGGCGTGTTGTGGTCGGCGGTGGCGACGATGGAGCTGACGCGCCAGACCTTGCGCCCGGCCAGCCGCAGCCCTTCGAAGGCCTGCGGGCTGGTCACCTCGTGCACGAGGTGGCGGTCGATGTAGAGGACGGCGGTGCCGTCTTCCTCGGTGTGGACGACGTGTTCGTCCCAGAGCTTGTCGTAGAGGGTGCGGGCGGTCATGGTGCGGGGCAGGCGCCACGGGCAGCGGCCAAAGGAACCGCAGATTGTCGCAGGGCGTGGACAACGCTCCGGAAGGCCGGGTCTTGACGCGGGCGGCACCGGGCCCTCGATCGTGACTGGCCCGACACCGGCCAAGCCGAACCGGGCGGGGCCACGCCGCTCCGGCGCTTCGATAGGGCCGCCAGCGGCACCGCCGGCCTGCGTTCGGCCATCCGCGAGCGCCCGGCCCCGGGGGGAGGGGCGCGCCGGACGGGCCGACAACCCACGCGACCACCCAAACGCGGGGGCTGCGAATCTGGGGGTTCGTGCTACCTTTCCCGTCAGAACCTGTCGGAAACCCGTCGTCATGAACCTCCTCGCATCCCTGCGTACCTTCGCTTCCGTGATCCTGCTGACCGCGGGCGCCGCCGTCTCCGCCGCGCCGGTGTCTTTCTTGGTCTCGCCTTCGTCGTTCACGCCCGGTGGCGGCTACGGCACCGGCCTCGGCGACCTCGACGTGAGCTTTTCCGCCAATGGCGCGGCCACCAGCTTCACGCTCGCCAACGCGGGCGATTCGAA
Organism: uncultured Rubrivivax sp.; assembly: GCA_964454485.1. Lineage (GTDB taxonomy): Bacteria > Pseudomonadota > Gammaproteobacteria > Burkholderiales > Burkholderiaceae_C > Rubrivivax. The sequence goes on from CAYVXO010000333.1 coordinate 1,880, forward strand.
CACCTTCAAGTTCGGCACCGTCACCTTCAACGAGACCGGGCTCATCCTGCCCGCCGAGACCGGCAACCTCGGGGTCAGCGCGGTGTTTTCCTTCCTGGACCCGCTGGCCGGGCTGCAGAGCGTCACCGCCACCGGTACCGCGTTCGTGGGCCTGGTCGCCGACGCTGCCGTCGACTTCACGATCGTGTGGGACGCACTCACCGTCGCCTTCGGCAACGGCGGCAGCTTCGAGATCTCGATGAACTCGCTCTCGTTCAGCCGCGGCGGCCAGTCGCTCGACCAGAACGCGACGGTCAAGCTGCTGTCGGCCCCCACGGCCGCGGTGCCGGAACCGGCCACGCTGGCCTTGGCGCTGGTGGCGCTGGCGTTCGCCGGCGGCGTGGCACGCCGCCGCGCCGGCTGAGCCGCCTCAGCCCAGCGCCGCCACCACCTCGGCCGGCGCCTGCACCAGTTCGATCAGCACCCCTTCGCCGCCGAGCGGGAACTCGTCGTTGCCCTTCGGGTGGATGAAGCAGATGTCGTGACCGGCGGCGCCCTTGCGGATGCCGCCGGGCGCGAAGCGCACGCCGTGCGCCGCCATCCACTCCACCGCCTTGGGCAGGTCGTCGACCCACAGGCCCACGTGGTTGAGCGGCGTCGCGTGCACGGCGGGCTTCTTCTCGGGGTCCAGCGGCTGCATCAGGTCGACTTCCACCGCGGTGGGGCCGCGGCCGAGGGCGCAGATGTCCTCGTCGACGTTCTCGCGCTCGCTCCTGAAGCTGCTCTTCACGGTGAGGCCGAGCATGTCGACCCAGAGCGACTTCAGGCGCTGCTTGTCGGGGCCGCCGATGGCGATCTGCTGGATGCCGAGGATGCGGAAGGGCTTGCTGTCCATCGTCTTGCGGGTGTTCTCGCCGGCGGCCCCTGGGGCGTTCAGTTCGCGCCGATCTTGACGTTGATGCCGGTGAAGACGCCCAGGTCGTTCTTCTTCTGCCCCAGCGGCGGCTTGCTGTTGTAGTTGTCGGTGAGGCCCACGTTCAGGCTCATGGCGCTGGTCATCGCCACCGCGAGGCCGGCGTTGAACCTGGCCAGCACGGCCTTGTCGCCGGAGAGGCCCGGGTAGACCTCCAGCCGCTGCTTGAAGGTGGTGTTGGTGGCCAGCTGCTGCGAGTACTCCTCGCCCACCAGCAGCGAGAAGCGCGAGAAGCGGGTGTCGGTCTTGTCGCCGATGGTCTCGGTCTCGCTGTACTTGTCGGTGCTCCAGCCGGCGCCGCCGAAGAGGCTGAAGGCCATCGTCGGGTTGTCGACCAGCTTGTAGCCCACGCCGCCGGCCAGCGTGGTGCGCAGCGAGAGCTTGGCGATGCGGTCGGACTCCAGCCCGGCCTTGCCGAAGCCATAGAGCGAAGGCGTGAAGTTCAGGTCGTACTGGCCCGAGCCGGCCCACTTGTCGGTGTTGGTCTTCTTCACGCCGTCGACCTTGGCGCGACCGTAGTTCACGTTGCCCAGCAGCGTGATCTTGTCGCCCGCGGTGGCGCGCACCAGGTCGCCGGTGAAGGCCAGCGTCTCGCTGCTGGAATTGCCCGAGGTCACGGCGGCGGCGGCGCCGGCGTTGCCGCGCCACTGGCCGTCGGGCTTGTCCTGCGCCTGCGCGCCGGCGGCCAGCATGAGCGTCGCCAGGGCGAGGGTGATCTTCGAAGTCGTTGCTTTCATCGGGGCTCCACCTGTGGGTGTTGTTGAAAAGGCGGGCGCAGTCTATGCAGTGCCGTTGCCGCTTCGATGTTCGACACGCAAGACTTCACTCCAGACGCAACGTTGTGTTTTATGAGGGAACCTTATTGAAAGCTGAGGATCGGCTGGTCCACCGCCAGGCTCTCACCCTTGCCGGCCAGCAGTTCGGCCACCGTGCCGTCCTGCGGCGCGACGAGGATGTTCTCCATCTTCATCGCCTCGATCACGGCCAGCCTCTCGCCGGCCTGCACGGTCTGGCCGGGCTTGACGGCGATGTCGACCAGCAGCCCCGGCATCGGCGAGAGCAGGAAGCGGCTCATGTCCGGCGGTGCCTTGAACGGCATCACGCGCAGCAGTTCGGAAGCACGCGCACTCATCACCTGGGCGTCGATGCGCAGGCCGTTGTGTTCCACCCGCAGCCACAGGCCGTGGCGTTCCAGCTGCGCGGTGAAGGGCCGGCCGTTGCAGCTGCCGGTGGCGCGGATGCCGCCGAACGACCAGTCGGCGGCGATGGCGTAGGTGCGCTCGCCCACCTTGACGGTGGTGGTGCCGTTGCCGTCGATCACCACCGGCACGTGGCGGTGCGCGCCGCCCTCGCCCTTCACGACGACGACGAACTCGGTGCCGATGGTGATGGCATGCCCCGGCAGCTGGCCGCTGATGCCGGCCGCGCGGTCGCGGTAGCGGCGGTAGGCGGCGGCCGCCAGCGCCACCAGGAAGTCGGGGTCGTCGTGCGGCACGTCCTCGGCGCGGAAGCCCCTGCCGTAGTGCTCGGCGATGAAGCCGGTGTTGAAGTCGCCGGCGACGAACTTCGGGTGCGCCAGCAGCGCCGCCTG
>CAYVXO010000334.1:0-4354 GCA_964454485.1 uncultured Rubrivivax sp.
TCGGCCCGCATCCTGCGGCTGTGGTTCAAGCCCTGGGAAGACGCCGATCGCGACCTCCACGACCAGGGCTACGTCTACGTCCGGGTCGACGACGGCCAGTGGCTCGTCGAGCACGCCCAACGGCAGATCCGCGATGCCTACGCACCGCTGCGGCCTCCGCCGCCCGCATCCGCACGTCCTGCAGGCGGCGCCACCGAGTCGCGCGACCCCAGGACATCGAACCAGTCCGGTCGGACAGATCAACCGAGTGGTTCGCTGTCCCTGCCCGGCCTGACACCTCCGGCGGGCCGGCCGCAGATGCCCGTCGATCCGCGTGGCAACGAACCCAACGACTGACCTGACACCTTTTCCGGCCATCCCTGCGAGGCACGCGCCATGCCCACCCCGTTCGCCCAGACCGCTTCGACCCGATCCGCCGCCTTTCCCGGCGCCAGCCGCCCCGGCCACGGCAGCCTGGGCTGGCTGGGCCTGGGCTCGCCTCCCGACACGCCGGCCGAGCAGTTCGCGTCCTGGCTGCCCTACTCGGCCTACCTCGCCGACGAGAAGCTCTTCGTCAACCGCGACAGCCTGGGCTTCATGCTCGAGCTGATGCCGCAGTCGGGTGCCGACGACCGCATGGCCGAGGTGCTGATCTCGCTGTACTCGACCTGCCCGCCAGCCACCGGGATCCAGTTCCACCTGTTCGCATCGCCGCACATCCGCGAGCAGCTGCGTCGCTACGCCAACCTGCGCGTCGAGGATGCCGACCAGGCCGACAAGGCCAAGCACTGGGGTCGCCCGGCGCGCAACGACAACCTGTTCCACCGCCTTGCGCGGCAGCGTGTGGGGCACCTGCTGCACGGTGCGCAGCAGTCGCTGACCACCGGCTTCCACTACACGATCCGCGACTTCCGGCTGATGATGAGCGTGTCGGTGCCCGGCGGCGTGGAACAGGCCGGCGACCTGACCCGGCGCGACGAACTGGTCGCGCTGCGCGAGTCCATGGCGTCCACGCTGCGCTCGGCGTCGCTGCCCAGCCGTGTCTGCGACGCCGCGGACCTGATCAACTGGTGTGCGCTGTTCACCAACCCGGACCGGGTCTCCCAGACCGACGCGCCGAACCTCCACTACGACGACGGCCGCGAGATCCGCGACCAGATCGTCGATTTCGACACCATCCAGGACCCGCATCCTGCCGGCCTGACCCTCTGGAAGGAGGGCCACGAGGGATCGCTGGAAGCACGCTTCTACTCGATCAAGTCCTTCCCCGAGCGCTTCGCGCTGTGGCAGATGGGCTCGCTGATCGGCGACCTGATGCAGCCGGCGCTGCAGTACAGCGCGCCCTTCCTGCTGACCATGGGCGTGCACGTGCTCGACCCCAACGTCATGAAGTCCGTGGTCACCGCCAACCACGTGCGCGCGACCCAGAACGCCCGCAGCAAGATGGCCGAGGTGATGCCCGACGTGGGCAAGAAGCTGCAGGACTGGACCGCGGCGGCCAACGCCATCGACGTGGGCAGCAGCCTGGTGAGCCTGTACCACCAGCTGGCGATCTTCTCGCCGCCCGAGAAGGCCGTTTCCGCCCAGGAGACAGCCAACGCGATCTGGCGCGGACGGGGCTTCCAGCTCAACGCCGATGTCTACATGCACCGTCAGGCGCTGCTGGCCAGCCTGCCGATGACGCTGTCGGAGTCCTTCCACAAGGACCTGGCCAAGATGCGCCGCGTCTCGCGCAAGACGATGGCCAATGCCATCCACCTGGCGCCGCTGATCGCCGAGTGGCGCGGCACGCGCACGCCGGCCCTGGTCTTCGGTGGCCGGCGCGGCCAGCTGATGACGCTGGACATCTTCGACAACGACCTGGGCAACTACAACTTCGCGATCATCGGCGCGCCCGGGTCCGGCAAGTCGGTGCTGATGAACGAGATGGCGTGGTCCTACCGCGCCATCGACGCCAAGGTGTGGATGCTCGACCTCGGCCGGTCGTTCGAGAAGCTGTGCCGCAAGGCCAAGGGCACGTACATCGAGTTCCGGCCCGACGTCGACATCTGCCTCAACCCCTTCACGCACATCGTCGACATCAACGAGGACATCGACATGCTGGTGCCGGCCATCTCCAAGATGGCCTCGATGTCCCGGCCGCTGGACGAGGTCCAGTACAAGGCCATCTCGGCGATGGTCATCAAGCTGTTCCGCGAGCACGGCAACGCGCTCACGGTGACCGCGCTTCGCGACGCCTTCAAGGCCGGCACCATCGAGGAGCTGGGCGTGCGCGAGGACCCCCGCATCCGCGACCTGGCCGTGATGCTGAACCCCTACGCGCGCGGCGGCCAGTACGAGCGCTTCTTCGAGGGGCGCAACAACATCGACTTCGGCAACGACTTCGTCGTCATCGAGAACGAGGAGCTGAAGCGCCGGCCCGACCTGCATGCGGTCGTCAACATCCTGCTGCTGCACCAGATCACCGGCGAGATGTACCTGACGCGCAACCGGCGCAAGGTGCTCTTCATCGACGAGCTCAAGCAGCAGCTGGGCGACATCGGTGCCGACGACCCCGTGAAGGCGGCCGTGGTCGAGGAAGCCGCGCGTCGTGCACGCAAGTACGGCGGATCGCTCGGCACGGCCACTCAGAGTGCCGACGACTACTACGGATCGGCCCAGATGGAGGCGGCCTTCAACTGCTCGGACTGGGTGTTCCTGCTGCGGCAGAAGCCCGAGTCCATCGAGATGCTCGACCGCAAGGGGCGGCTGTCGATGGACGAGCCCAAGAAGCGGCTGCTCAACTCGCTGCGCACGGAGCCGGGCGTCTTCTCGGAGGTCTACATCTCCTCGCCGGTGGGCGAAGGCGTGGCGCGCAACATCCTCGACCCGGCGACCCATCTGCTGTTCTCCAACAAGCTGGAGGACAACGCCCCGATCGACGAGCTTCGGGCGCAGGGCCTGAGCATCGACGACGCGATCACCGAGCTGCTGCGGCGGCGCGGTCACGCGGTGTGACCCAGGCGAGGCCCCCATGGACGTCTACGCCAGCGCCAGTGCGGGCCCGAACCCCCAGCAGCCCCTTGCCGGGCCCGTGGGCGTGGCGCCCATCCTCCTCCACGCGTCATTCGCGCTGCTGATCGTGCTGGGCACGCTGGCCGCCTACGACCGCGTGGTGGTGCGCCCGGCCCAGCGGGTCGGCGTGGTCGATGTCGGCGAGGTGTACCGGCAGAAGGAGGCCGAGTTCACCCAGCTCCTGACCCGCGCCACCACCGACGCCGATCGCGAGAAGGCGTTTGCGCTCGCCCGGAGCTTCTCGCAGCGGCTGCCGGCCGCTCTCGAGGAACTGCCGCGCGACTGCGCCTGCCTGGTGGTGCTGAAGAGCGCCGTGGCCGGCCGGACACCGCGGACCGTCGATCTGACGGCACTGCTGCAGCAGAAGCTGGGCCATCCCCAGACACCCCACAGGAACGACTCCGAGGAGGCCCGATGAACCGCAGCCTTCGCACCCAGGCCATCGACTTTGCGGCGCACATGGGGCGACGCTGGTACCTCTACCTGCCCGTGTTCGCGATCTGGGCCTTCGCCTACACGCGGCTCTTCATCGACCCGACGCCGCGGGTGCCGGTCCTCTTCAACTGGACGGGCAGCCTGCCGTACCGGGTGGCCTGGCTGCAGCACGGCGAGCATCCGCTGCAGCGCGGCGAGTTCGTCATCTTCTCGTTTGCGGGCGAAGCGCGAACCGCCTACCCCGGACTGGACGGTCAACCGTTCTTCAAGGTCGTGCGCGGCCTGCCGGGCGACGTGGTGACGGTGTCCGGCCGCACGGTGTCGGTCAACGGTGTCGTCGTCGGCACGGCCAAGGTCCAGGCCTTCGACCGGCGGCCCCTGGAGCCGATTGCGCCGACGGTGATCCCGCCAGGCCACTACTACGTGCAGGGCACCGGCCCGGACTCGTTCGATTCGCGCTACCGCAGCAGCGGGCTCGTGCGGGCCGAGCAGGTGCTGGGCACCGTGGTGCCGCTGTTCTGAGGGGCTGCCGTGGATCCGCACCTGATGCTGGGTTGGCCGGGGTTCCGTCACGTGGCCCAATCGACCTCCCGGGCCTCTTTGGCGTCCCTTGTCGCCCTGACCGCGCTCGCTGTGGCCTTGCCGGCGCTGGCGCAGACAGCGGCCGAGCCGGCTGTCACGGGCGACGTGCCGATGGCCGACTACCTTGCGCTGCTCCAGCAGATCTCCCCGGCGGCGCACCAAGGGGCGCAGGCCTATCTCCAGGCCCATGAGCGCCGGTGCCGCCGGAGTCTTTCGAGCCGCGAGTTGCGACAGGCGATGGCGGAAGGCGACGGCGATCCGCTGCTGATGGCGATGATCCGGGCCAGCCACCTCCAGGACGGGC
>CAYVXO010000335.1:0-4314 GCA_964454485.1 uncultured Rubrivivax sp.
ACCTGGATGGCCGGCGAGGGCATCCAGATCTTCGGCGGCAACGGCTACATCAACGAATACCCGCTCGGCCGCCTGTGGCGCGACGCCAAGCTCTACGAGATCGGCGCAGGGACATCGGAAATCCGCAGAATGCTGATCGGCCGCGAACTCTTCGCGGAGACGATGTGAGCGCCGTCCGATGACCCAGGACATCCGCGACCTGTTCGAACGCAACCAGCGCTGGGCGGACGCGACCAAGGCGCGCGAGCCCGGCTTCTTCACCCGGCTGGCGCAGCAGCAGACGCCAAAGTACATGTGGATCGGCTGCGCCGACAGCCGGGTGCCGGCCAACGAGATCATCGGCCTCGACCCGGGCGAGGTGTTCGTGCACCGCAACGTGGCCAACGTGGTGGTGCACTCCGACCTCAACGCGCTCTCCACCGTGCAGTTCGCGGTCGAGCACCTGAAGGTGCAGCACATCATCGTCGTCGGCCACTACGGCTGCGCTGGCGTGCGCGCGGCGCTGAAGGGCACGCGCGTGGGCCTGGCCGACAACTGGCTGCGCCACGTGCAGGACGTGCGCCTGCGCCACCGCAAGCGGCTGGAGCACCTGCCGCCGGAGCAGCAGGAAGACGTGCTGTGCGAGATGAACGTCATCGAGCAGGTCGGCAACGTGGCGCTGTCCACCGTGATCCAGGACGCCTGGGCGCGCGGCCAGAAGGTGGCGGTGCACGGCTGGGTCTACGGCCTGAAGGACGGCCTGTTGAAGGACCTGCACTGCACGATGGACCGGCCGGAGACGGTGGTCGACGTGTTCTCCGCCGCGCTCAAGCGCTACCCGCGCCAGCCGGGCGGCGACGAGTAGCCGTCGTCCCCACGAATGGCGTTGACGGCGCCCCCCGGCACCCTTAGCGTGCGGACCCGTCCCACAGGAGGAGGTTCGCTTTCCATGGCCATCACGCTCAAGCAGTACTGGAAGGGCCGCGACACCGAGTTCGCGTCCGAGCTGACCGACGAGATCAAGAAGAACGCCGCCGAGACCGTGCGCCGAGCCAACCAGTTCCTGGAGCTCTACCACGCCGCCACCGGCAGCACCGCGCCCGACAACGTGAACAGCGGCTGGCGCCCGCCTTCGGTGAACGCGGCGACCAAGAACGCCGCCAAGAACTCGCCCCACCTCACCGCCGAGGCGGTGGACCTGAGCGACGACGTCGAGGACATCGACAAGTGGATCGCCAGCGACGCTGGCCGCCAGGCGCTGGTGGACTGCGACCTCTACGCCGAGGTCGCTGCGGCCACGCCGCGCTGGGCCCACCTGCAGACGCGCAAGACGGCCTCCGGCAGCCGCATCTTCAAGCCGTAGCGCCGCACCGGCCGGTCACGCCCGGTACATCCCGTTGCATGAAGGGGCGCGCGCGCGGGTAGTCTCGACGCCCCATGTTCGGACAGGTCAAGCCGGTCGTCTTCGACCCCTACCGCGGCCGCCGCTCGCGCACGAAGGTGCCGCGCTGGCTGTGGCTGCTGCTGCTGGGCGCCGCCACCGGCGCCGGCGGCGTGGTCTACGTGCAGCAGCGGGTGCTGCCGCCGCGCCTTTCGGTCGAAGACTCCGAACGGCTGCAGAACGAGTACCAGCGCGCCGACATCGACCGCCAGCGCCTGCAGCGCGAGCTGGCGTCGCTGAAGGCCCGCTTCGAAACCGCCACCGCCGAAGGCCGCAAGCGCGACGAGGAACTCGCCGCCGCGCGCCAGGCGCTGGAACGCCAGCGCGCCGATACCGCGGTGCTGGTGGCCGCACTGCCACCCGACCCCCGCGGCGGCGACGTCGAAGTGCGCGCCGCGCGCTTCCAGGCCAGCGGCAGCACGCTCGAATACGACCTGGTGCTCACGCGGCGCGGCGCCCCGGCGCGGCCGCTCGAAGGGCTGCTGCAGTTCACGGTGGCCGGGCTCGCCGCCGGCGGGCGCGAGACCTCGCTGGCGCTCAAGCCGGTGGCGCTGTCGGTCGGCGCCCACGAGGTGCTGCGCGGCACGCTCAAGCTGCCGGAGGACTTCCGCCCGCGCCAGACCACGGTGCAGGTGACCGACCGCGCCAGCCGCGCGCTCGGCATGCGGGTGCTCAAGGTCGAGTGAAGGCGGTCTGAGGGCCGCGTCAGCCCCGCGTCGGCTCGGCTTGCCTACACTGGCAGGCTCCACCCGCCGCCGAAAGTGCCCGTGCCCGCCCCGATGTTCCCGCACCGCCTGACCGACAGCCGCGCCTTCGAGATCGCGAAGGCCATGCTGGAGGGCTTCGACCGCCACTACCGCCTCTTCCGCGAGACCAGCGCCGCCGCCAAGCGGCGCTTCGAGCTGGCCGACTGGCACGGCCAGCAGCGGGCGCAGCGCGAGCGCATCGAGTTCTACGACGTCCGCGTGCACGAGGCAGTGGAACGGCTGCGCCGCGAGTTCGAGGTCGACACGCTGTCCACCGACACCTGGCAGCAGGCCAAGCTGCACTACATCGGCCTCCTGACCAACCACCACCAGCCCGAGCTGGCCGAGACCTTCTTCAACTCGGTCACCGTCAAGTTGCTGCACGACAGCTACTTCAACAACGACTTCATCTTCGTGCGCCCGGCGGTCAGCACCGAGTACATCGAGAACGACGAGCCGGCCGCGCTGCCCACCTACCGCGCCTACTACCCCACGCTGGACAGGCTGCACGAGACCTGGCGCCGCATCGTCGACAACTTCCAGCTCGAAGGCGAGTGGGAGGACCTGGAGCGCGACATCGCCGACGTCACCGCCGCCGCGCGCGCCGAACTGGGCAGCTTCAAGCCGCGCGCCAACTTCCAGATCCAGGTGCTCTCCAGCCTGTTCTTCCGCAACAAGGGCGCCTACGCGGTCGGCAAGATCATCAACGGCTTCGTCGAGGTGCCGTTCGCGCTGCCCATCGTGCACAGCGAATCGGGCCGGCTGGTCGTCGACACCGTGCTCTTCGGCGAGGACGAGCTGCTGCTCATCTTCAGCTACGCACGCGCCTACTTCATGGTCGACATGGAAGTGCCCTCGGCCTACGTGCAGTTCCTGCGCTCGCTGATGCCGCGCAAGCCGCGGTCCGAGATCTACAGCGCGCTGGGGCTGCAGAAGCAGGGCAAGAACATGTTCTACCGCGACTTCCTCTCGCACCTGCGGCACAGCAGCGACAAGTTCCGCATCGCCCCCGGCATCAAGGGCATGGTGATGCTGGTGTTCGACCTGCCCTCGTTCCCCTACGTCTTCAAGGTCATCAAGGACTTCTACCCGCCGCAGAAGGAGACCACGCGCGAGCTGATCCAGTCCAAGTACCTGCTGGTCAAGCAGCACGACCGCGTCGGCCGCATGGCCGACACGCTGGAGTACTCCAGCGTCGCGTTCCCGCGCCACCGCTTCGAGGAGGAGCTCGTCGCCGAGCTGAAGCACTTCTGCGGCAGCCTGCTCGAGGAGCGCGGCGACATCCTCGTCATCCGCCACCTCTACATCGAGCGGCGCATGATCCCGCTCAACATCCACCTGCAGGAAGCCACGCCGCGCCAGGTGGAGCAGGCGGTCATCGAATACGGCAACGCGATCAAGGACCTGGTGGCCGCCAACATCTTCCCCGGCGACATGCTGTGGAAGAACTTCGGCGTCACGCGCCACGGCAAGGTGGTCTTCTACGACTACGACGAGATCGAATACCTCACCGACTGCAACTTCCGCCGCGTGCCCGCGCCGCGCAACGAGGAGGAAGAGCTCTCGGGCGAGATCTGGTACACGGTGAACAAGGGCGACGTCTTCCCGGAGACCTTCGGCCCTTTCCTGCTCGGCAACACGCAGGTGCGCGAGATCTTCATGGCCCACCACGCCGAGCTGCTGGACCCGGCGTTCTGGCAGGGCTGCAAGGAACGCATCCTGGCCGGCCACGTGCACGACGTGTTCCCCTACGAGCCTTCCAAGCGCTTCGCCGTCCGGCGGCAGAATGCGCGCATCGCCGCTTCAACGAAGGAGCCCGTCCATGGCTGATTCCATCGTCATCGCCTCCGCCGCCCGCACACCCATCGGCGGCCTGCTGGGGGACTTCGCCGGCCTCGCGGCCTGGGAACTGGGCGCCGTGGCCGTGAAGGCCGCGGTCGAACGCGCCGGCGTGCCCGGCGACAGCGTCGACGAAGTGCTGCTCGGCAACTGCCTGATGGCCGGCCAGGGCCAGGCGCCGGCGCGCCAGGCTGCGCGCAGAGCCGGCCTGCCCGACAGCGCCGGCGCCGTCACGCTCAGCAAGATGTGCGGCAGCGGCATGCGCGCGATGATGTTCGCGCACGACATGCTGGCCGCCGGCAGCGCCGA